>NZ_JBFRCL010000041.1:0-74646 GCF_040965695.1 Paraburkholderia sp. BR10937
CGCCATCGACGGCCTGCACTGGTTCGAACTCGGCGTGGTGGAGTGGGCGTTCGCCGTGGCGCCGCGCCATCGGCTCGCACGCGAGCAGGCGCCGCTCACGCGCGAGCGTATGCTGGCCGAGCGCGGCGTGGCGGTCGGCGATTCGGCGCGGCTCACGCCGGGGCGCGGCTATGGCTTGTTCGGGGGGCAGGAGGTACTGGCAGTGCCGTCGATGCGCGCGAAGATCCTCGCGCAGCGCGAGGGCCTCGGCGTCGGCTGGGTGCCGCGGCGGCGCGCCGCGAAGCTCTTCGAGCGCGGCGAACTGGTCGAGAAGGTCACGGCGAACCCGCGCGAGCCGAACATGCTTTACGTGGCGTGGCGCGGCGAACACGTGGGGCGCGCACTGCAATGGTGGATCGACCGGCTGCGCGAGCCGCGTCTTGCCAGGCGCCTCGTGGACGGGATCGAAGTCACGGGCTGAAGCTAGCTGCCCGCGCAAACGTTCGACGGCTTCGAACGTTTGCGCCAAAACCGTCGTACGGCAGAAAGCGCGCCGCCCGGCAATATGGCTTCACAGTCTCAGATCGAGACTATCCCCTTCAAGGAGAACGTCATGAACCGCTTTGCAAACAAAACTGTCCTCGTCACCGGCGGAACCAGCGGTATCGGCCTCGCTGCCGCGCAAGCCTACGCCGCCGAAGGCGCCCACGTCATCGTCACGGGCCGCGACGAAGCCGGTCTCGAAGCCGCGCGGCGCGCGCTCGGCCCGAACGCACACGCATGGCGCAACGACGCGGCCTCGATCACCGGTGCCCGCGAACTGGCCGCCGCCGTGCGCGACGCCGGCCTGCGCCTCGACGCGGTGTTCATCAATGCGGGCGTGGCGAAGCTCGCGCCGTTCGAGCAAGTGGACGAAGCGCTCTGGGACGTCACCTTCGACACCAACGTGAAGGGCGCTTACTTCCAGATTCAGTCGCTCTTGCCAGTGCTCAACGACGGTGCGGCCATCGTGCTCAACGGCTCGATCAACGCCCATATCGGCATGCCCACTTCGTCGGTGTATGCGGCGAGCAAGGCCGCGCTGATCTCGTTCGCCAAGACGCTTTCGGCCGAACTGCTGCCGCGCGGCATTCGCGTGAACGTGGTGAGCCCCGGTCCCGTGAAGACGCCGCTCTACAACAAGTTCGGCATGGATGCCGCCACGCTCGCGGCGACCGAGGAATCGATCCGCGGGCTGGTGCCGCTCAAGCGCTTTGCGACGGTGGAGGAGATCGCTTCGACCGTGCTGCATCTGAGCGCGGCCGAATCGGCCTTCATGATCGGCACCGAAGTGATCGTCGCCGGCGGCATGGGCCAGCTTTGACGGTCCCTGAGTGATACGTACGGCGTGCGGGCGGCAGGGCGCCGCCCGCATGAGCGTCTGGCGCGCCGGTCAGGAGACCGTTTCGCGTTCCGGCGTGGCCGTGATCTTGTGGATCGACAGGTCGGTGCCGTTGAATTCCTGTTCGCGATCGATGCGCAGGCCGACGAATTTGCGCAGCAGGCCGTACACCACGAGGCCGCCGAGGAAGGCGATCACGATGCCCGCAAGCGTGCCGACGATCTGCGCGCCGAGCGAGACGCCGCCCAACCCGCCGAGCCAGCGCTGGCCGAAAATGCCCGCGGCGATGCCGCCCCACGCGCCGCACAGGCCGTGCAGCGGCCACACGCCGAGCACATCGTCGATGCGCCAGCGGTTCTGCACGCAGGTGAACATGTACACGAACAGCGCACCGGCGACCGCCCCCGTCGCGAGCGCGCCGAGCGGGTGCATGATGTCCGAGCCCGCGCACACGGCAACGAGCCCCGCGAGCGGCCCGTTATAGGTGAAGCCCGGATCGTTGCGGCCCGCGAACCACGCGGCGAGCGTGCCGCCCACCATCGCCATGAGCGAGTTGACGGCGACGAGACCGCTGATCTTGTCGACGGTCTGCGCGCTCATCACGTTGAAGCCGAACCAGCCCACCGCGAGCACCCACGCGCCGAGCGCGAGGAACGGGATGTTCGAAGGCGGATGCGCGGCGATGCGGCCGTCGCGCGTATAGCGGCCGTGGCGCGGCCCGAGCAGCAGCACGGCCGGCAGCGCGATCCAGCCGCCGAACGCGTGGACGACCACCGAACCCGCGAAGTCATGGAACGGCACGCCGAACACGTGCGTCATCGCATCTTCGAAACCGAGGCGGTTGTTCCACACCATCCCTTCGAAGAACGGATAGATGAAGCCGACGATCACAAAGGTCGCGAACAGCTGCGGATTGAACTTCGAGCGCTCGGCGATGCCGCCCGACACGATGGCCGGAATGGCCGCCGCGAAGGTGAGCAGGAAGAAGAAGCGCACGAGCGCGTAGCCGTTGTGCTCGGCGAGCACGTCGGCGTGCGAGAAGAACTGCACGCCGTAGGCGAGCGTATAGCCGATGAAGAAGTAGGCGATCGTCGAAATCGAAAAATCGACGAGGATCTTCACGAGCGCGTTGACCTGATTCTTCTTGCGCACGGTGCCGAGTTCGAGAAACGCGAACCCCGCGTGCATGGCGAGCACCATGGCGGCGCCCAACAGCAGAAATAGCGTGTCGGTGCCGGTTTTTAGATTGTCCATCTGGCGTACCCAGTTTGCCCAAAATGGGCGCATAGTCAGCAAGATGCGGGCCAGCTTCGGCGCCAAACTGGGGAATTTGCGGCCGCACCAGGCGTCAAGCCGGTGCGGCCGTGCACCGATGCGGAAAAAAGTCGATACCGTGTCGTCAGAGCGGGTGCTGGGATCTGGGGCGCATGCACCACGTTCCGGCACAAACTCGGGACCTGCGCGCAAAGGTGGGGAAATCTCGCGCCAGAATAGGGCGACTGATTCGATTTTCCTTTCCGAATCAATGGACTGTCGGCTAATCGAAATCATCTTGCGTTTTCGTGAAGGATGAACTTCGGGCGCACATGGGGCGCAAACGCCGACATAATGGCCAGATTGCCACCTCACGCACGTCCGGTAGCCCGGTACTCGCCACGCAATGCGCCTCACGACCAAAGGGCTTCTGCTGATCGCGATTCCCGCCGTATTCGAACTGAGCCTGCTGTCGGCCATCGTGAAGGCCGAGACCGACGCCGCTGCCGCGGAGCGTTGGCGCCAGCACAGCCAGGCCGTGCTGGCGCAGGCTTCGCGCGTGCTCGAACCGGTGCTGGTCGAGTCGGTCAAGCTGCGCGGTGCGGTGGCGGCCAACGACACGAGCTACGCCACACCGGTTTCGATGTGGATGGACGTGGACCGCCGCATCGACCGGCTCGTCGATCTCGTCTCCGATAATCCCTCGCAGGTCGAGCGCGCCGTGCAGATCCGTTACGCCGTGCAGAACTATCGCCAATGGTCGGACCGCGTGCAGGATCTGCTGCGCTCGGGCCGCCGCGCCGACCTCGCCGAGCGCTTTCGCGCGCTCATGGCCGCCGACGTGCTGGACCGCGTGCGCACGCAGATCGTCTCGTTACAGACCGAGGAGCGCCGCCTCGACGTGTTGCGGGTGTCCGCCGCCGAAGCGGCGCGCGCCCAGCAGCAGACGCTCGTGATGACGGCCGTGCTCGGCTCGATCGTGCTGGTCGCGCTTGCCGTCTGGGTGTTTACGCGCGGCGTGCGCGGGCGGCTCGATGCGCTGTCCGACAACGCGAACCGGCTGGCCGCGAACGAGCCGCTCACGCCGCTCACGGCGGGCAGCGATGAAATCGCCGAACTCGACCTCACGCTGCACCATATCAGCCACCGGCTGATCGAAGCCGAGCGGCTGCGCCTCGGTTTTCAGGCGGACCTCGCGCGGCGCGCGGACCAGCTCGCGCGCATCAACGAAAACCTGCGCCAGCAGACGCAGGAAAACGAGATGTTCATCCACGGCGTGTCGCACGATCTGCGCGCGCCGCTCGTGAACCTGCAGGGCTTTTCGCGCGAGCTCAATCACGCGTGCAACGACCTGCACGAGCGCATCGCCCATTCGTCGCTCTCGCCGCAGGCGCGCGCGCGCATCGAGCGGACCATCAACGAGGACATCGGCGAGGCGCTGCGCTATCTGCAAACGGCCGTGCTGCGCGCATCGCACATCATCGACGCGCTGCTGCGGCTCGCGCGCGTGGGGCGCGTGGAGTACCGGCGACAGCGCGTGAGCGTGCAGGAGCTGGTGCAGCGCGTGGTCGACGCGATGCACGCCTCGATCCGCGCACGCGGCGCGCAGGTGAGCGTGCAAACGCTGCCCGACGTATGGGGCGACCCGACGGCGCTCGAGCAGGTGTTTGCAAACCTGATCGGCAACGCGCTGAACTATCTCGATCCGGCGCGCGAGGGGCGCGTCGAGATCGGCACGGCTCATGCCCCGCCGGGCGTGGAGTCGCTGCAGATTTTCTATGTGCGCGACAACGGGCTCGGCATCCCCGAGGTGGGCCTGCCGCGGCTCTTTCAGGCGTTCCAGCGCATGCACGGCAACGTGGCGTCGGGCGAGGGGATCGGGCTCGCGCTCGTGCGCCGCGTGGTCGAGCGGCACGGTGGGCGCGTCTGGGTGGAGTCGACGGAAGGCGAGGGGACGACGTTCTATCTGTCGCTGCCCGATGCGCTTGCAGTCGCGCCGCCGTTGCCCGGCGACGCGGAACAGATCATCAGCGCGCTCGAACGCGCGGAGCGCTCGGAAGTCTCGCCCGGCGGTCTTGCAGGATATGGTGCGAGCGATGGCGCGGGTGGCGCGAGCCCGAAGGGCACCGTGCGAAGCGAATTGCGGACGGGGCCCACCACGGGGTTGCGACCGCCGGCAGGCGCATAGCCCCCCAGACAAGCGCTCAGCACGGGCTGAAGATGCGCCGCGGCTTGAGCAGGCGGCTCGCGCGAAACGTCCAGATGGCGCCCATGCCAGCGAGCGCTAGCGCGATGGCCAGCATGGTGTGATGACTGATGGCGATGCCGAACGGCTCGCCCAGCGGCAAGACGAAGCCGCGCACGAGCATGAGCAGCGCGGCCCACAGCGCGAACGCCCCGTGCAGGAGCAGACGCGTGCCGCGCAGGTGGCGCGCGCGGTCGCTCAAGCTGCCTTTGCGGCCGCCGCGCCTGCATAAAAAGAGGATCGCCGCCAGGGCGATCGCGAGTATCACAAGCCAGTCCGTTAGTTCCACGACACCCACTCCGTACTCCAGAACAAGTGGCGGCTATTCTGGCCAGCGGGGCGTTGCGGCGATATCGGACCAGTCCGAATTGGCGGCCGGCGCGCGCCGCGCCCCGTGCGAAAAAGGGGCGGCGCGCGACTGGATCAGCGCTCGCTCACGGCTCGATGCGCGTGCCGAGGAGCGCGAGGAACTGGCGCAGCCATTCGGGGTGGGCAGGCCACGCCGGCGCCGTGACGAAGGGCGCGTCCGTCACGGCGCTGTCGATGGCGATGTCGGCATATTCGCCGCCCGCGAGCCGCACCTCGGGCGCGCAGGCCGGATAGGCCGAAATGCGCTTGCCGCGGATCACCTCGGCCGCGGCGAGCAGCTGGGCCGCATGGCAGATCGCCGCGATGGGCTTGTTCCCGTGGGCGAAGTGACGCACCATCTCGATGACCTTCGGGTTGAGGCGCAGGTATTCGGGCGCGCGTCCCCCCGCAATGGCGAGCGCATCGTAGCTGGCGGCGTCGATTTCGTCGAAAGTCGCGTTGAGCGCGAACTGGTGCCCAGGCTTTTCGGTGTAGGTCTGGTCGCCCTCGAAGTCGTGGATGGCGGTCTTCACGCGCTCGCCGGCCTTCTTGCCGGGGCACACGGCGTCGACGCGGTGGCCGACGGCCTGCAGCGCCTGGAACGGCACCATCGTTTCATAGTCTTCGGCAAAATCGCCGGTGAGGAACAGGATCTTCTTGACGGCCATCGTTTGTCTCCAGAGGTGGACGGTGGAACAGATCGTGCGCGTGGGCAGTCTACTCCATCATGTTTGACGATTTCGCAAAGCACGGCGTCGCGGGCGACGCACTGCACACCATCGACTGGCGGCCCTACGTGCCGGGCCGCGATGCGAGCGCGTTGGCCGCGTTGTTCCGCGCGTCCGTGTGCACACTCGCTGCCTCGTTCTACGACGCGGCGCAGCGCAGCGCGTGGGCCGCGGCCGCCGACGATCTCGCGGACTTCGACGCGCGTCTTTCACGCGGGGTCACGCTCGTGGTGCACTGTGACGGCGCGCCAGCGGCATTCGGGCAGCTCTTTCCGCTCGATCACGTCGAGATGCTTTACGTCGCGCCGGCGTGGTCGCGCCGCGGCCTCGCGACGGCGTTGCTGGCGCGGCTCGAAGCGCTCGCGCGCGAGGCACGCTCGACGGTGTTGAGCGCCGATGCGAGCGCGGTGTCGCGGCCGGTTTTCGAGCGCGCGGGCTTTTCGCTGATTTCGTCAGAAACGGCGTTGCGCGACGGCGTATCATTGCCGCGTTTTCATCTATGCAAGCCGCTTCATGCGGCGAATTTTTCAGGATGACCATGTATTCGAAGGTTTCGACGCAAAGGCTCACGCTGGCCTCCCTGCTCGTGTGTGCGGCGCTCGCCGCCGGCTGCAACAAGCACGACGCTTCCGCACCCGATCTGGGCAAGCAGTCCGCCGACGCCGTGAAGCAGGCCACCCAGGACGCCGCCAGCCAGGCCGCGCAGCAGGCGGCGCAAACGCTCGACAAGGCCGCGAGCTTCGTGAACCAGCAACTCGGTGCAGCGCAGCAGAAGCTCGATTCGGCGGCTTCGCAAGGCCAGCAGGCGAGCGCGTCCACGGCCGAGCTGGCTTCGGCGGCGCAGGGCCAGTTGCGTGGCGCGGCAAGCACGGCGCAAGCCTTGCTCGGGCAGGCCGCCGCGGCCACCGGCACCGGTTTGACGAGTGCGGGGCACTCGTTGCAACGCTGGGCGAGCAACGCCGCCGCGTCGGCGCCGGCATCGGATGCTGCGAAGTGAGGCCGCAACCGTGCGGCCCGCGGCTCACGGGTTGACGCTACGAATTAATGTAATTATGATGGTTACACTTTTTGGCGCACGTGGTTCGCACCATTCGCGCGCCGCTCAGCAGTGGCAGGTTCGCCGTGAATACGAGTAGCCGTTTCGCTTTTGCCGTTCACGTGCTCGCACTGCTGGCGCAGCAGGAGGGCGTGCCGCTGTCGTCGGAGATCATCGCGGGGAGCGTGAACACGAATCCCGCGCTGATTCGCCGGCTCCTGTCGATGCTTGCCAGCGCGGGCCTCACGACGTCGCAATTGGGCGCGGGCGGCGGTGCGCTGCTGGCGCGCGAGCCGCAGGCAATCACGCTGCTCGACGTCTACCACGCGGTCGACGACGCGCAGTTGTTCGCCATGCACCGCGAGGAGCCGAATCCGGCCTGCCTCGTCGGGCGTCATATCCAGCAGACGCTGCGCGGCGTGATCGACGACGCACAGCGCGCCATGGAGGCGTCGCTCGCCACCCGCACGCTCGCGGACGTCGTCGACGACATGGCGCGCAGCGAGCGCAAGCTCGAACGCGCGCGGGCGCGGCGAGCCTGAGCGGGCTGCGCGCAACCAGAATCATCAGCGGGGCATTGCCCCGTTTTTTCGCCCCCAAAATGTAACTTCGTTAGTTACATAAATACGGAAAACAGGAGTCAGTTCATGAGCAAGACGCTGAAAATCGCCCTCTTTGGCGCAACGGGCATGGTCGGTTCGCGCATCGCCGCCGAAGCGGCGCGCCGCGGCCACGAGGTGAGCGCGCTGGTGCGCCAGCCCGAGCGCGTGGCGGCCGCACCGAACGTCCACGCGGCGAAGGCCGATCTGCTCGACGCGGCGAGCATCGCCGCCGCGGTGCGCGGCCACGATGTGGTGGCGAGCGCCTACGCGCCGCCCAAGGATCAGCTCGACGACCTGCTGGTCGCGAGCCGCGCGCTCGTGGACGGCGTGCGCGCTGCAGGGCTCAAGCGCCTCGTGGTGGTGGGCGGCGCCGGCTCGCTGGAGGTCGCGCCCGGCAAGCAGCTCGTCGATACCGCAGGCTTCCCCGACGCCTACAAGGCGATCGCGCTCGCCCATCGCGAGGCGTTCGACTACTACCGCACGGTCACCGACATCGACTGGACCTTCTTCGCGCCGGCCGCGATCATCGCACCCGGCGAGCGCACGGGCACGTTCCGCACGGGCGCCAATACGCTGATCGCCGATGCGAAGGGCGAGAGCCGCATTTCGGCCGAGGACTACGCGATCGCCTTCGTCGACGAGCTGGAGCAGGGCCGCTTCATTCGTCAGATCACAACGGTGGCCTACTGAGGCGCGGCGCGGCGCGCCCTGCGCGCTGACAAACTGTTACGCACGCGCGCGGCGCGGCGAGGTGGAGTGCGGCTAAACTGGAAAGTCCTGTTTTTGCCCCTCCGCCATGAATACCAGCATCGGACGCGATGGCGCGGGCGCCGGGCCGTCGCGCATGCGCTTCGGGCCGGCGGATCGTGCACTTCTTTCACGCGCCACGCCGGCGCGCCAGGGTGTTCGCGCGTTCCTGCGCGCGCTCATGCTCCTCGCATGCCTCGCGGCGTGCCTCGCCACGCCGCTGCGGGCCGCCGCCCAAGCCGCGCCGGCGCCCGTGCTGCCGGTGCTCAAGAGCATCATCACCGGGGCGCCGGCGGCTGCCTCGGGAGCTTCGGCGGCCGAGGCAGCCTCGGCGCCGTCACCGGCGAGCCAGGCCGAGTTCACGCGCTCGCTCGACAGCGTCATCAATACGCTCGACAACGAGCGCCAGCGCACCGCGCTCCTGAATCAGCTCAAGAAGCTGCGCAGCGCGTCGCAAAACGCGGCGCCCGCGCCCGCTTCGGGCGCGGCGGCGAACTCGGCGGGGCTGCTGGGCGCGATCGCGTCCGGGCTCGCCTCGGTCGAGGCGGACGCGCGCCGCGGCCGCAGTCCGTTTCACTACTGGGCGGGGCGCTTCAGGGCAGCCGGCGTCGAGCTTTACGACATCGCCTCGGGCGGGGAGGGCGAAAGCCTCGGCCGCATCGTGTTCGATCTGTTCGCCATGCTGGCCGGCTGGGGCGCGTGCGCCGCGGTGCTGCGCTGGATCGAGCGGCGGCTGCTCAGGCGTTTCGATGTCGAGACCGGCCTGCGGCCCGATCCGCGCACCATCGATCTGCTGATTTTCGTCGTGCATCGTGCGGCGCCATGGATCGTGGCGTTCCTCGGCGCGCTCGTGGTCGAGCGTTCGCTGCCGGACGCGCTCGGGCGCACGCTCGCGCTCGTGATCGCCTACGCGATCGTCGCGGGCGCGGTGTTTTCGTCGATCTGCCTGATCATGTTTTCGCTGTTCGGCTCGGGGCACCGGCGCGCGGCCGTGCGCCTCCTGATCGCGCGCGCGCGCCGGCTGCTCTTTGCGATCGGCGTGCTGGCCGCGCTCGGCGACGCCGCGACCAATTTCGAAGTCGCGCGCCAGTTGGGCGCGAACCTGGCTGCCCTGGTCAGCACCGCCGCGAACATGGCGGCCGCGGTGTTGACGGTAGTATTCGCCTTTGGCTTCCGGAGGCCGGTCGCGCATCTGATCCGCAACCGCAGCTATTCGCTGCGTCACGGCCACAAGGCGCTCACCGAAGTCCTCGACGTGCTCGCCTCGCTCTGGCAGCTGCCGATGCTGCTGCTCGCCGGCGCTTCGATCGTCGCCACGTTCGGCGGCATCGGCAGCCGCGACGACGTGCTGCAGATCTCGGTGGTCTCCGCGCTCCTGCTCGTGCTCGCGTTCTTCCTCTCGGCGGTCGTGCTGCGCATCACGCGGCCGAACCCCGCGCGCGTGCGGCGGCGCTCGCCGTATCTGCGGCGCCTGTTGCGCTTTGCCGGCACGCTGCTCGTGGTGTTCATCTGGTTCGCGTATTTCGAGTCGTGTGCGCGCCTCTGGGACATTTCGCTCGCCGCGATCATCGAGGCGAGCGTGGCCGCGCGCGGCATCGCGCACGCCATTTTCGCGATCGTGTCGACGGTGTTCCTCGCCTGGCTCGTCTGGATCACGGTCGACACCGCGATTCTCGAAGCGCTCAATCCGAGCGGTCCGCGCACCAAGGGCCGCGCGCCCAGCACGCGCGCGCGCACCATGCTGCCGCTCGTGCGCAACGCGGTGCTCGTGACGATCCTCACCATCACGGGCATCGTCACCGCGGCGAATCTCGGTATCAACGTCACACCGCTGCTCGCCGGCGCGGGCGTGATCGGTCTTGCGATCGGCTTTGGCGCGCAGTCGCTCGTGGCCGATCTCATCACCGGTCTGTTCATCATCATCGAAGAGACGATTTCGGTGGGCGACTGGATCGACATCGACAACGGCCATGCGGGCACGGTCGAGCATCTGTCGATCCGCACCGTGCGGCTGCGCGACGGGCAGGGCGCGATCCACGCGATCCCGTTCTCGCAGATCAAGATCGTGAAGAACCTCTCGCGCGATTTCGCGTTCGCCGTGTTCGAAGTGCGGGTGCCGTTCTCGGTCGATCTCGATACGGTGACGCGCATGATTCGCGAGACCGGCGCGGAACTCGTGGCCGACTTCCGCTATCGCCGCGAGATACTCGGGCCCGTGGAAGTGTGGGGCCTTGACCGGTTCGACCCGAACTGGATGGTCGTGAAAGGGCAGATCAAGACGCGACCGCTGCAGCAGTGGAGCGTGGCGCGTGCGTTCAATGCGCGCCTGAAGCGCCACATGGACGAGGCCGGCATCGAGATGCCGGTGCCGCAGATGCAGGTGCACATGTCCTCGCGCAGCGGCGATGTCGAGGAGCCGCATGGTCATCCGCATCCGTCTGGCGTGCACGTGGGGGGCGGCGTTGCGCGCGATGCCTCGCACGAGCCGCGGCCTGCGCCGCCGCCGACGGCGGGGCCCGAGGGCGCGCCGCCGCAGATTCCCACCGCGGGCAGCCGCGGCTGACGGTCTGTGCCGCTCACGCCAGCTCAAATCACCTTGTCGCGTCGCAGTTGCGCGAGCGCCCGGCCGCTGCGCGGCGGCCTTGCTCAGTCAGCTTGCGTTTTCGTTCGATCTGCTGATGATTGGCGATATCGTGGCGGTCAGGCCGCGCGGCGCGCTCCGCAATCAACGAGGGCGCACTGCAACGCACTATGACGCCATCGATGGATATGGCTCAGTCGCGTTAAGTCGCAAGCGCCGTCTTGCGCACGAGAGGCAGCACGTCGTTGACCTGCGTTGAGATGTGCTCGGCGGCGACGCCGTAGACATGCAGCGACACGGCCTGCACGTTGCTGCCGTTCGAAAGCCGGTGAATGCCGGCGCGCCCGCGGCCGCCGAACGACACCGCGCCGCTCGCGCGCGGATGCGAGCGAACCACGTCGGCGCCCTGACGGGCGCCGTCCCACGCATAGAGCGTTTCGGTCAGCGTGCCGTCGAGCACGGCGTAACCGCACCACGTGTGATGTGCATGGATCGGGCTCGCGTGGCCCGGTTGCCAGACCAGCGCCGCGACCGTGTAGCGGCCGCGGCTGTCGGCCGCGATGACATGACGCCGGTACGTCTCGGCGCTGCCTTCGCGCTGCGCGTGCGTGATGAGCGCCGGGTCGGCGCGCGCACGCGTGAGCGCCGCGCGCATGCCGCGCGCGAAGCGGGCGCAGCGCGACGGGTCGGCGGGCGTCGCGCACGCATCGAAGGCGGCGTCGAGTGCGGCGGTGAAGCGCGCGACGGCGGCAGCATGCTGCTCTGCGGTGTGGACGGCGCTCAACAGGGCGAGTTCGGCAGGGGCGTTCATGGTGTGTTTTTCTTCCGGTTTCTACAAGAAGATTTATAGCCGTTCGCGCCTGGAAAGCGTTTTCCTATTCTTTTCCCGTTTGCCCATCGTGTAGAATAAATTTCTACGCTTCGGGGAGTGCGGAAATGGATCTCATCGACAGAAAGCTGGTTGAGCTGCTTCAGCAGGACGCGACCATGCCGGTCGCGGAATTGGCGCAGCGCGTCAATCTTTCGCAAACGCCGTGCTGGAAGCGCGTGCAGCGCCTGAAGGAAACGGGCGTGATCCGCGCGCAAGTCGCTCTGTGCGACCCGCGCAAGCTCGGCGTGGGGACGACGGTGTTCGTCGCCGTGCGCACGAACCAGCACACCGAGGCATGGGCGCAGACCTTCACGCGCGCCGTGCAGGAGATTCCCGAGATCGTCGAGGCGTATCGCATGAGCGGCGAGACCGACTACCTGCTGCGCATCGTGGTCTCCGATATCGACGATTTCGACCGCGTCTACAAGCAGCTCATTCGCGCCGTGCCGCTGTTCGACGTCAGTTCGAGCTTCGCGATGGAGCAGCTCAAATATTCGACGGCCCTACCGGTGCGCAGCGGCACCTAGCGGCACCTAGCGGCATCTGGCGGCCTGCGGCGCAAGCCGTCTGCAAGGCATGGCGGCGTAGAATGCCCGTTCCTGTCATCCAATTCGAGGCTGGGCACGACCGATGAACGAACCGCGCAAGAAGAACCCCACCGTTGGCGTTGCCGTGCTCATCATCGTGGTGGTGCTGTTCGTGATCGGCACCGTGCTGTTCAACGCGCTGAAAAGCAAGCGCGAGTACGAAGAGACTATGGGCGCCAGCGCGGCGCATGCGTCCGCGAGCACGGCCGCCTCGCAAGCCGGCGGCTCGACGCAGTGACGCGCCGGTCGGTCTCCTGCTTATTCCTCCGGTAGCCGGATGATGCTCGCGTCCCGGCGAATCAGCCAGGACGCCGTGATCATCTGCTTGCACTGGTGGGCGAGCAGCTTGAGTTCCTGGGGCAGTTCCGCCGAAGCGCCGAGCGCGCGCTCGGCTTCCACCACCATCGCATCGAGTTCGCGCGTGAGCTGCTTCGTGATGTCGGCCTGATCGGCGGGCGCAGGCGTGCCCGCTTCGGCCGCGACGAGGTTCTCGCGCACGCACGACAGCGCGCGCTCGAGTGCGTCGAGCTTGAGCTCCGGCTGGTCGGGCCGCGCCGTGCTGCGCAGGAGCGGGGCGGTGGCAGTGATCTGCGAGGCGAGCACGTGGCTGCGCACGAGCAGGTCGTTGAGCTCGGGCACGAACTTCTGCGCGGCCTTCGGTTCGAGCATCATGCGCTGGAACGCCTGGCCGAGATTCGCGAACGCCACGTGCACGTTCTTGCGCGCGAGCCGGTAGCGGAAGTCGCGCGCGAGCGACGGTGCCGCTGCGGCTGCGCCCGCGGTGGCCTGCGCGGTTTGCGCAGCGGCCTTCGCGCCCACGGCCGACACGGGCGAGCCCGGCGCGCCGGCTGTGGGCGAGTCGTCGAGGGTCGCGGCGGTGGCAGCGACGGGATCGTCGATGACGCTCGCCGCGTTCGCCGAAGCGCTCGCCATCGCGCTCGCGCTGCCGGGCAGCAGCGGATTCGCCACGCCGCCCGCATCGGCCGCGCGCGTCGCCGCGGGCGCCGCATGGGCGGCCACGCGTGCGCCGGCCTCGCTCACCGCGGCCCCCGCGAACGCCGGCTGCGGCGCGCTCGTGCGCCCGCTCCACCACCAGCTCGCCTCGAGATAGCTGCGCGTCGCGGCGATCATGTCGTGCACGAGCTTGCCCATCAGGCGGTATTCCCAGTACGGGAACAGATGGCTCGCGGCGATGGCGATCATGCAGCCCACCACCGTGTCGATCGCGCGCTCGCCGATGATGCGCATGCTGCCCGGCGCGAGCAGATGGAACATCAGGAGCACGTAGGCCGACGTGAACACCACGCTCGCCGTGTAGTTGAACAGCAGGAGGCTGTAGCTCATCACCATCGCCGCGAACATCGAGACGAGCAGCACGAGCGGCTGCTTCACGAGCAGGATCAACGCGATGCTCGCGATACAGCCGATCAGCGTGCCGACGATACGCTGCGCGTTGCGCTGGCGCGTGAGCGAGTAGCCAGGTTTCAGGATGATGATGCTCGTCATCACGATCCAGTAGGCGTTGGTGAGCGGCAGAAGCCGCCCGAGCCAGAAGCCCACCGCCACGGCGATCGTCACACGCAGCGCGTGGCGAAAGCTCGGCGAGGCCATCGTGAGATTCGAGAAGATCTGCAGCCAGGACACGCGGCGGTTCGTCACGAAGCGCGTGAGCGCCTCGTCGATGCGCAGCTCGGTTTCGGTCGTCGGCACTTCGCTCGCGAGGCTGCGGCGCATGCGGTCGATCAGGCGTGTCGCGCTCCAGATGCGCCGGAACGACGCCGAGATCGCCGCATAGGCCTCCGGGTCGGTCGCGGCCAGGTCGCGCTTTTTCAGCAGCTCGAGTTCGTATTCGATGGCGCGCAATTCGGCCTTCACGTTCACGCTCGCGCGCGGCGCCTCGTTTTGCAGCACCGCGAGGCCGATGTCTTCGAGATCGGCGGCGGCCTTGCGGATCAGGTCGCGGTAGAACACGAGCAGGTCGGAGCCGCCGAAGGTGTTGCGCACGAGCGGGTAGTCGGTGTGCGCGCCAACGAACAGCTCGTGCAGATCGACCGTGTTGATGAACAGGTTGAAGTGCATCGCGCGCCGCGCATCGATCTTGCCGGCCCTGAGCTTGGGCAGGTTGCGCAGCACGATGTCGCGCGCCGCGTCCTGGCGCTCCACAGCGGCGATCTGCTTCGCGACGAGGTTGCGATAGCACTCGTCGAGATCGTTGTCGAGGTCGAAGAACTGGGCGCGCGCGAGCAGGTAGTCGGCGCAGGCGAACACGCTTTCGGCGAGCGCCTGCTGCTCGATGCGATCGAGCATGAGCTGGCTGATCAAGGTCGACCACGCCGTGTACCAGAGGCCGCCCAGCAGAATCCACAGCGCATTGACGAGCGCGAGGTGCGGTGTGAAATGCTCCTCGAGCGTCATCACCATCATGAAGAGGGTGGCGAAGCTGATCTGCGGCCAGCGGTTGCCGTAGACCACGATCAGCGAGAGCACGAAGGTGAGCGGCACCACGGAGGCCCAGAGCGCGATGGGACTGAAGGTGGCGAGGCCCGTGGCGTAAGCGGAGAGGAACCCGATCACGCTGCACGCGAGCATTTCGTTGCGCTTGTACTTGAGCGGCCCCGGCATGTCGACCACGCAGGCGCCGAGCGCGCCGGTCGAGATGGTGAAGCCCAGCTCGCTCTTGTGAAAGACGAACAGACAGAGGACGGCGGGAAGCGAGATGCCGATCGCGATGCGCAGGCCGCCGTAAAAGTACTGGCTATAGAGGAATTTCCTGATTTCTACGGAGTAGCGCATCGACTGCCGGGGAAGTTCGAGAGCGGACGGTACGCCGCGGACTGTGGCGCTGAGTCTAACGTATTTCGGGCGCGATCTGACCGCCGATGCGTGCCGGACCGGGCGGAAGCTGGCGCCGCCGTCTCAGTCCACGCTGAGCGTGCTCGCGTTCGTTGCCGCGGCCGCGTCGCCGAGCAGGCCGTGCGTGCCGTGAATGCGCCGCATGCGCGTGCGGTACCAGAAGGTCCAGGCCATCAGGCCGCCGAACACGCCATAACCGATGATCGGCGAGACGACGAGAAACCGCTCGATCGGCCAGGTGGCGGCCAGATAAGTGCGCAGCGCGGAATCGAGACAAAGCCCGAAGCCCCAGATGAACGTGAGCAGCCGCATGGCCGCCGCGAAGCTCGCATTCTCCTTCCAGAGTTGTTCGAGGCGCGCGACGCCCTCGCGGGTCTCGCGCGCGACCGTCGCTCGCGTGAGATAGAACACGAGCGGGCGCTTCGCGAGGAGCGAGATCAGGAACGCGGCGCCGATCGCGCCCGAGGCGAGGCTTTCGCGCATCAACAGCACGCGCGGGCTGCCGCCGAACGCCACGGCGAGCAGAGAGAGCACGATGCCGAGCAGGATGACGGCGGAGAGCGCATCCACCCGCCGAAAGCGCACCAGTTCGACGATGCTCCAGGCAAGCGGCGGCGCGGCCGAGGCAATGAGGCCGCCGACTTCGCCCCAGTGCGGCTCGGCGAGACGGTAGGCGACCCAGGGAAGCAGCAGGTTGACCGCCAGTTCGGCAACGAATGCGGGACGCAGCTTCATGGGGTGCGTGCTCCTGAGGGTTCGCCCAAGGGAATGTCGCAAGTATGGTTCATGCGCCGCGCGGCGGCAAACTGGCTGCGCCGCGCGCCGCGCGCCGCGCGCCGACTGCGGGGGCGGTATTGCGCATGCCTGCGGCGCATCGACCCGCCGCTTGCGCGAGGAGGTGTCACGCCTGTGTCATGCCTGTGTCGATTCAGCTGCGCTGTGCGACACTGCCGCGTGTCCGGCCCGATGCGGCCTGCTTTCTTTCTGGTTGCCCATGACCGCACGCGCGCCCATCCCGTTGCAGGAAATCGAACTCGTCGCCGTTCGCGCACAGGGCGCGGGCGGCCAGAACGTGAACAAGGTGTCGAGCGCGATTCATCTGCGCTTCGACATCCGCGCCTCGTCCTTGCCCGAGGTGCTCAAAATGCGCCTGCTCGCGCTCGCCGACCGGCGGATTACGAGCGAGGGCGTGGTCGTGATCAAGTCGCAGGAATACCGCACCCAGGAACAGAACCGCGTGGCCGCGCTTGCGCGCCTCGAGGAACTGGTCGACAGCGTGAGCGTGACGCGCAAGGCGCGCGTGGCGACGCGCCCTACGCGTGCCTCGAAGCTGCGCCGGCTCGACAGCAAGGCGCGCACCGGTGAGTTGAAGGCGGGGCGCCGGCGCGTCACCGAATAGTTCCCCGGACCGCGCGGCGGATTGCCGGTCTGCGACGCGGCTCAACCCGGCTCGCGCCACGGGCGCTCGCGTGGCCCGTGCTCGGGCGGGAAGTCCGCGCACAGCACGTGCGTCGCGCCGCCGTAGTCGAGCGCGATGGCATGCGGGATGGAGAGCACCGGCTGGAATGCGCTGGCGAGCGCGCAACCATGCCACTGCGCGCCCCAGCTGTCGGTATGCGGCTGCAGTTGGGCGAGCAGGCTGGCGGTGGCAGTCGCCTTCGCGTTCGACGGATCGTTCGGCATGGCTCGGGACGCACGGCGGCGTGGGCGGTGCGTGGGCGCCTCTACCGCGCGGGCCGAGCAACTGCCGTCCAAAGCAGGCGCTCGCCCGACGGCGGTCACCGCCAGGGCCTGTCGTCAAGTCTGGGACCATGGGTAGAAACTGCGCGCACTCGCCGTGCCTGGCGCGGCGAGGCATGCCATGCAAGGCGGGAGGAGGTGATGCCGCGAGAGGGCGCCCGCGTCGGGTGCGAGCGCCTTGCATGCCGCCTGCTGGCGGGCATGGTTTGCCGCTCAGTGCGCCGTGTTGGGCACGTCGAGAATCAGGATGATGGTCCAGTCCGCGTCGCCTTCGTGATGGTATTGACGCTCCGCCACGATGAACGGCTGCTGCTTGCCCGCCGGGCCGAGAAACAGCACGTCGCCTTCCATCGGCAGGCATTCGATGGGGGGCAGCGCGAGATACGCGTCCTGGTTGCCGCCGCGCGGCATCAGTTTTTCGATCTTGCGTGAGGCCGCTTCGGTCCATTCGATGTCGAGCTGGATGTTGCTCATTGCGTTTCTCCGCGCGTGGCGCGCACAAAAGGTTGGGTCTATGCCGACCGCGTCTGGTCGACCGCGTCTGCCGACCGGGGCATTCTCGAGGTGCGCGACTTTAGCATACCGCGCCGACGCGTCGGCGCGGCGGCGGTGCACGCGGGACCGCAAGCGCAGCGGAGTGGCGCGGCGAAAAAAAGCCGATGGCGGCTAGACCGGCATCGGCTGCATTGCAGGGAAGGCGCTGCCCGCGTACGCGGGGCAGCGCGCGGCCAGGCTTCGCCCGTTCTTACTGGGCGGGGGCCTTCTTGTGATGCGGATGCCCCGACTTGTGATGCGGCATGGGCGCCGGCGCGGGCGCGGCTTCCTGTTGCTGTTGCAGGGCCTGCGCGCGTTGCAGGACGTCGTCCGCCTTGGCCGGATCTGTGCTCATCGTGATGCCGTTATCCGACTGCGCATGCGCAGCGCCCGCCAGTGCGGAAAGTGAAATCAGGACTGCGAGGGACACTTTTTTCATCTCTACCTCCGAAGGAGCGGTTTATGGACCCAGCCGTTACCTGTCCAAGCAGGATGGACATGCCATTCTAACGATCAAATACTCGCGCCAGATGACATCACGTAAGCCGTTCGCACGGGTGTTACATCTCGTTACATCTGTTGTCGCCTAACCGTCATACTAGAACCAGCCGATCATCCGATAGACATAAAACTGCGCGACTCCAATCGATTCGTGGAGCGCCGTTTCGGCAGACTTGAGATTCGCGATGCGCGGGAGCAGGCCGCGCTCGACGTGGCGCACGCTGGAAACCGCGGGCAGCGGGTGCATGTCGAAGCGCCGGAAATCGAGCATCGCGCGGCGCATCTGGTACGAGGACGTCACGAGCAGGAGCGTTTCATCGTTCCCGGCCCGGACGATCGGCGCAACGTTGCGCGCGTTCTGATACGTCGTAAGGCTCTGGTTTTCGAGCACGAGATCGGCGCCTGGCACACCGGCGCGCAGCAGGTAGGGCGCGTAGTTGTCGGCCTCGGCGCTCGCATGGTGCTCCGGGTTGCCGCCGCTCACGATCACGCGGCACGTGCCGCCCGCGCGCGCGCACTGCGCGTACAGTTCGGCGGCAAGGGCGATGCGTGCGTAGACGTCGCGCGCGGGGACCAGCTGGCCGCCACGGGATTCGGTGCCGCCGCCCAGCATGATGATGGCAGTGCGCGCACCGAAGTGCGCCGGGCCGATTTTCGCCTGATCGTAGGGAGTGCGATACAACTCCGGCTGGGCGATATCGAGCAGCACCCCCGTGAGCCAGCCGGTCGCGAGCAGCCAGAAGACCCCGGCCGCGCAGACCGCGACACGCCAGCGCGCGCTGCGCCACAGCAGGCCGAGCGCAACAAATAGCACAAACAAAACGAATAGAATCAATTTGGATGAGGTAACGTATTGTTTTCGGGAAAATGCGCGTCCAACCGACCTTTGCGCCGCGAGCGTGGCGCGGCGTTGGCCGTGCGGGAAGCGGTGAAGTCGCTTTCACGGGGGCCCGGATAACCTGCAGTCCCTGCCGCTGCACATCGCACGGATAGGGCGCGTGGGCCCGCCAGGGCACAGACTGCGCCGTTCTCAGGTCCGCATTGCGCCGCAGCCGGCTCGCGTGAGGCTCAATGATCGCAGGACTGCATTTTAAGAAAGAAGTGAGATGACCACGTATTCCAACGAAGCAGTACTCGAAGCGCTGAGGCGGGTGCAGTATCGGCAGGTCCCGTGGGCGCGTCGCCCTGAAGTGTTCCAGTATTTGCGCGATCTCGGCATGATGGACATCGTCCGGCAACGCACGGTTGCGCCGGCGCCGGGTTTTCATGCGCCGGTCGATATCGCGGTGCTGACCGATCGCGGCCGCGCCGAATTCGCCCGGCTCGCTCGCGACGAGCGCACGGTGCAGTGGAGCGCACATCGCGTGGCCGACTACGTCGCGGAGCGCGTGCCCCAATCCGGCCTCGAAGCCAGCCAGTAGCACCCTGTTCTCTTCGTCCCGCCAAAAAAAAGCCCGCATCGAAAGATACGGGCTTACCGGAATTACTGCTGCCACGCTGTGCTTGATGGCGTAAGAGTAGACCGCACATGAGACGCGCTGGTTCCCCGGGGCAGGGTATATGCTGAGCCGCGACGTACCGGACGCTCTTGCCGTCCTCCGTCATCGCGGCTCTTTCATCGGTTCCTGCAGTCCCCTCGATGGTGTTTCGCTGGCCGGCTTAGCGGCGCTGCGTTGGTTCCTGCCTCTGCGGCGCGCTGCGGCGGGCATTGTCCGCAATGTCGCCGCGCAGGTCGCCGCGCGGCACGGGCGGTTTGCCCGCGTTCGGGCCAGGCGCTACGGGCGGCATGGCGTGCGCGCCGGTGCGCGAGATCGACCATTTCGGTACGGAGGCATGCGGCGGCTGGGCCGCGGCGCTGAACGACACGAACGACGCCGTCGGCGCGAAAAGGGCGAGGGCGGACAGCGAAACCATGATGCCCCGGATGTGCAGGTTCATGGATTTCATGGTGGTTCCCCGTCAATCCAGTTTCTTGACGTTAGTGGACATGCTCCTAAGCTAACGTCGGGCGCGAAAGCGCGCTGTAAATATTGGTAAAGAGATGTATCGCGCGGTGCCGGTCGCCTGGTTGCGGACGCAGCGACGTCGATGCAGCATGCATCGGCCGGAGAGGGGCGGCGCTGTCAGTAGATGACCGGAAAGCGGTCTGCAGCGGCCACGCAGTGCGGAAGGGTTGGGAGAAAAACACGCCGGGCGCACAAAGCGCCCGGCGGAAAAGCAGTTCAAGCGTGGCTCAGGCCATCTTGACCGGCGCGCGCCACGATTCCGGATTGGTCCAGAACGCGCCGCGCAGGCGATCACGGCTGGGCGGCGCGGGCGGCTTGGTCGCCGTGGCGCCGATACGGCCGCGCAGCGAAATTTCGCGCCCGTTCGTGCTCAGTCGCTTGACGATCTCCGCAAGCGTGCCGTCTGCCTGCCACTCGTCGAAACGACGGCGGCAAGTCGGCGGCGAGGGGTAGCGGCCCGGCAGCTTGGACCAGCCTTCACCCGTCGAAAGCACCCAGAGCACCGCGTTGACCACAGCACGCGCTTCGACGCGAGGCCGTCCGCGCCGTTCGCTCCGTGCCGGTTCAGCACAGAACAACGCCTCGACCAGCGCCCATTCGTTGTCTCTCAAATCGTCGAACAGCATCATGTTTCACCTCAGCGAAGCTATCTCCGGTGCGCTGCCCCGCGCTGCGCACTCTTCATGTACTCCCGGCCGGATGCCGGAGTACCAGGCGGGCCCGGCTGGATCGTCCCGGACTACATGCTTCCGGTACGTCCATCGAACCTGTGCGTGCCTTAATGCGAAAACCGTGCCAGCACGTACGTTCTCGTCTTGAAGCCGCGTGGCGCCAAGCCCGCGCGGGAGATTGCCAGGGGCGTATAAGACTCGAAAACACTTATCGAGAAAATCGGGAGAATCACCAATCTTGTGCAGGCAAGCCCGTCGGACGTGCGCTTGCGCCGTATTGCTGCATTGCGGCGAACAATGGGCAGCGAGGTTCCTCTGCCCGCAACGATGGGTGTCCGGCATAAAATTGCATGAAAACGGACAATTCATGAGGCAAGCGGATGAATGTGACGCTGCGGCAGTTGCGGGTGTTCATCGAGGTCGCCCGGCTGCAGAGCTTTAGCCGGGCCGGGGACGAAATCGGGCTCACGCAGTCGGCGGTGAGCCGCTGTGTGCGCGAGCTCGAAGCCGAAATCGGCGTGAAGCTCGTCGACCGAACCACACGCGAGGTGCAGCTCACCGATGTCGGCGCGAACCTGATCGCGAGCATTCCGCGCCTGCTGGGCGATCTCGACGACGCCTTGCGCGAAATTCGCGAGATCGGCGAGCAGCGGCGCGGCCGCGTCGTCGTGGCGGCCAGTCCGACGGTCGCGTGCCGCTTGATGCCCCAGGTCGTCGCCGCATGCGGGCGGCAGTTTCCCTACATCACGCTTGGACTGCGCGACGACGTGCAGAGCGACGTCGTGCGCAAGATCCGCTCGGGCGAGGTGGACTTCGGCGTCATCATCGGACCCTTTGCCACCGAGGATCTCGAAACGCAATGCCTGACCACGGATTCGTTCTGCGTGGTCGTGCGCGGCGATCACGCGCTCGCGTTGAGCCACGAAGTCTCATGGAAGGAGCTGGACGGCGAGCGTCTGGTGATGCTCGATTACGCATCGGGAAGCCGTCCGCTCATCGACGCCGTGATGAGCGAGCAGGGCGTACGCGCGCGCGTGGTACAGGAACTGGGTCATCCGGCCACGGTCTTCGGACTCGTCGAGGCGGGCGTGGGCATCAGCGTGCTGCCCTGGCTCGCGCTACCCGTACCGGCGGGTGCGCCTTTGCTTGCGCGGCCTCTCGTGCCGCGCGCGGAGCGCACCGTCGAGCTCGTGCGGCGGCGCGACCGCTCGCTTTCGCCGGCCGCCGAAGCGGTCTGGTCGCTGATCCGTCAACTTGCCGGTCAGCCCGAAGCGCAGCACTGAAGCCGCCGCGCCAACGCTTGCAGGCGCGGACCTCGTCGCGCGGGGCCGCGCGCTACACTCGATGCTTTCCCACATGCTGTGCCACCCGGAACCCCGATGAGCGATTTCGAACCGTCGTCCTCCCTTTCCCTGCCGCGAGAAGCGGTGCGTGCGTTGCGCTCGTCGCAGATCCGCGAAGTGGCGAATGCCGGGTTCGGCGTTGCCGACGTGCTGCCGTTCTGGTTCGGCGAGTCCGACCGCGTGACGCCGCCGTTCATCCGCGAGGCGGCGGCCGAGGCGCTAGGGCGCGGCGACACGTTCTATACCCACAACCTCGGCATCGCGCCGCTGCGTGAAGCGCTCGCGCGCTACGTGAGCGAACTGCACGGCGCGACGTCGGTGGACAACGTGGCGGTCACGAGCGCCGGCGTCAACGCGCTGATGCTGGCGGCACAGCTCGTCGTCGGCGCGGGCGACCGGGTGGTGGCGGTGACCCCGCTGTGGCCGAACCTCGTCGAAATCCCGAAGATTCTCGGCGCCACGGTCGAGACGGTCTCGCTCGGCTACGGCGAGCGCGGCTGGACGCTCGATCTCGACCGGCTGCTGGCGGCGCTCACGCCCGAGACGCGCCTGCTGATGATCAACTCGCCGAACAATCCGACCGGCTGGGTGATGACGCGCGACCAGCAGCGCGCGGTGCTCGAGCATTGCCGGCGCCTCGGCATCTGGATCGTCGCCGACGAGGTCTACGAGCGCCTCTACTACGGCGACGCGGGTGAGCGCACCGCGCCCTCGTTCCTCGATCTTGCGTCGCGCGAAGAGCGCCTGATCTGCGTCAATTCGTTCTCGAAGGCCTGGCTCATGACCGGCTGGCGGCTTGGCTGGATGGTCGTGCCCCGTAGCCTGACCGACGATCTGGGCAAGCTGGTCGAGTACAACACCTCGTGCGCGCCTTCGTTCGTACAGCAGGCCGGCATTGCGGCAGTCGAGCACGGCGAGCCGTTCACGCACGCGCTGGTGGCCGATCTGCGGGCCTCGCGCGACTACCTCGCCGCGGCGCTGGCAAAACTGCCCGGCGTCGATGTGAGAGTGCCGCACGGCGCGATGTACCTCTTTTTCCGGCTGGCGGGGGCGCAGAACAGCCTCGAGCTGTGCAAGGCGCTGGTGCGCGACGCGGGCCTCGGCCTCGCGCCGGGCAGCGCGTTCGGACCGCAAGGGGAAGGCTTCGTGCGCTGGTGCTATGCCTGCGATCCGGCGCGGCTCGACGCGGGCGTCGCGCGACTCGCGCGCTACCTGGAGACAGTGGGAGCGCACTGAGGCGGCTCGCGCTGCGCCGTGCACCGGCGTGGCGCGAGCGGGCATAAAGCGGTGGCGGGGTCCGGATTAAAATGAGGCCGCTCATGCGGAATGGCGTCTTTACGCACCCAGCGTTTTTGCGTAATATGGCGCTCAGTCAAGCGATTCCCTGCGGGAACTTCGCGGCTCCCTCCGGCTGGGCCTGGCTCTTTGCCTGAATTTCGGCCCCCCGGTGCGTGCTCCCATCAATATGACCGATCAGAATCGGGCGAGCGCGTCTCCAAGTTCCATATCGTCTTTCGTCTGTCTGATCCGGTTCCTTGAACCTGATTTACCTTACTTAGGGTCTGACCTGGCTGCATGAATACCCAAGAGGCGAAAATCGTCCTCGAGACTGCATTGATCTGCACGCAGGAGCCGTTGAAGATCGGCGAACTGCGCAAACTGTTTGCCGACGACATTTCGGCCGACACGGTCCGCAACCTGCTCGAAGACCTGCGGCATGAATGGTCCGGGCGCGGCGTCGAGCTGGTGGGGCTCGCGTCGGGCTGGCGCTTTCAGAGCAAGCCGGCCATGCGGACGTACCTTGACCGGTTGCACCCCGAAAAGCCGCCGCGCTACTCGCGCGCGGTCCTTGAAACGCTCGCGATCATCGCGTACCGGCAGCCGGTCACGCGCGGCGACATCGAGGAAATTCGCGGCGTCACGGTCAACACGCAGGTCGTCAAACAGCTCGAGGACCGTAACTGGATCGAAGTCATCGGTCATCGTGACGTGCCGGGCCGCCCGGCGCTCTATGCAACGACACGGGAGTTTCTCGACGATCTCGGCCTGAAGTCGCTCGACGAATTGCCGCCGCTCGACGATCCGTCGAGCCAGTTCGGCGAGCAACTGCTTGCCCAGCATGCGATCGAGTTTCCCGACAGCGCCGCGGCGCAGTTCGTCGCGGAAGGCCAGCCCGAGGCTGCCGCCGATGTCGCGGGCGCGGAAGATGCGCTGGCACCGGTAGCGCAGGGTGAAACGTCTGGCGTCGAAACATCGGGCGATGAGTCGGGCTTCGAAACGCCCGCACAGCCCGAAAGCGCAGCGCACGAGACGCTCGCAGCGGAAGAAGCGAAACAAACGCACGAGGCGGCAGGCGCAAACGTTGCATACGCAGCCGATGCCTCGGGCGAAGCGGTACATGAAGAAGCCAGCCTCGCGCAGCACGGGTCAGCCCCCGACGCTCACGCGCAGGATGCCGCGCACGCAGCAGATGCGGCGGGCGAAGAAGAACACGAAGACCGCCGCGACGCGGCGCAGGACGACCCCGTCTCGACGACGGACGACGAAGCCGCACGACGCGGCATCTGAAGCAACAAGCATTTTTGACGCGCCCCGCAAGCGGGCGCGCAACCTGACATTTTGAGGTTGTTTTGACTGATATCCACGACACCGATTCGACCGACGCGTCCGAATCCGCGCGCCGCGCGTCCTCCGCGCGCGACGACGACACGCGTGCTTCGCAGGTCGAAGGCGAAGCACAGGGCGGCGAGGGCGAAGAGCGTCCGCGCCGCGGTCTGCGCCGCGGGCCGCGCAGCCTGATCGCGCGCCGCCGCGCGGGCGCGAAGGCAAAGCCGACCGAAGGCGCGGAAGGCGCCGACGTGTCGGCAGCGCCCGCTGACGCGCCGGAAGCGGCGCCTGAGCGGGCTCCCGCCGGCCGTGCACCGCGCAAGGACGCAGGCGCGAAGAAGCCGGGCCGCCGGCAGAACGCGGGCGCCGCCGCTCAGGGTGAGCGTCAGGGCGAACGCCAGCAGGGCGAGCGCCAGCAGGGTGCGGGCAAGCGCCAGAAGGGCCAGGGCCGAGGCGAAGGCCAGCCGGCAGCCGCCGCGGGCGAGTCCACCCAGGACGACCTGTTCCTCTATGTGACGTCGCCGGCATTCGACGCCGACAACGGCGCCGGATCGGGCGTGCGCGCACCGATGCTGCGCCGCGGCCGCGCCCAGCAGCCCAAGCGCGTGCTCAGCCCGGACGACGACGCACCGAAGCTGCACAAGGTGCTGGCGGATGCGGGCATGGGCTCGCGCCGCGACATGGAAGAGCTGATCATCGCCGGGCGCGTCTCGGTGAACGGCGAGCCCGCGCACATCGGCCAGCGCATTCTGCCGACCGACCAGGTCCGCATCAATGGCAAGCCCATCAAGCGCAAGCTGCAGAACAAGCCGCCGCGCGTGCTGATTTACCACAAGCCGACCGGCGAAATCGTGAGCCATGCCGATCCGGAAGGCCGTCCCTCGGTGTTCGACCGCCTGCCGCCGATGAAAACGGCAAAGTGGCTGGCCGTCGGCCGTCTGGACTTCAACACCGAAGGTCTGCTGATGCTGACCACCTCGGGCGATCTGGCCAACCGTTTCATGCACCCGCGCTACAGCGTGGAGCGTGAATACGCCGTGCGCGTGGTGGGCGAGCTGACCGAGGGGAACCGCCAGAAGCTGCTCAAGGGCGTCGAGCTTGAGGACGGCCCTGCGAGCTTCCTGCGCATCCGCGACGGCGGCGGCGAAGGCACGAATCACTGGTATCACGTTGCGCTGGCCGAAGGCCGCAACCGCGAAGTGCGCCGGATGTTCGAGGCGGCGGGCCTGATGGTGAGCCGCCTGATCCGCACGCGCCACGGCCCGATCGCGCTGCCCAAGGGACTCAAGCGCGGCCGCTGGGAAGAGCTCGAAGACAACCAGGTGCGCGCGCTGATGGCCGCGGTCGGCCTGAAGGCGCCGAGCGAAGAGAAGGGCGGTCGCGGCGGCAAGGAACAGGAGCGTCGCCAGCCCGATCCGATGCAGACGTCGATGGGCTTCATCAACCGCGAGCCGGTGCTGAGCTCACACGGTGCGATGGCGCAGCCGCGTCAGGGCCAGGGACGGCGCGGCGCAGCGGGTGGCTTCGGCGGCGGCGCGGGTGCCGGTCACGGCAATTTCGGCGCGGGCTCCGGTTTCGGCGGCCGTGGCGGCAACCGTGCAGGCGGCCGCGAGGTCGACGGCAACCGTGCGCCGGGCGCGCAGGGCAAGCGTGCGGGCGGCAATGCCAACGGCAATCGCCGTAGCGGTCCCGGCAACGGCGGCGGCAATGCCAACCCCAATGGCAATCGCGCGGGCGGCAACAGCCGTGGCGGCCAGCGCGGCACGCCGCGCAACCGCACTCGCGGCCACTGACGCGCGAAGCGCGCCACGCCCGTCTGCGACATGCGGCGGGCGTCGCGGCCATGCAACGGCGGCAATGCGCGCGGTTCGCGCGTAAAACACCGGAAAATCCCCTTGCGAGCCCATAAATAACGGCAAAAGGCGCATTGGGCTTGACCGGTGATTTGCGTTAATGTGCAAAAAAGGCTAGAATCACAAAGTCGCTGGGCGTGCGGCTGTCATCTGGGTAGTAATTCGCGCCCCAGGTGCGACCACCTGGCTAAGTGAGAAGATGGGCGTTTCGCCCATTTTTTTTTGGTTCGCCTCAAATTGGATACCAACAGATGCCGACGTTTCACGTTCGGCATTGTCAATTTGGGGGCCGTCTAACCATCCAGGTCGTTCGTCATCGGGGGCAGTAGGTGAGAAGCGCGCGCGCTCACCTGGCGCGCGGCCCGCGAATCCCTAGCGAAGCAAGAATTAGAGCGAAGGAAGTTGCTGGCCCGCTGCGCAGAACATCTGGAGTGGGCATTGTGCAACTGACGGAACTGATTGAAACCACGGTCACCGGGCTCGGTTACGAGCTGGTCGACCTCGAGCGCACCGGGCGCGGCATGCTGACCATCTTCATCGATCAGCCCGCGGGGATCGCGATCGAGGACTGCGAGAAGGTCACGCGTCAGCTGCAGCACGTTCTGACGGTCGAGAACATCGACTACGAGCGACTCGAGGTTTCGTCGCCGGGTCTCGACCGTCCGCTGAAGAAACTGGCGGACTTCGAACGCTTCGCAGGCTGCGAAGCGGTAATCACGTTGAAAAAGCCATTGGACGGACGGAAATCGTACCGGGGTATCGTGCATGCTCCCGAAGGCGAATCCATCGGTCTGGAATTCGAAGGGAAGGCGGGTCCTGCGATGCTCGATTTCACGCTCGCGGACATCGACAAAGCACGCCTTGTCCCCAAAGTTGACTTTAGGAGCCGCAAACAATGAGTCGCGAAGTGTTGATGCTGGTGGATGCGCTGGCACGCGAGAAGAATGTCGACAAGGACGTGGTGTTCGCCGCCCTTGAAGCGGCGCTTGCGTCGGCCTCCAAGAAACTCTTCGACGAGGATGCGGATATCCGCGTGCATATCGATCGCGAAAGCGGCGAACACGAAACGTTCCGCCGCTGGCGCGTCGTGCCGGACGAGGCGGGACTGCAGGAGCCGGACCAGGAAATCCTGCTGTTCGAAGCCCGCGAGCAAGACCCGGAAGCACAGATCGACGGTTTCGTCGAGCAGCCGGTACCTTCGGTCGAGTTCGGCCGTATCGGCGCGCAGGCCGCCAAGCAGGTCATCCTGCAGAAGGTGCGCGACGCCGAGCGCGAGCAGATCCTGAACGACTTCCTCGAGCGCGGCGAAAGCATCATGACCGGTACGGTCAAGCGCATGGACAAGGGCAACTTCATCGTCGAATCCGGCCGTGTGGAAGCGCTGCTGCGCCGCGACCAGCTGATTCCGAAGGAAAACCTGCGCGTGGGCGACCGCGTGCGCGCCTGGATCGGCAAGGTCGACCGCACCGCGCGCGGCCCGCAGATCGAACTCTCGCGCACGGCGCCCGAGTTCCTGATGAAGCTGTTCGAAATGGAAGTGCCCGAAATCGAACAGGGTCTCCTCGAGATCAAGGCGGCGGCGCGCGATCCGGGCGTGCGCGCCAAGATCGGCGTGGTGGCTTACGACAAGCGCATCGATCCGATCGGTACCTGCGTCGGCATCCGCGGTTCGCGCGTGCAGGCCGTGCGCAACGAGCTCGGTGGCGAAAACGTCGACATCGTGCTATGGTCGGAAGATCCCGCCCAGTTCGTGATCGGCGCGCTCGCGCCGGCTGCCGTGCAGTCGATCGTCGTCGACGAGGAAAAGCACTCGATGGACGTCGTGGTCGACGAGAGCGAACTCGCAGTCGCGATCGGCCGTAGTGGCCAGAACGTGCGTCTCGCCAGCGAACTGACCGGCTGGCAAATCAATATCATGACGCCGGATGAATCTGCGCAAAAGCAGAATCAGGAGCGCACGGTGCTGCGCGACCTGTTCATGGCGCGTCTCGACGTGGATGAGGAAGTCGCCGACATCCTGATCGACGAAGGCTTCACGAGCCTCGAAGAGATCGCCTACGTGCCGCTCAACGAAATGCTGGAAATCGAGGCGTTCGACGAGGACACTGTGCACGAGCTGCGCAACCGTGCACGCGACGCGCTGCTCACGCAGGCCATCGCGA
This sequence comes from Paraburkholderia sp. BR10937, assembly GCF_040965695.1. Lineage (NCBI taxonomy): Bacteria > Pseudomonadati > Pseudomonadota > Betaproteobacteria > Burkholderiales > Burkholderiaceae > Paraburkholderia > Paraburkholderia sp. BR10937. The sequence continues at coordinate 28,630 of NZ_JBFRCL010000041.1, forward strand.
ACGAGGAGAAGGTGGAAAGCGCCGCCCTGGACCTGAAGAGCCTGGACGGTATCGACCCGGACCTGCTCGCGAAACTGGCGCAGCATGAAGTTCACACCCGCGACGAGCTCGCCGAGCTGGCCGTGGACGAGCTGGTCGAAATGACGGGAATGGAAGAGGACGCCGCCAAGGCGTTGATCATGAAGGCACGTGAGCACTGGTTCCAGTAACCCGCCAACGGGAAACTGCATCAGGGCGCGACGAGCAGGAAGCGACCATGACCCACTGAACTGAACGCGGCGGAGCCTTGCAGAACGCGAGGCACCGAAGGCCGCATGACCCGATGTCAACCGCAAGGAATCGGTCCTTGCATTAAGAGGAATGAATGGCGAGTAACAACGTAGCCCAATTTGCCGCGGAACTGAAAATGCCTGCCGGCGTGCTGCTCGAGCAGCTGCAGGCGGCGGGCGTCACGAAAGCGAGCGAGAGCGATGCTTTGTCGGAGACCGACAAGGCGCGTCTGCTCGATCACTTGCGCAAGTCTCACGGCTCGACTGATGCAGACAAACGCAAGATCACGCTGACGAAACGGCATACGTCGGAGATCAAGCAGTCCGATTCGACGGGTAAGGCACGCACCATTCAGGTCGAGGTGCGCAAGAAGCGCACGTTCGTCCGCCGCGACGAGTCCGCCGGTGAGGCGGATGCATCGAATCATGCAGCCGACGCAGCCGCTGCCGCCGAAGAGGCGGAGCTGCAGCGCCGCGAGGAAGAAGCGCGCCGCGAGGCAGAACTGCTCGAGCGTCAGGCCCAGGAGCTCAAGGAGCGCCAGGAACTGCTCGCGCGTGAAGAGTCGGAGCGCCGTGCGCGCGAAGAGGCCGCCGAGGCCGAGCGCCGCCGTGCCGAAGATGAAGCTGCCAAAAAGAAGGCAGCGGCCGATGCCGCCGCTCGCGAGCTGGCCGCTCAGGCCGTGGCTGCGCAGCGCAATGCCGAAGCGGAAGCGAAAGAAGTGAAGCAAGCGCAGGACCAGCAGGAAGAACAGCGCGCCGCAGCCGAGCGCGCCGCGCAGCGCGAAGCGGCCCAGAAGGCCGAAGCCGCCGCACGCGAAGCCGCCGACAAGGCGCAGAAGGAACAGGACGAGATCGCCCGCCGCCGCGCGGCTGCCGAAGCCGAAGCGCGCGCGATCCGCGAAATGATGAATACGCCGCGCAAGGCGCAGGTGAAGGCGCCCGAGCCGCCCAAGCCGGTCGAGCCGGCCAAGCCCGCCGAAGCCAAGGGCACGTTGCACAAGCCGGCCCGTCCGGAAGGCGCGCCGGCGCGTCCGGCCGCCGGTGCAGGCGCCGCGGCGAAGAAGCCGCCCACGACGGCCGCGCCTTCGACGAGTGCGCCGGGTGCCGGTGCGGGCGACCGCAACAAGAAGCCGGGCGCAGGCAAGGGCGGCTGGCAGGACGACGCGGCCAAGCGCCGTGGCATCAAGACGCGCGGCGACTCGTCGGGCGGCGTGGACCGCGGCTGGCGCGGCGGCCCGAAGGGCCGTGGCCGTCACCAGGACGCTTCGACGTTCCAGGCGCCAACCGAGCCGATCGTGCGTGAAGTGCACGTGCCGGAAACCATCACGGTCGCCGACCTCGCGCACAAGATGTCCGTGAAGGCATCGGAAGTCATCAAGGCGATGATGAAGATGGGCCAGATGGTCACCATCAACCAGATGCTCGACCAGGAAACGGCGATGATCATCGTCGAGGAACTCGGCCACCGTGCGGTTGCCGCGAAGCTCGACGATCCGGAAGCGCTGCTGGTCGAAGGACAGGCGACGTCCACGGACGCCGAGCAGCTGCCGCGTCCGCCGGTCGTCACGGTCATGGGTCACGTCGACCACGGCAAGACCTCGCTGCTCGACTACATCCGCCGCGCCAAGGTTGCCGCGGGCGAAGCGGGCGGCATTACGCAGCACATCGGCGCTTACCACGTCGAAACGCCGCGTGGCGTCATCACGTTCCTCGACACGCCGGGTCACGAGGCCTTCACGGCCATGCGTGCTCGCGGTGCGAAGGCAACCGACATCGTCATTCTGGTGGTCGCAGCCGACGACGGCGTGATGCCGCAAACGAAGGAAGCGATCTCGCACGCCAAGGCTGCGGGTGTGCCGCTCGTCGTGGCGATCAACAAGATCGACAAGCCCGATGCGAACCCCGAGCGCGTGAAGCAGGAACTCGTGGCCGAAGGCGTCGTGCCGGAAGAGTACGGCGGCGACTCGCCGTTCGTGCCGGTGTCGGCGAAGACCGGCGCGGGCATCGACGACCTGCTCGAAAACGTGCTGCTGCAAGCCGAAGTGCTGGAACTGAAGGCACCGGTCGAAGCAGCGGCCAAGGGTCTCGTCATCGAAGCGAAGCTCGACAAGGGTAAGGGTCCGGTTGCAACGATCCTCGTCCAGTCCGGTACGCTCAATCGTGGCGATGTGGTGCTGGCTGGCAGCGCTTATGGCCGCGTGCGCGCCATGCTCGACGAAACCGGCAAGCCCACGAAGGAAGCGGGCCCGTCGATTCCGGTCGAGATCCAGGGTCTGTCGGAAGTGCCGGGCGCGGGCGAAGAAGTCATCGTTCTGCCGGACGAGCGCAAGGCGCGCGAAATCGCGATGTTCCGTCAAGGCAAGTTCCGCGACGTCAAGCTCGCGAAGCAGCAGGCCGCGAAGCTCGAAAACATGCTCGAGCAAATGGGCGAAGGCGAAGTGCAGAACCTGCCGCTCATCGTCAAGGCCGACGTGCAGGGCTCGCAGGAAGCGCTGGTTCACGCGCTCCTCAAGCTCTCGACGAGCGAAGTGCGTGTGCAGATCGTGCACGCTGCGGTGGGTGGCATCAGCGAAAGCGACGTCAACCTGGCAACGGCTTCTAAGGCGGTCATCATCGGCTTCAACACGCGTGCCGATGCACTGGCGCGCAAGCTGGCCGAGACCAACGGCGTGGACATCCGCTACTACAACATCATCTATGACGCAGTGGATGAGGTGAAGGCGGCAATGTCGGGCATGCTGGCGCCGGAGAAGCGCGAAGTCGTGACCGGTATGGTCGAAGTGCGTGCGGTCTTCAAGGTGCCGAAGGTCGGTGCAGTGGCAGGCTGTATGGTCACGGACGGTATCGTCAAACGTACGTCGTCGGTGCGCGTGCTGCGCAACAACGTGGTCATCCACACCGGCGAACTCGACTCGCTCAAGCGCTTCAAGGACGACGTCAAGGAAGTCAAGCAAGGCTTCGAGTGCGGTATGTCGATCAAGAACTTCAACGACATCGTCGAAGGCGACCAGTTCGAAGTGTTCGAGATCACCGAAGTCGCGCGTACGCTGTAATACAGCGGCGCCCGCGGGCAGGCCTTCGGGTCGCCCGCCTGACCGCGGATTTGCCGCGGGTTTGGCGATAACGGGCGGGGCAGGCGCTGGCCAGCCCCGCCCGTTTTGTTTTTTGCGCGGCCGTGCGCGCCTTCATGGACGCAACGCCGCCTGAATGCCTCGCAGATAAAGAGGTGGAACCATCATGCCGAAAAAACGTACTTCCCCGAATCGCAACGTGCAGATCGCGGATCAGATCCAGCGCGATCTGTCTGAGCTGATGCGCGAAGTGAAGGACCCGCGAATCGGGCTCGTGACGATCCAGAGCGTGGAGCTCACGCCCGACTACGCGCACGCCAAGGTCTACTTCACGACCCTCACGGGCGACCCGAAGACCACGCAGGAAGCGCTCAATCACGCCGCAGGCCATCTGCACAATCAGCTCTTCAAGCGCCTGCACATTCACACGGTGCCGACGCTGCATTTCCACTATGACCAGTCGGTCGAGAAGGGTGTCGAGATGTCGCGCCTGATCGACGAGGCGAACGCGACGCGCGCGAAGGACGACTGACGCGGGCAATGACTGCATCATCCAAACAGAATCAGGGCGCGCGACCTGACGCGGCCCGATCCAAGGTCCCGCGCCGCCTGCTCGACGGCGTGCTGCTGCTCGACAAGCCCGTTGGCCTTTCGAGCAACGACGCGTTGATTCGTGCGAAGCGCCTGTACCGCGTGAAGAAGGCCGGCCACACCGGCACGCTCGACCCGCTCGCGTCGGGTCTGCTGCCGCTGTGCTTTGGCGAGGCGACCAAGTTCTCGCAGGATCTGCTCGAAGCCGACAAGACCTATGAGGCGACCATGCGCCTCGGCATTCGCACGACCACCGGCGACGCCGAAGGCGAGGCGATCGAAACGCGCGAGGTCACCTGCGACGAAACCGCCGTGCGTGAGGCGATGACGCGGTTTCTCGGCGACATCGTGCAGGTGCCGCCGATGTATTCGGCGCTCAAGCGCGACGGCAAGCCGCTCTATGAGTATGCGCGTGCGGGCCAGACGGTCGAGCGAGAAGGGCGCGAGGTGAAGATCCTTGCGCTGGAGATGATCGCCTGCGCGCTTCCCGAGATTCCCGAAGTGACATTTCGCGTGACGTGCAGCAAGGGCACGTACGTCCGCACGCTGGCCGAAGATATCGGCGAGGCGCTCGGCTGCGGCGCGCATCTCGTGATGCTGCGGCGCACGGCTGTGGGCGCGCTCACGCTCGAGCATGCGGTGACGCTCGACGCGCTCACCGCCGCCGACGAGCCCGAGCGCGACACCTGGCTGCGTCCCGTCGATGCGCTGCTCTCCACGTTTCCCGCCGTGACGCTCAACGCGGAGGCGGCGCGCCGCTTCACGCATGGCCAGCGCTTGCCGCTCAACGAGCTGGTGCTCGATCGCGCGGTTTGCGAAGCGGCTGAACGCGTGCGCGTCTATGCAGAGGATGGGCGCCTGCTCGGCGTCGCGAAGGCCGCGAACGGCGTGCTTGCGCCCGAGCGGCTGGTGGTCAGCGGCGCAGCCTGAGCGCACTCGCATCGCGCGCGGAGCGCACAAACAATCGCACCAACAAAAACGGCACGCCGGTGAACAACCGGACGTGCCGTTTTGCTATCGGCAGCCGCGAGGGCTAGCCCATCGACCTCAATGCGCAGCCGAAGCTGCCGCACCCGCGTCCGCGCCACCGGCACGCTCGGGCCGCGTGATCCAGATGAGCGCGATCAGCACGATGAAGATCATCGAGGAAATCCAGAACAGATCGTTCACGCCGAGCTGCGCGGCCTGCTGCGAGAGCATCCGGTCGAAGAGGCCATGCGCCTGCGCAGTGTCCATGCCGAGGCCGTGCTGGAACTGCTGCATCGACTGGTTGAACACCGGGTTGCCCGGCGTCGCCACGTCGGTCAGGCGTGCGTGGTGGAACGTCGTGCGGTGATCCCACGCGGTTTCGAAGATCGACGTGCCGATGCCGCCGCACATGATCCGCACGAAGTTGGATAGGCCCGATGCTGCGGGAATGCGATGGCCCGGCAAGCCGGAAAGCGTGATCGACACAAGCGGAATAAAGAGGCCCGCCATGCCGATGCCCTGAATCAGCGTCGGCAGCGTGAGCGCCCAGGTGTCCACGCCGGTCGTGTATTGGGAGCGCATCCAGAAGCACAGCGCAAACACGAGGAAGGCGGTCGTGGCGATATAGCGCGGGTCGGTGCGCGGCAGGATCTTGCCCGTGATCGGCGAGAGCATGACCGCGAAGAAGCCCACCGGCGCCATCACGAGGCCCGCGTCCGTTGCGGTGTAGCCGAGCGTGGTTTGCAGCCACAGCGGCAGCAGCACGAGATTGCCGAAATACAGGCCGTAGCCCACCGAAAGCGCAATCGTGCCGCCCGTGAAATTGCGTCGCGCGAACAGCGACAGGTCGACCACCGGGTGATCGGCGGTCAGCTCCCACACCACGAAGAACGCGAAGGCGATCACGGCGGTGAGCGCGAGCACGATGATCGTGGTGGACGAGAACCAGTCGAGGTCCTTGCCCTTGTCGAGCATCACCTGGAGCGAGCCCACCCAGATGATGAGGAGCGCGAGGCCCACGCCGTCGATCGGCGCCTTGCGCACCTCCGAATCGCGATTGCGGAAGATCGCCCACGTGGCGAGCGCCGCGACGATGCCCACCGGAATGTTCACGTAGAAGATCCACGGCCACGAGATGTTGTCGGAGATCCAGCCGCCGAGAATCGGGCCGGCCACCGGCGCGATCAGTGTGGTCATCGACCACATCGAGAGCGCCATGGGCGCCTTCGCGCGCGGATAGCTCGCGAGCAGCAGCGTTTGCGAGAGCGGGATCATCGGGCCGGCCACGGCGCCTTGCAGCACGCGCGAGGCGAGCAGGAAGGGCAGCGTGGGCGCGAGGCCGCACATCCACGACGAGATCACGAACAGGATGATCGACGCCATGAACAGGCGCACCTGGCCGAAACGCTGTGTGAGCCAGCCGGTGAGCGGCACGGAGATCGCGTTGGCCACCGCGAACGAGGTGATGACCCACGTGCCCTGGTCCGACGACACGCCGAGGTCGCCCGAGATCGACGGGATCGACACGTTCGCGATCGAGGTGTCGAGCACGTTCATGAACACCGCGAGCGACACCGCGATGGTGCCGATCACGAGTTGCGCGCCCTGTAACGGCGGATGCGCGACGGGTTGTTGTGCTGCTGCCATTGCGTCCTTTCTTGTTGACCGGTTGGAGGCCGCGCGAAACAAAGCGGCGCGGGCTGAGGATCAGCCCGCGCCGGCGTTTGCGAGTGCTTTTATCAGGGCTTCAATCAGCCTTTTGCGCCCGGTTTCGCCGCGTGAGCAGACGACACCTGCGCCTTTGCGGATGCGTTGCCGGTCGCGCCGCTGGCGTTGTTGCTGGCGCTAGCCGCCTTGTGCGCGTTCGGACCGGCGTTTTCGGCGATGATGCGCGCGATTTCCGCGTCGGCTTCCGCGCCGTACTTGGCGAACACATCGGTCTCGTAGACGGTGTTCTGCGCATTGCCGAGCTGCGTGCCCGAATCGTTGCGGATGTTCACGTCCACCTGCATCGAGAGGCCGATACGCAGCGGGTGCTTCTGCAGGTCTTCCGGATCCAGCGAGATACGCACCGGCAGGCGCTGCACCACCTTGATCCAGTTACCCGTCGCGTTCTGCGCGGGCAGCAGCGAGAAGGCCGAGCCAGTACCCGCCGAGAAGCCCACGACCTTGCCGTGGTAGACGACCGACGAGCCATACACGTCGGCCGTCATCTCGACCGGCTGGCCGATGCGCATGTGCTTGAGCTGCACTTCCTTGAAGTTGGCGTCGACCCACAGCGAGTTCAGCGGCACCACCGACATGAGCGGATTGCCCGGTGAGACGCGCTGGCCCACCTGCACCGAACGCTTGGCCACGTAGCCGGTCACCGGCGCGGGCAGCGTGTTGCGCGCATTCGCCAGATAGGCGTCGCGCACCTTGGCGGCGGCGGCCTCCACGTTAGGGTGATTGGCGATGGTCGTGTTGGCGGTCAGCGCGCGGTTCGCGGCGAGCTGCTGCTGGGCGGCTTCGAGCGCGGCTTCGGCGCTGCGCACGGCGTCGCGTGCGTGCGAGATCTCTTCCTGTGAGACGGCGCCCGTCTGTGCGACCTGCATGCGGCGGCGCAGGTCGTCCTGCGCGCGCGAGAGGTCGGACTGACGCTGCGCGACTTGCGCTTCGTACTGGCTGTCGTCGGCGAAGAGGCCGCGCACCTGGCGCACCGTCTGCGCGAGCTGCGCCTCGGTTTGCTCGAGCGTGACGCGCGCGTCGGCCGGGTCGAGCAGCACGAGCGGGTCGCCGACGTTCACGGTTTGCGTGTCGTCCGCTTTCAGTGCGATCACCGTGCCGGTGACCTGCGGCGTGATCTGCACGACGTTGCCGTTCACGTAGGCGTCGTCCGTGCTTTCGGTGAAGCGCGCGACGAGGAAGTAGTAGAGGCCGTAGGCAACGGCTGCAATCACGATCACGAGGACAAGCAGCGTCATCATGCGCTTGCGCTTGCCGCTGTTCGCGTTCGGCTGCGGATTGGCCGCCGGCTGCTGGGGGGTGCTCATGGAAGGATCTCCGGATGCTTGCGTGCTGTTCGTTCAGTTTTTGATGTTCGTGTGCTGCTCGGCGCTCGGTTCGCCGGTCAGTTCGACACGGGCGCGGCGTTGGCCGCGTTCGCCGCTGCCGCCGCGTTCTGCGGCGAGCGTGTACCGCGCCACGGTGCGCCGTTCACGTCGCTCTGGCCGCGCGCTTCGCTGCCGACTTCGGCGGGCGGCGTGAGCCCCGCGCCTTGCGCTTCGAAGCCGCCGCCAAGCGACTTGATGAGCGCCATCTGCTGGTCGCGGCGCTGCGCCTTCAGGTTCGACACCGTCTGCTCCGCGGCGAGGCGGTTCTGGTCGGCGTTGAGCACCTGGAGCTGCTCGGAGAGCCCCGCCTTGTAGCGGATCACGGCGAGCTGCCAGGCCTTGGTCGACGCGTCGAGCGCGCGGTCGGCATCCACCAGCTGCCGGTCGGCCGAGTGGATCGACGATACGTTCGTCGCCACGTCCTGGAACGCGCCGATGAGCGTCTGGTTGTAGTTCGCGACATCGAGCTCGAAGTCGGCATAGCGGCCCTTGAGTTGCGCGCGCAACGCGCCCGCGTCGAAGAGCGGCAAATGCACGGCTGGGCCGATGTTCATCTGACGGCTCGTGAAGTTCAGGAATTTGCCCCAGCCGAACGCGTCGAAGCCGAAGCCGGCTGCGAGGTTGACGTCGGGATAGAACTCGGCCTTGGCTTCCTTCACGTCGTGCATCGCGGCTTCCACCTGCCAGCGCGCGGCGACGATGTCGGGGCGGCGCGCGAGCAGGTCGGCGGGCAGATTGTCGGGCAGGGCGACGTTGGCGACCGGGTAGAGCACCGGTTTCGCGATCTGCAGGCCGCGGTCGGGGCCCTTGCCGAGCAGCGCGCCGAGCTGATAGCGCACGGATTCGATCTGGCCGTCGATCTGCGAGAGATTCGCCTGGCTCGTCGCGATGTTGCCGTTCGCGGTCTGCTTCTCGACGTTGGTGTCGAGGCCCGCCACCACGCGGCCGTTCGTGATCGTGCCGATGGTCTTGCGGTTGTCGATCTCGTGCACGGCGATGTCGCGCAGCTCGTAGAGCTGGGCGAGCTGGTTGTACGTGCGGGCGACCGAAGAGGCGAGCGTGATGCGCGCCTGCTGCATGTCGGCTTCCGCGGCACGCTGCGAGGACACGGCTTGTGCGAGGCGCTGGCGGTTCTTGCCCCAGAGGTCCAGATCCCACGAGGCGCTCGCGAGCACGTTGTTCTCGCTATACCAGGTGCCGCCATAGGGGGGCGGGAAGAGGGCGTTGGCCGAGTACAACTCGCGGGTCCACGAGTAGCTCAGGTTGGCCTTCGGGAAGAGCGCCGAGCGCGAGGTTTCGATATACGACGAGGCCTTGGCGAGCCGCGCCTGCGCCTGAGCGATGGTCGGGCTACCTTCGAGCGCCTCGTCGATCAGCTTGGGCAACTGCGGATCGCCGAACTGGTTCGCCCAGTCGAGCGTGGGCCACTGGCCGCCTTGCGACGGAATGCTCTGCGAGCTTTCGAACTGCTGCGGCTGATCGATGGTCTTGTCGCTCTTGATGCCGATGTAGTTCGCGCAACCCGAAAGGGCGAGCGCCGCCACCGCGGCGGCGACCGCCGCCCGGCCGGACAGTGCCCGCCCGGCCGGAACTGGCGCAAACTCGGTTTGGGATTTCATTGCTCGTCTCGATGCGTGAGAGTGTGTGGTGATACTGGACGATGCAGCTATTTTCTTGTTCGGCGCTTTCAAATTTGCTTGCCCCGTCATCAATTCTCGGGCGGATTCGGGTTCGAACTCTGGCTAGCTTCGCAGCTATTCGAAAGAATCCGCCGCAACATGCTCTTCAGAAAACCCACTTCCTCAGGCGTGAATCCGGCCGACAGATGCTCGGTCACGCTGCGGAAAATCGCCGGCATGCGCGCGGCGATGGCAAGCCCCTCGGGCGTGAGCGCGAGGCGCACCGCGCGGCGGTCTTCGGAGCTGCGCACGCGCTTCAGGAGCCCGCGCTTCTCCAGCCGGTCGACGAGACGCGTGACGGCGCTTGCGTCGATGCCGTACTCGCGGGCGAGTTCGGCCGCGAGCGTGCATTTGCCGGTCGCCACCATGAAGAGGATGCTGGCCTGCTGGCTCGTGACGCCGAGTTCGGTGACGGCGCGCTGGGTGACCATGTTCGACATCGTCGATTTCACCCGCGAGATCAGGTAGCCGACGCTTTCGCCGAGGTCGTAGTCGCGGACTTCGGGCGGGGGCATGGGAGTCGGATCCGTCATGATTCTGCTGCGACTGCAATGGTTGACCAGGCAGGGATTATAGGGGCGGTTAGTTGACGCGGCAAGGTTTATTCTGCCTTTGCCGAGAAACCTTTGCAGGGTAGGGGCTTAATCCGGCCCCATGGGCATGGGAGAACGCGGCGTGAACGGCGCGCCGCGCGGCGCCCGTCGAATCTTGGCCCGCGTTGCGCGGTTGCGACGCCGGCCGCGCCGATCCAGGGTGCTCCCTGATATGCGCAAGATCAATTCATCTGCGCGTGCTATAATTTCAGGTTCCCAAAAGTGCGTCATCGCAGCGATGCTGAATTGACCCGCCGGCAGTAGTCCGGGGCGGATCGAAGCGGCGGCCGCGCGCCCTCGCAGGGCCTGCCAGCAGGGCATGCGCGGCGCACTCAACTGTACCCAGGTTCCTATGTCCCGCGCTCTTCGCAACATCGCCATCATTGCCCACGTCGACCACGGCAAGACCACGCTCGTCGACCAACTGCTGCGCCAGTCCGGCACCTTCCGCGACAACCAGCAGGTCGCCGAACGCGTCATGGACTCGAACGACATCGAAAAAGAGCGCGGGATCACGATTCTCTCGAAGAACTGCGCGGTCGAGTACGAAGGCACCCACATCAACATCGTCGACACCCCGGGCCACGCCGACTTCGGCGGTGAAGTGGAACGCGTGCTGTCGATGGTCGACTCGGTGCTGCTGCTCGTCGACGCCGTCGAAGGTCCGATGCCGCAAACGCGCTTCGTCACGAAGAAGGCGCTCGCGCTCGGCCTGAAGCCGATCGTCGTCGTCAACAAGATCGACCGTCCGGGCGCCCGCATCGACTGGGTGATCAACCAGACCTTCGACCTGTTCGACAAGCTCGGCGCGACCGAAGAGCAGCTCGACTTCCCGGTGGTCTACGCTTCGGGCCTGAACGGCTACGCTTCGCTGTCGCCGGACGCGCGCGAAGGCGACATGCGCCCGCTGTTCGAAGCCGTGCTCGAGCACGTGCCGGTTCGCGATGCCGATCCGGAAGGCCCGCTGCAGCTGCAGATCACCTCGCTCGACTACTCGACCTACGTCGGCCGTATCGGCGTGGGCCGTATCAAGCGTGGCCGCATCAAGCCGGGTCAGCCGGTGGCGCTGCGCTTCGGCCCGGAAGGCGAGGTGATGAACCGCAAGATCAACCAGGTGCTGTCGTTCAGCGGCCTCGAGCGCGTGCAGGTCGAATCGGCTGAAGCTGGCGACATCGTGCTGATCAACGGCATCGAAGACATCGGCATCGGCGCGACGATCTGCGCGGTCGACACCCCTGAAGCCCTGCCGATGATCACGGTGGACGAGCCGACCCTCACGATGAACTTCCTCGTGAACTCGTCGCCGCTCGCCGGCCGCGAAGGCAAGTTCGTGACGAGCCGCCAGATCCGCGACCGTCTCACGAAGGAACTGAACCACAACGTCGCGCTGCGCGTGAAGGACACCGGCGACGAAACGACGTTCGAAGTGTCGGGCCGTGGCGAGCTGCACCTCACGATCCTGATCGAAAACATGCGCCGCGAGGGCTACGAGCTGGCCGTGTCGCGTCCACGCGTGGTGCTGCACGAAGTCGACGGCGTGAAGCAGGAGCCGTACGAAATGCTGACCGTGGACGTCGAAGACGGCCACCAGGGCGGCGTGATGGAAGAACTGGGCCGCCGCAAGGGCGAAATGCTCGATATGGCTTCGGACGGCCGCGGCCGCACGCGTCTCGAGTACCGTATTCCGGCGCGTGGCCTGATCGGCTTCCAGGGCGAGTTCATGACGCTCACGCGCGGCACGGGCCTGATGAGCCACGTGTTCGACGCGTACGGTCCGATCAAGGAAGGCTCGCTCGGCGAGCGCCGCAACGGCGTGCTGATTTCGCAGGACGACGGCGCCGCTGTCGCCTACGCACTGTGGAAGCTGCAGGACCGCGGCCGCATGTTCGTGAAGCCGGGCGACGCGCTGTACGAAGGCATGATCATCGGCATTCACAGCCGCGACAACGACCTCGTCGTGAACCCGATCAAGGGCAAGCAGCTCACCAACGTGCGCGCCTCGGGCACCGACGAAGCCGTGCGTCTCGTGCCGCCGATCCAGATGTCGCTCGAATACGCCGTCGAATTCATCGACGACGACGAACTCGTGGAAGTCACGCCGCAGTCGATCCGTCTGCGCAAGCGCCACCTCAAAGAGCACGAGCGTCGCCGCGCGAGCCGCGAAGGCGCTGCCGAGTAATCTGCATTTTTAGCGCTTTTTTTGCACTGCAATGCACAAAGACTCACAGAAAAGCCGCCGCTTTACGGGCGGCTTTTTTGCGTCTGGCGGGGATTGCATTGCGGTGCGGGAAGAGTGCGTTGCGAATGCCGCAAGGGCCCGTGTAAAAAGGGTTCCCGCGTGGTGTTCGGTCGCATTGCATCCTGTGGCGAGATGCGCATATGCGCTATACTCCGCGGATGCATGATTTAGGTCCTTCCAAGCAGACTTGATTCGCAATCCGCTAAACGGTCAGGCCGTGGCGCGGAAGGTTGAGTAACCCGCTATTTCTCGAGAAACTCGAAGAAAGGTGAGCGTAAATGTCGGAAACGATGAAGCAATTCCAGCTGAACTCCTATTTGTTCGGCGGCAATGCTCCGTATGTCGAAGAGCTATACGAAGCATATCTTGATAACCCTGCGTCCGTTCCGGACAACTGGCGTGAGTACTTCGACGCATTGCAAAACGTGCCGTCGTCGAGTGGCACGGCCGACAACGACATCGCCCACGGGCCGATCGTCGAATCCTTCGCTCAACGCGCGAAGGCCAATGCTTTTGTTCCGCGCGGCGGCGGCGAAGATCTCGCCACGGCACGCAAGCAAGTCTACGTTCAGTCCCTGATTGGCGCTTATCGATTCCTCGGCTCGCAATGGGCCAATCTCGATCCGCTCAAGCGTCGCGAACGTCCGAACATCCCCGAACTCGAGCCTGCGTTCTACGACTTCACCGAAGCCGACATGGACCAGACGTTCAGCGCCACGAACCTGTATTTCGGTTTCGAGCGCGCGACGCTGCGCGAGATCGTCAAGGCGCTGCGCGATACGTACTGCGGTACGATCGGCGCCGAGTACATGTACATCAGCGATCCTGAACAGAAGCGCTGGTGGAAGGAGCGTCTCGAGTCGATCCGCTCGACGCCCAGCTTCACGGCTGAAAAAAAGAAACACATCCTGCAGCGCCTGACGGCCTCCGAAGGCCTCGAGCGCTTCCTGCACACCAAGTACGTCGGCCAGAAGCGCTTCTCGCTCGAAGGCGGCGAGTCCTTCATCGCCGCGATGGACGAAGTCGTTCGTCACGCGGGTGCGAAGGGCGTGCAGGAAATCGTCATCGGCATGGCTCACCGCGGCCGTCTGAACGTGCTGGTCAATACGCTCGGCAAGATGCCGGCTGACCTGTTCGCCGAATTCGAAGGCAAGCACGTCGACGACCTGCCGGCAGGCGACGTGAAGTACCACAAGGGCTTCTCGTCGGATGTCGCAACCGAAGGCGGTCCGGTCCACCTGTCGCTCGCGTTCAACCCGTCGCACCTCGAAATCGTCAACCCGGTGGTCGAGGGTTCGGCGAAGGCCCGTATGGATCGCCGCGGCGATGCAGACGGCCTGCAGGTGCTGCCGGTGCAGATCCACGGCGACGCGGCCTTCGCAGGCCAGGGCGTCGTGATGGAAACGCTGAACCTCGCGCAAACGCGCGGTTACGGCACGCACGGCACGCTGCACATCGTCATCAACAACCAGATCGGCTTCACGACCTCGGACCCGCGCGACGCGCGTTCGACGCTCTACTGTACCGACGTGGTCAAGATGATCGAAGCGCCGGTGCTGCACGTGAACGGCGACGATCCGGAAGCGGTCGTGCTGGCGATCCAGCTCGCGGTCGATTTCCGCATGCAGTACCACAAGGATGTCGTGGTCGACATCATCTGCTTCCGCAAGCTGGGCCACAACGAGCAGGACACGCCGGCGGTCACGCAGCCGCTGATGTACAAGACGATTGCGAAGCACCCGGGCACCCGCGCGCTGTACGCCGAGAAGCTCGTCCAGCAGGGCGTGATCACGGCTGAAGACGCAGACAACTACGTCAAGGCCTACCGCGCCGCGATGGACGAAGGCCACCACACGGTCGACCCCGTGCTCTCGAACTACAAGAGCAAGTACGCGGTGGACTGGGTGCCGTTCCTGAACCGCAAGTGGACCGACGCAGCCGATACGGCTGTGCCGCTCGCCGAACTCAAGCGTCTGGCCGAGCGCATCACCACGATCCCCGAGAACTTCAAGGTTCACCCGCTGGTCGAGCGCGTCATCAACGACCGCCGCGCGATGGGCAAGGGCGAAGCGAAGCTCGACTGGGGCATGGGCGAGCACCTCGCGTTCGCCTCGCTGGTCGCTTCGGGCTACGCAGTTCGCCTGACGGGCCAGGACTCGGGCCGCGGCACGTTCACGCACCGCCACGCCGTTCTGCACGACCAGAACCGCGAGCGTTGGGACGACGGCACATACGTGCCGCTGCAGAACATCGGCGAGAACCAGGCGCAGTTCACGGTGATCGACTCGGTGCTCTCGGAAGAGGCAGTGCTGGGCTTCGAATACGGCTACTCGACCGCCGAGCCGAACACGCTCGTCGCGTGGGAAGGCCAGTTCGGCGACTTCGTCAACGGTGCGCAGGTCGTGATCGACCAGTTCATCTCGTCGGGCGAAGTGAAGTGGGGCCGCGTTTCGGGTCTCACGATGCTGCTGCCGCACGGCTACGAAGGTCAGGGTCCGGAGCACTCGTCGGCACGTATCGAGCGTTTCCTGCAGCTGTGCGCCGAGCACAACATGCAGGTCGTTCAGCCGACCACGCCGGCCCAGATCTTCCACGTGCTGCGCCGCCAGATGATCCGCCTGTTCCGCAAGCCGCTCATCATCTTCACGCCGAAGTCGCTGCTGCGTCACAAGGAAGCCGTGTCGGACCTGTCCGAACTCGCGAAAGGCTCGTTCCAGCCGGTCATCGGTGAAGTGGACGAAGCCATCGACGCGAAGAAGGTCAAGCGCGTGGTCGCCTGCTCGGGCCGCGTGTACTTCGACCTCGTCGCGCACCGCCGCGAATCGAAGGCGAACGACGTCGCGATCATCCGTATCGAACAGCTCTATCCGTTTGCTCACAAGCAGTTCGAAGCCGAGCTGAAGAAGTACGACAACGCGACCGAAGTGGTCTGGGTGCAGGACGAGCCGCAGAATCAGGGCCCGTGGTTCTACATCGAGCACCACCTGAAGGAAGGCATGAAGGAAGGCATGAAGCTCGCGTACAGCGGCCGTCCTGCTTCCGCATCGCCGGCTGTTGGCTACTACGCGAAGCACTACGAGCAGCAGAAGGCGCTGATCGAAGGTGCATTCGGCCGCCTGAAGGGCGCGCAGGTCGCGAAGTAAGCACTAGAGCAAATCGAACCGGGAAGGCGTGCCGAACGACGCGCGCTTTCCCGCGCTCAAGTGCGCGACCCGGTTCGTACCCAGATACGTATTCAGGAAAATCACATGGCTATCGTAGAAGTCAAAGTCCCGCAGTTCTCGGAGTCGGTGTCGGAAGGCACGATGCTGCAGTGGAAGAAGAAGCCGGGCGAAGCTATCGCCCAGGACGAAGTTGTCATCGAGATCGAAACCGATAAGGTCGTGCTCGAAGTGCCCGCGCCGGCTGCCGGCGTGCTGGCCGAGATCCTCATCGGCGACGGCGCCACCGTCACCAGCGAACAGGTGATCGCAAAGATCGACACGGAAGCCAAGGCTGGCGCCGTTGCGGCTCCCGCTGCCGCTGCTGCTCCGGCTGCTGCCGCGGCTCCCGCCGCTGCACCGGCTGCCGCTGCCGCCGCAACGACGGCGAGCAGCACGATCGCCTCGCCTGCAGCGAACAAGCTGATGGCCGAGAAGGGTCTGTCGGGCGGTGACGTCGCCGGCACGGGCCGTGACGGCCGCATCACGAAGCAGGACGTGCTGGGCGCAGGCGCGCCGAAGGCCGCTCCCGCAGCGGCACCGGCTGCGAAGCCGGCTGCCGCCAAGCCGTCGCTGCCGCAAGTCAACGCGCCGGCATCGGCTGCGAGCTGGCTCAACGACCGTCCGGAACAGCGCGTGCCGATGTCGCGTCTGCGTGCGCGTATCGCCGAGCGTCTGCTCGAGTCGCAGCAAACCAACGCCATCCTCACGACGTTCAACGAAGTGAACATGGCGCCGGTCATGGATCTGCGCAACAAGTACAAGGACAAGTTCGAGAAGGAACACGGCGTGAAGCTCGGCTTCATGTCGTTCTTCGTGAAGGCTGCAGTGCACGCCCTCAAGAAGTTCCCGCTCGTCAACGCATCGATCGACGGCAACGACATCGTCTACCACGGCTACTTCGACATCGGTATCGCGGTCGGCTCGCCGCGCGGTCTGGTGGTGCCCATCCTGCGCAACGCAGACCAGATGAGCCTCGCCGACATCGAGAAGAAGATCGCCGAATTCGGCCAGAAGGCCAAGGACGGTAAGCTTTCGATCGAGGAAATGACGGGTGGTACGTTCTCGATCTCGAACGGCGGCGTGTTCGGCTCGATGCTCTCGACCCCGATCATCAACCCGCCGCAGTCGGCGATCCTCGGCGTGCACGCGACGAAGGAACGCGCCGTGGTGGAGAACGGCCAGATCGTGATCCGCCCGATGAACTACCTCGCGATGTCGTATGACCACCGCATCATCGACGGCCGCGAAGCCGTCCTGTCGCTGGTCGCGATGAAGGACGCGCTGGAAGATCCGGCTCGTCTGCTGCTCGACCTGTAAAGATCGGCCTCTTCAAGCATCAAGTCTCACACTGAGCGCCGTGCGCGCGGACTCCGGAAACCGGGCTCCGCGTGCCGCGCTCACGTCTCGAAAGGATGACCATGTCCAAAGAATTTGACGTCGTCGTGATCGGCGCCGGCCCCGGCGGCTATATCGCGGCGATCCGCGCCGCGCAGCTCGGCAAGTCGGTTGCATGTATCGAAAAGTGGAAGAACCCGGCCGGCGCGCTGAAGCTCGGCGGCACCTGCCTGAATGTCGGCTGCATTCCGTCGAAGGCGCTGCTCGCCTCGTCGGAAGAGTTCGAAAACGCCCAGCATCACCTCGTCGACCACGGCATCAGCGTGGGCGACGTGAAGATCGACGTCGCGAAGATGATCGCCCGCAAGGAAGGCATCGTCGAGAAGATGACGAAGGGTATCGAGTTCCTGTTCCGCAAGAACAAGATCACGTGGCTCAAGGGCCACGGCAAGTTCACCGGCAAGAACGAAGCCGGCGTGCAGATCGAAGTGAGCGGCGAAGGCGAAACCGAAGTCGTCACGGCGAAGAACGTGATCATCGCGACGGGCTCGAAGGCGCGTCATCTGCCGGGCATTCCGGTCGACAACAAGATCATCTCCGACAACGAAGGCGCGCTCACGTTCGACAGCGTGCCGAAGAAGCTGGCCGTGATCGGCGCAGGCGTGATCGGCCTGGAGCTGGGCTCGGTGTGGCGCCGTCTCGGCGCCGACGTCACGATCCTCGAAGCGCTGCCGGAATTCCTCGGCGCGACTGACCAGGCGCTCGCGAAGGAAGCGGCGAAGCTCTTCAAGAAGCAGGGTCTCGACATTCACGTGGGCGTGAAGGTCGGCGAAGTGACGACGACCGACAAGAGCGTCACGATCAACTACACGGACAAGGACGGCAACGCGCAGAAGCTCGAAGCCGACCGCCTGATCGTGTCGGTTGGCCGCGTGCCGAACACCGACAACCTCGGTCTCGAAGCGATCGGCCTGAAGGCCAACGAGCGCGGCTTCATCGACGTGGACGACCACTGCGCAACGTCGGTGCCGAACGTGTACGCGATCGGCGACGTGGTGCGTGGCCCGATGCTCGCGCACAAGGCCGAAGACGAAGGCGTGCTGGTGGCCGAGATCATCGACGGCCAGAAGCCGCACATCGACTACAACTGCATTCCGTGGGTGATCTACACCGAGCCGGAAATCGCATGGGTCGGCAAGACGGAGCAGCAGCTCAAGGCGGAAGGCCGCGACATCAAGACGGGCCAGTTCCCGTTCATGGCGAACGGCCGCGCGCTCGGCATCAACAAGGCCGACGGCTTTGTGAAGATGATCGCGGACGCGAAGACCGACGAACTGCTCGGCGTGCACATCATCTCGGCCAATGCATCGGACCTGATCGCGGAAGCCGTGGTGGCGATGGAATTCAAGGCTGCCGCCGAAGATATCGGCCGCATCTGCCATCCGCACCCGTCGCTGTCCGAAGTCATGCGCGAAGCTGCACTCGCCACTGACAAGCGCGCGCTCAACATGTAAGCGCCAAGGGCAGGGCGGCCGGCTTTTTCGGCCGCGCTGCCCCGCAGTACCCAGCATCACGTACGGAGGCGGGTGGGCTTTTGCTCTCCCGCCTTTCCTCATTTGCGGCCCGGAAAATGAACGTCACCGAATACTACGAAAACGAACTGCAGAAGCGGGGATACAAGCCCGATACGGCGCAACGCGTCGCGATCGACCGGCTGCAGCGGTGCTACGACGAGTGGGTCGCCTACAAGTCGCGACGTTCGAACGCCTTCAAGAAGTTTCTCATTCACCCGGACCTGCCGCGCGGCGTGTACATGTGGGGCGGGGTTGGGCGCGGCAAGAGCTTCCTGATGGACAGCTTCTATGCGGTCGTGCCGCTGCAGCGCAAGACGCGTCTGCACTTTCACGAATTCATGCGCGAGGTGCACCGCGAGCTCGAAGAGCTCAAGGGCCAGGCCGATCCGCTCGACGAACTCGCGCGCCGCATTGCGAAGCGTTATCGCCTGATCTGCTTCGACGAATTCCACGTCTCGGACATCGCCGACGCGATGATCCTCTACCGTCTGCTCGACCGTCTCTTCGAGAACGGCGTGCAGTTCGTGATGACGTCCAACTACGATCCCGATCTGCTCTATCCCGATGGCCTGCATCGCGACCGCATGCTGCCTGCGATCGAACTGATCAAGAGTAAGCTCGACGTGCTCAACGTCGATGCGGGCATCGACTATCGCCAGCGCACGCTCGCGCAGGTCGAGGTCTATCACACGCCGCTCGGCGCCGCCGCCGACAAGGCGTTGCGACACTCGTTCGCGGAGCTGGCCGCCGTCCCCGACGAAAGCCCGCTGCTGCGCATCGAAAAGCGCGAACTGAAGGCGCTGCGCAAGGCAGACGGCGTGGTGTGGTTCGATTTCGCGACGCTGTGCGGCGGTCCGCGCTCGCAGAACGACTATCTGGAGCTGGCAAGCCGCTTTCACGCCGTGATCCTCTCCGATGTGCCGCAGATGACGCCTCGTATGCAGTCCGAAGCACGCCGCTTCACCTGGCTCATCGACGTATTCTACGACCACAAGGTCAAGCTGCTGATGTCGGCCGCGGTGCCGCCCGAGGAACTCTACGTGGAAGGCCCGATGGCCAACGAGTTCACGCGCACGGTGTCGCGCATCGTCGAAATGCAGTCGAAGGAATATCTCGAAACGCCGCGCCGCATCGTCGATACGGCCCTGACCTGAGCGCACGGCACCCGCACCGCGGGCGCGGGCCGTGGGCGCATATGCGGCGACACTCCTGTGTCGAGCTGGCGCCACGCCGGTGCCGAGCCAGTCTCAAAATAGCGCGGCGGCACCATTTTCAAGATTCGGACTCGTCTGATATGGGCGACGAGGGCGAGTGGATATCGTTTGTCAGCACACCCTCTGACAAAGGACCTTCCATGACCCCGCATCGCGATATTACCGACGAAGAATGGCAGCGCGTGATGCTGCTCCTGCCCGAACTGCGCCCGCGCACCGAGTTGCGCGGCCGGCCGCTCGCCAATACGCGCTCGGTGCTCAACGGCGTGCTGTGGGTCATATATAGCGGTGCGAACTGGTCGGCCATGCCGCGCCGCTACCCTTCGTATCAAACCTGCCATCGCCGCTTCAAGACCTGGCACTACAACGGCGCGCTCAAGCGCGTGATGGGCGAACTGTTCGGCGAAGACGGCGTGAGGTTGTGCGGCACGATCGAAACGCGCATGCGCAAGCATGCGAGCCGTGCGGAAAAAGCGGCGCGCAGGCAGGAAGCGGCGCGCAACACGCCGCGCAATTCGCCGTTCGTATCGGTGGCGAGCCCGTCCGCGTCGTCGCAGCCTTTCCACTATCGCTCCGTGTATCGTCACACGGCGTAATCCAGGCGCTTACGAAGTCCGGCCGAAGCCGCTCTTGCGTGCGCTTCGGCCGGTTTCGTCTCTCAGGTCCCCTTGCCGGTTTGCGCACCGGTCCTCAGGTCGATCCGCTCACGCATCCACTTACTGCTGACGCACCCACGTCTGCGAGCGGCCGAGCAGCGAAATGCCCATATAGCCGCGCACGACGAGTTTCTGGCCGCCGTCTTCCGTATGCATCTTGCAGCGGTACAGCTTGCCGTTCTCAGGGTCGAGAATGTGGCCGCCGTCATAACCCTCGCCGGTCTTCTTCATGCTGTCGATGATCGTCATGCCGAGGATCGGCTGATCCTTGCGCGAGTCGGTGCAGGCCGTGCAGCGCCGGTCGGGCTGGTCATTCGCGCCGAGTCCCTTGATGACCTTGCCGCTCAGATCGCCGTTGGCGTCGGCGCTGATCTGCACGAGCGCTTTCGGCTGGCCGGTGTGATCGTCGATGGTCTGCCAGACGCCGACGGGCGTGTCGGTTTGAGCGTGTGCGGCGAGGGCGCCGCACAGCAGGGCACTCGCAAGCGCGACATGGCGCGCCGCGCGTCCGATGACTCGGTTCATGTCTTCCTCCACTGATGTTGTTTGTCGTGTCGATGCCGACCCTGCGTCGCGCCTGGCACGCCGCAAGGTCAGGGCAGGATACTGGAAAGCATCGCGCGCGTTTGAGAGAAGGCACTCTAGTTTGGCCGGTCTCCTCGCCGCGCTGGACCAAAACGGCGGGCGACGCAAGGACACCGCGCAATTTCCAGGAATTTCTTGCCAGGTGTTGCGGGAAAAGATACGTAATCGGCAAATTTTCTACGAGGGGCCCGAAACACGTGAAAGTGAGTAATAATTGTGCCGATTTGTAAAAATTAGAACTGTTCAAAGCAGGTACTACATGGACTACAAGTGGAGAGTTCGTCGCACCGCCTTGGCGGCGCTGGTATTAATCGGGGGAATCGGTACTGGCTGCGCACAGACGCCGCCTGACAATTCAGCAGCAGCGAATGCAGCAGCGGCGCCCGTAGCACAGACCACCGCCGCACCCGCAGTGCAGGACGAGCAGGCCGCGACCCCTGCGCCGCCTTTGGCAGCGAGCCAGCCGGGCGTGCTCACGCCGGATGAAGCGAAGCAGAACGCCGCGGGCAACGTCGCCGAGCTGCAGCAGATGCTGCGAGGCTCGGATCTCGCCGAGCTGCGCACGACCTACAACGGCTCGTATGGCGCGAGCTTGCTGTTTTACGGCAAGGAAATGACGTACTACGTCACGCTGTTCCAGAACAAGACGTTCTGGCGCGTGATCAAGACGAGCGACGAGACGCGCGCTGAAGCGATCTATCGCGACTTCGCGGTGAAGTCAGGGCAACTCGCCGAAGTGGAAATCCGCCGCACGCGCCTCGAAGCGCAGAAGGCGTTCACGGACCGCATGATCGCCCTCACGCAGGACCACGCGAACCGGCTCCAGGCGGATCTGGCCATCGCGCGCGAGCAGCAGGCGCTCGTCGCGGACCGGCAGAAGCAGGGCCGCGATCAGGCGAACGCATTGCAGGCGCAGAAGACGGCTGCCCAGGCTGAACTGCGTACGGTTCAGCGTCAGGTGCGTGAGCTGCAGCAACAAGTGGAAGGCGGTCTGCCGATCCGCTGATCGCCGGTACGCGGTGTGCCCGGTGTGCTCGCCAGGCGCCGGGTCGTGCCACCGGTTGAGCAAGACACGCCGATGCGACACGCAAAAGGCGGAGCGTCGTGGGCGCTCCGCCTTTCTTCATGGTGCGATCGTTCAGGGCGCGCTCAGTGCTTGCCGTGGCGATGCGTGTCGCGGCCCTTGTGGGTTTCGTCTGCGGAATGAGGCTTCGGTTGAGAGCCGGTCGGCGAGGGGTCGACGGCGATCGGATCGCTCGCGGGGAAGGTTTCGTCGAGCGCTTCGTCGAGCGGGTCTTCCTGCGGGGGTTGCGGGGCTTTCGGCTTGGATGCGCTCATGGCGGCCTCCGTGGCGATATGCGTCACGCCCAGAATAACGCAAAGCCAGAATCGTGACTGTGAGCCACGGCCGCCAGAGCGCTTCGGAAGACACGGGACGAAACTGAACGCGACTGCACCGCAGTTGTATGAAACTGCGCGCGCAAACAAGCGGGCGCGCCAAGGCGCGCCCGTACTGTACTGAAATATCGGCGTGATCGGCGTACCGTGCAGCGGGTGCGCCAGCCACCAGCGGCTTAGCTGTTGCCCGAGCCTTCGCCGCCGTTACCGCCGTTGTTCACCGCGCCGTATAGGCGGCGGCGGCGCGTCACGACGACTGGGCCGTCCTGAGAGCCACGGTCATTGCCGGGGGCACTCGATGCGCCCGATGGCGCGCCGGACGGCGCCGACCAGCTCTCGCGCGGCTCGCGCGATTCACGCGGTTCTCGTTGTTCACGCGGTTCTCGTTGTTCACGCGGGCCATGGCCGCCGTGACTGCCGTGCGGGCCGCGGCTCGTATGCTCGCCGTGCGAACTGCGAGCGCCGCCCGGGCGTGGACCCGGACGGGTGCCGGTGTCGAGCTGGATGGTCGAAATGGCGCGCTTGTAGATGCCTTGCAGGCCGACGGGCGTGCGCAGCATCACCAGGTACTGATCGAACGACTCGATGCATCCGGTCAGGCGAATGCCGTTGACCAGATAGATTTCGACGCGCTTTCTTTCCTTACGCGCGGCGTTCATGAAGTCGTTTTGCGGGTGCGATTCTGCGGAAGGCATGGACTAGATTTGGCCAGGCGGCGCAATGCCGCAATCAGTTGGAAACGTTTGCTCGCCGCGATTCTACCTTGTGTCGGCGAAGCGCGCGTGCGGGAAAGTAAGCTTACTGCAGAACTATACCGGCTCGCGGCCGCGACCGCAGATTGACGAAAAATGCATCGCTGCGTCCCTCGTCGTCGGCTGCCGGCAAGCGGCGCGTCCGGATGACAGGTTGCGATGGGCAGCGACAGCGGTTTTCGGACAGAGGCCTGCCGGCGATACGCCCGCGGATCGTCAAACCCGCGCGACCTTTCGACGCGCATGCACTCACTCACACAGCGTAGTCCATGACGGCGGGCCATGCTCGACCGATTCGAGGCCGGACCCGCGCTTACACGATGGATTTCGATCCGCTTGCGACGATTCTCG
The DNA here is from genome assembly GCF_040965695.1 of Paraburkholderia sp. BR10937. NCBI lineage: Bacteria > Pseudomonadati > Pseudomonadota > Betaproteobacteria > Burkholderiales > Burkholderiaceae > Paraburkholderia > Paraburkholderia sp. BR10937. The sequence goes on from NZ_JBFRCL010000041.1 coordinate 52,201, forward strand.
CGGTGCCCGAGGGCTTCGTTCCGTGCGGCGGCACACGCAAGGCGAAATCACCGCTTGCGCGGAATAAGCGCACCGCTTGCAACGTTTAACGCGATATCGGCGATGAACTCAATGGAGGTGGTCATGGAGCGGTTTCGCAAAGTTCTCGCGTGTCTCGTTTGTGCGGCGCTGGCAGGCGTCGCGGGTGCCGGCCTCACGGCTTGCAGCGACATGAATTCAGGCGGGGCGTCGTCGAGCAGTTCGGGCGGCTCGTCGGGCGGTGGCTACTGAGCGGCGTGCGGCGTGTTGCGTCATCCGTCGCCGGAGTTCGAAGCGCAGGTCGTGGCTCAACTCGGGCCCATGCGCCGCTATGCGCGCGCCTTGACTGGCGACGCCGCCTGGGCTGACGACCTCGTGCAGGACGCCGCGGAGCGTGCGCTCTCGCGCTGGACTTCGTTTCGCCCGCAGAGCAATTTGCGCGCGTGGCTGCTCACGATCCTGCGGCATCTGTACATCGATCAGTTGCGCGGCCGGCGCGAGATCGCCGTCGACGACGAAGCCGCGCCGTGGCGCACGCTCGAGGCGCCGCACGGCGAGGTGGACGGCCTCGTGCTGCGCGATCTGCAGCGCGCGCTCTATGCATTGCCGGCGGCGCAGCGCGAGGTGCTGCTGCTCGTGTGCGTGGAGGAGTTGAGCTACAGCGAGGCGGCGGCGGTGCTCGGGGTGCCGGCCGGCACGGTGATGTCGCGCCTGTCGCGGGCGCGCGAGCATCTGCGAGCGTTGCTCGATACGGGGCCGGTGCAGGACCCGGGGCGCGATCCGGCGCAACGCACCGCGCCGCTCAGGGTGGTGGGGACGCTACGATGAACGACAACGATCTCGGCCACGAACGCGACGGCGAAGGCGTGCCGCCCGCTTCGCCTGAAGAGGACCTCACGATGCTGGGCGCTTTCGTCGACGGCGAACTGCCGGCGGGCGAGAGCGAGGCGCTGCAGGCGCGCCTCGCGGACGACCCGCGCGCGGCGGCGCGCGTCGCGGCCTATCGCGCTCAGAAGGCCGCGCTGCAGGCGTTGTGCGAAGGCGCGCGCGTGTCGGACGTGGATGCCGCGCCCGGCGCTGCCGTGCTCGTCCTGCGTCCGGGCGCGCCGTGGTGGTGGCGCGCGGGTATCGCGGCGGCATGGGTGGCGGTGGGTGCGGGGCTCGCGTTGGCGGCCACGGCGCTCGTGCCGCGGCTCGCGCCGGGCCTGGCTCCAGAACTGGCGGCCGTCTCGGCGCCTGCGGCCGTGCGCAGCGAAACGCCCGAGGCGTTCGCGCGCCGCGCCGACATCGCCTACGCGGTGTATTCGCCGGAGCAGCGGCATCCCGTGGAAGTGGGCGCGGCCGACGAGGCGCACCTCGTCGCGTGGCTCTCCAAGCGGCTCGGCAAGCCGCTCTCGGTGCCGTCGCTGGCCGAATACGGCTATACGCTCGTGGGCGGGCGTCTCTTGCCCGGCAACACGGGGCCGGCCGCGCAATTCATGTACGAGAACGATGCGGGCGAGCGCCTCACGCTCTACGTGGGCAGTTCGGCAAGGGATAGGGACCCCGTGCGCCTGTTGCGCGATGGCAACCGCCGCACGTTTTACTGGAGCACCGAACGCACGGGCTACGCGCTCTCCGGTCCGCAGACAGAACCCAAGCTGCGCGAGATCGCGCTCGACGTGTGCGGCGCGCTGGGCGGCAAGCCCGGGCAGTGGTGATGCGCGACGCCGGCGGAGCGGGCCCATGAGCGACGCCGCGCGCCATCCCGCGCCCACCTTGCCTCACCGCATCGACGAGGCCCGTTTCGCGAGTGCGCTCACCGCGTTCGAAGGCATCGTGGGCGCGCCGAACGTCTGCCGTGGCGGCGCAGCGCTCGATCCGTATTTCGATCCGTTCGTGCCGCTCGCCGATGCACACGCCTTCGCACCTTCCGCTGCGATCCTCCCCGCGAGTGTCGATGAGATCCGCGCGATCCTGCGCGTCGCGAACGAAACGCGCGTGCCGCTGTGGACCGTGTCCACGGGGCGCAACTTCGCCTACGGTGGCGCGGCGCCGCGTCTGGCAGGCTCGGTCGTGCTCGACCTGCAGCGCCTGAACCGTATCCTCGAGGTGGACGAGCGCCTCGCATGGGCACGCGTCGAGCCGGGCGTGAGCTACTTCGATTTGCATGCGCATCTGCGCGAGCAGCATCTGCGCCTGTGGGTCGATCCGCCCGCGGCGGGCTGGGGCAGCGTGGTCGGCAACACACTCGAGCGCGGCTTCGGCACGACCGCCTACGGCGACCACGCTGCGTCGCAGTGCGGCATGGAGGTCGTGCTCGCCAACGGCGACGTGGTGCGCACCGGCATGGGCGCGATCGACAACGGCACGGCGTGGCAACTCTACCGGCCGGGCTATGGGCCGTCGTTCGATGCGCTCTTTACGCAGTCGAACTACGGCGTCGTCACGAAGATGGGGCTCTGGCTCATGCCGGCGCCGCAGGCCTTCGTGATCGGCGAGATCCAGTTCGCGCGCGAGGACGATCTCGGCGTGCTCGTCGATACGCTGCGCGCGCTGCAGCTCGGCGGCACGATACGCCAGCACGCAGCGATCGAAGGCGCGATCCGCCGCGCCGCGAGCCTCGCGCCGCGCGCGCGCTGGTACGAAGGCGAGGGCGCGATGCCCGAGTCCGCCGTCGCCGCAATGCAGCGCGATCTGGGCGTGGGCCGCTGGAATCTGCATTACGCGCTCTATGGCGATCCCGAGGTGATCGACGTGGAGCGGCGCATCGTCGAGCGCGCGTTTGCCGGCGTGCCGGGTGTGCGTTTCTCGGCGCGGCGCTATGCCGAAGGCGACGAACCGCGGGGCGGCGCTGACCGCAATCTCGCCGGTATTCCCGCGATGAGCGCGTTTCGCATGCTCGACTGGCGCGGCGGCGACGGCGCGCACGTGGACTTCTCGCCGCTGTGTCCCGCCGACGGCCGCGATGCGCTGCGCCAGTACGCGCTCGTCAAGGCGCGCGCGGCCGAGTACGGTTTCGATTACTACGGCGGCTTCACGGCGGCGGGGCGCTATCTGCATCACGTATTCGCGGCGATCTTCGCGCGTGAGCGCCGTGACGATGCTGCGCGCGCGGGGGACCTGCTACGCGCGCTGATGAGCGACGCGGGCGCGGCCGGCTACGGCGTCTACCGCTCGCATCTGCTCTACATGGATTACGCCGCGGCGCAGTACGCCTTCAACGACGGCGCGCTGTTGCGTCTCGCGCAAACCGTGAAAGACGCACTCGATCCGCAGGGCGTGCTCTCGCCGGGCAAGCAGGGCATCTGGCCCGAGGCGTGGCGTGCGGAGCGCGGCTATACGTGATCGATTTAATCAAGACTGCGTAGCGATTGGCAGAAAAGGCAGGCAGCAAGGATTGACAGGACGGCACACGGAGGACGCGATGGACCGGCGGGCTTTTCTCTGCGATGGCGGTGCCGTGGTGCTAGGCGCGGCATGGCAGGCGCATCCGCTCAGCGTAGCGTTTGGCGAACGCGCGCCTCGTGCGGGTGCAGCGTTTGCGCGTGGTGTTGCGGTGTACGACCCGGCGCTCACCCAGGGCCGCGTGCTCGCACGCGCCGCTGCGCGCGCGGGATGCGTTGCGTGGGCCATCGGCGACGGCTGCGGCGACACGGCCGCTAGCGACATCGGCACCCTGTGGCACGCACGCATTGCGCAGCGGCTCGAGCCCGGCGCGGCCTTGACTGGCGCGTTGCGTCCCTCGGACCGTTTCGTGCTCGCGCGGCTCGCCAGCGCGAGCGGGGTGACGCTGCGCGACTTCGCTTGAGGCAACCTTGGCGATCGCGCATCGACATCTCACGTCGGCGGCTTCTTCGCCGCTTTCGCGATTTCTTCGTCGCGCAGCTGGCGGCGCAGGATCTTGCCGATGGTGGATTGCGGCAGGGACGCACGGAACTCCACGATGCGCGGTACCTTGTACCCTGTGAGCTGCTGGCGGCAGAACTGGATCAACGCGGCTTCCGTGAGCGCGGGATCGCGCTTCACGATGAACACCTTCACGCGCTCGCCCTGCACCGGATCGGGCACGCCGATCGCCGCCACCTCGCGCACGCCGGGGTGCATCGCCACCACGTCCTCGATCTCGTTCGGATACACATTGAATCCCGACACGAGAATCATGTCCTTCTTGCGATCGACGAGACGGATATAGCCGCGCGCATCCATCACGCCGATGTCGCCGGTCGTGAGCCATCCATCGGCAAACACCGTTGCCGTTTCGTCCGGGCGATTCCAGTAGCCCTTCATCACTTGCGGACCCTTGACACAGAGCTCGCCGGCTTCGCCGATGCCGGCCCACGTCCCGTCGTCCCTGCGAAAGCGCACCTGCGTGGACGGCGCGGGCAGCCCTATCGATCCTTCCGGATGCGCCTCGTCCCCCCCTGCATGCGCGATATCGACGGGATTCATCGAAACGATCGGCGAGCATTCGGTGAGGCCGTAGCCTTCCACGACGGGCTTGCCCGTGACGGCCCGGAACCGGTCGGCGACGGCCTTCTGCATGGCCATGCCGCCCGCCATCGCGAGTTTGAGGCCCGAGAAGTCGCGCTGGCGGAACGCCGCGTTGTCGAGCAGCACGCTATAGAGCGTGTTGACCGCGCTGATGCAACTGAACGTCTCGTGCTCCAGTACCTTCATCACGCGCTTCGTGTCGCGCGGATTGGCGATCAGGATGTTGCGTCCGCCGAGTGCGAGGAAGATCAGCGCATTGATGGTGAGCGAATAGATGTGATAGAGCGGCAAGGGCGTAAGCACCGTCTCGGCGTTGGCGTCGAACTGGTTGCCAATCCACGCCTTCGCCTGCTGCACGTTCGAGAGCACGTTGCCGTGGGTGAGCATCGCGCCCTTCGCGACACCCGTGGTGCCGCCCGTGTACTGGAGGAACGCGAGATCGTCGGCGTGGGTCGCCACCGGCGCGTGCGGGGCGCGCGCGCCTTGCGCGAGTGCATCGAGCAGGCGCACCGCACGCGGCAGGTGGTAGGGCGGCACCATCTTCTTCACGTGGCGCAGCATGATGTTGACGAAACGGCCCTTGAGGTTCAGTCCTTCGCCCAGCAAGTCGCCGAGCGCCGTCACGACGATGCGTTGCACCTGCGTGCCGGGCAGCGCCGCTTCGAGCGTGGCGGCGAAGTTCTCGAACACGACGATGGTCTGCGCGCCGCTGTCCTGCAACTGATGCTCAAGCTCGCGCACGGTGTAGAGCGGGTTGACGTTGACGATCACGGCGCCGGCCTTGAGCGCGCCGAAGAGGGCAACCGGATACTGCAAGGTGTTGGGCAGCATGATCGCGACGCGCTCGCCCGGCTGCACGCCCGCGCCTTGCAGCCAGGACGCGAACGCCGTGGCCCTGCGGGCGAGCGCGGCGTAGGTCATCGGCGAGCCGGCGCTCACGTAGGCGATGCGCTCGCTGAAGCGCGCCGTGCAGTCGTCGAAGAAATGGGTGAGCGAAGCGTATTGGCTCGCGGCGATTTCGCGCGGCACGCCGGGAGGGTACGAGGCGTACCAGATGCCGTCGGTGTTGGGAGGGGCCGGCTGAGGTGTGACCGCCTGAGGTGCGGAAGCTGCCACGGGGCTCGCCGGATCGGGCTGGGGCGTTTCGCTCATGGTGGATCTCCGGACGGTAGGGCAACCGAGTGCCTTTCATCATGCAACGCCACGCGCCGTGCGGCCAGGAGGTCTTACCCGGTGTGCGGGCACGGGCGGCTCGACCATCGTCAAAACCAGCAAAAAAGGCCGTGCGGGCGAACCCGGCACGGCCTTTCATCGTGGTGCTGCGGTGCTGCGGTGCTGCGGTGCGGCGGTACGGCGCCGCGGGCACGTCAGACGCCCGACACCTCTTTCGCGGTCTGCGTCATGTCGATGCCTCGACGTTCGCGGCTGAACGGGATCAGCACCGCGATCACGATGGCGACCGTGCCGGCGACGATCGCCATGGCCATCGAGTAGTCCTGGTTGTGCGTTTCGGCGAGCGACGCCTGCAGCGTGGCGTTCACCGAGGCGAACAGGTTACCGAGCTGATAGACGAGGCCCGGGAAGGTCGCACGCACTTCGTCAGGCGAAATTTCGTTGAGGTGAACCGGGATCACGCCCCAGGCGCCCTGCACCGAAATCTGCATGAGGAACGCGCCGAGCGCGAGCAGCACCGGCCCTTGCGAGAATGCCCACAGCGGCAGCACCGGCAGCGCGATCAGCGCGGCGATGAAGATTGCCTTGCGGCGGCCGATACTTTCGGAAATCCGGCCGAAGAAGAGGCCACCCACGATCGCGCCGATATTGAGCACGATGGTGATGATCGAAACCGTGTGCGGATCGAAGTGATGCTGTTCGCGCAGGAAGGTCGGATACAGATCCTGCGTGCCGTGCGAGAAGAAGTTGAACGCCGTCATCAGCACGATGGCGTACAGGGAAAGCTTCCAGTTGTGCTTGAGCGTGGTGAGCAGGCTCGGACGCGCGCGCTTTGCCATCTCCTTGAAAGCCGGCGACTCGGGCACGTGCATACGCACATAGACCACGAGCAGCGCGGGCAGCACGCCGACGAAGAACATGCCACGCCAGCCGATGTACTGATACAGCACGCCGAACACGATCGAGGCGAGCAGATAGCCGCTCGGGTAGCCCGCCTGCAGCAGCCCGGAAATGATGCCGCGCGACTTGGGCGGAATGGTTTCCATGGTGAGCGCCGAGCCCACGCCCCATTCGCCGCCCATCGCGACGCCGAAGAGCCCGCGCAGGACGATGAAGGTCGCGAGGTTGGGCGAGAAGCCCGTGAGCAGTTCGAGGATCGAGTAGCACGCGATGTTGAGCATCAGCGTGGGACGGCGGCCGTATTTGTCGGCGAGGCGGCCGAATATCAGCGCGCCGAGCGGGCGCATGGCCAGTGTCAGCGTAATGGCAAATGCCACTGCCGGGATTTTGGTGTTGAATTCGGTGGCGATGTCTTTCAGAACGAAAACCATCAGAAAGAAATCGAATGCATCGAGCGTCCATCCCAGGTACGCCGCGATCGTGACGTTCTTCTGTTCACGCGTCCAGCTCATGTTGATTGTTCTCCTTTGATACTGGGGGCAATGCCATGTCTCCTGTCGATCGCAATCGGCGCTTGTGCACCTCGCGCGATCTCATGCACGTGTCGGCATTGCCTTGTGTGGCCTGGTTGTGTGGCTTGGGCGGCCCCCCCGCAATGGGCCACGCGCCAGCAGTGTACGCCCGGCATTAAACATTTGCATGCATCTTGACTGGAACCCGTAGTAATCCCTGGGGAATTCGGGTAAAGGCGAAAGCTTTTTGTTTTAGTCGTAATTTAAATGTAATTTAAATGAAGGAAACTCAATGCGCGAATCAGTTAATCGATGCGCATGAACGAATGCAAACGAGCGGGCATTTACCCGCTCGAATCGGACGAATGAGAGATATCGCGTGGACGGCGCCGCCGGCGCGTCGCAAAGAAAAACGGCGGCGCCGCGCTCGAAGCGCCGCGCCGCCGTTGTGCCGGCGATCAGACCCGGCGAGGCAACCCGCAATTAGAAGATGTTGCGAAAGCCGACGGCGACGCCGGTCTGGTTGTTGCGACCCGGGAAGTCGGCCGTCGCCGAGCCGGTGCCGCGCATGAAGTCGACCGTGCCATACACTTCGGTGCGCTTGGAGAGCGAGTACTCGGCCAGCAGTACTGCCGAGTAGCGCACACCGGTGCTGAGCGTCACGCCGTCTTCATTCAGGCCGTTCTTTGCGTGATCGTAGTAGTACGCTGCGGTCAGCAGCAGCGGCGAGCTAACCTGCCACGTTGCGCCCGCATAGAGACCGTTGTCGATACGGTTGGTTTTCGTCACGGGCGTCGCGAAGTTGATCGCCGCGGGCGAGTTCGCGGCTGCCATGTACTGGTCAACCACGCCGGTATTGTCCTGGCCCCACAGCCAACCCCCGTACAGGTGCACCGGACCGAGCGCATAGACTGCGCCGAGGTTGGCCACGCGGTACTTGTTGTTGTATGCGTCGCTATTCTGCTGGTAGCCCGCGAGCAGCGAGACCGGACCGGCTGCATAGGTGGCCGTGAAGCCGTACATGTTGCTCGCGCCGACGCTGCCCGCCACGCCGCCGAAGCTGTACATGCCTTCGACTTCGAGGCCGCCGAACTTGCCGTCGTACTTGACCGAGTTGTTCTCACGCAGACCGTAGCCGAGTGCGCCCGGCAGCCAGCCGTCCTGGTCGAAGTTGCCAACGGTCAGCGGGTCGAAGGTGTTACCCAGCTGATCGAACAGGGGCGTGTTCTGGCGGCCCATCGTGACCGTACCGTACTTGTTGCTCGACAGCCCCACGTACGCCATCCGGTTGAACAGCGTATTCGAGCTCGCCAGTTGGCCGTTCCAGAGGTTGAACCCGTTCTCGAGGCGGAACACGGCCGAGAGGCCGCCGCCCAGATCCTCGGAGCCCTTCAGGCCCCAGCGGCTGCCGGTGATCGGGCCTTGCGTCATCTGCAGCTCGTTGTCGTTGTGCGAGTTGGCGTTCGTGAGGTAGCGGATGCTGGTGTCGACGATGCCGTAGAGCGTGACCGAGCTTTGCGCGAAACTGTGCTGGCAAGCCAGTGCGAGGGCGAGGCCGCCGACGGCGGATGCGATCTGGGTGTGTCTCACGGTGAAATCCTTTTCTTCTGCTGCGTGTTGTCAGTCCGTCGGACCGCCGGGGTGCCGGAGCCCGAATTTTTCGTGTGCCGGCCAGTGGATGCTGGCCGGGGGGGCGATGATAGACGCTTGGTGAAGGGGTGAAAACGCGGGCTGTCGCGCGATTGCAACGGTTGCGCGCGCAATTAACTCCCCGCATGTTTGCTTTTTCAGCCTACCCAACCCGCATACGGCCGGTGGCAACAGCACAAATACCCTTTAATGAACGGTCGTGCTTTTCCCTATTTTTCTGACTAGCGGGCGTCGCTAGAATCGTTGGCATCTCATCGCGTTCCGCCATCCGGGAACGTCGGCCGGTCCACAAGACATCAAGGAGACGAAAGCATGCGGGTCAGGGATATGTTCGAGTTGGGCGGTCAGATCGCACTCATCACCGGCGGTTCGCGCGGGCTGGGTTTGCAGATGGCGCAGGCGCTCGGCGAGATGGGCTGCCACGTGGTGATCACGGCGCGCAAGGCCGACGAACTGGGCGAGGCGCAGAGCCATCTGCAGGCGCTCGGCATCAAGGCGACCACGATCGTGAGCGACCTGCAGCGCGCCGAGGCCGTCAAGCCGCTCGTGGACGAGACGCTGGCGGCCGGCGGTCAGATCGACATTCTCGTGAACAATGCGGGCGCTACGTGGGGCGCCCCCGCGGAGGATTATCCCGACGAGGCGTGGCACAAGGTCATGAACCTGAACGTGACCGCGCCGTTCTTCCTCGCGCGCGAAGTGGGCAAGCGCAGCATGATCCCGCGCCAGCGTGGCAAGATCATCAACGTGGCTTCGATTGCGGGCCTGAAGGGGTCGCTCGGGCCCATGCAGACCATCGCGTACAACACCTCGAAGGCGGCTGCCATCAACTTTACGCGTGCGCTGGCTGCCGAATGGGGCAAGTACAACATCAACGTGAATGCGATTTGCCCGGGGTTCTTTCCCTCGAAGATGTCGGCCGGGCTGCTCGACAAGCTGGGGCAGGTGGTGATCGACCATACGCCGTTGCACCGTCTCGGCGACGACGACGATCTCAAAGGCGCCGTGGTGTTTCTCGCGAGCCAGGCCTCGCGGCATATGACGGGTCAGTATCTCGCCGTGGATGGCGGCTCGAGCATCGTCTGATTGCGCATGGTAGGTGGCGCCGACCCTCAGCGAGCGGTTGGCGTCCGCATTCTTCACAAGTCTTGCCTGACGGAGCCCGCCATGTCCTCGTCCGCCCCGACGCTATCCGCATCTTCGCCGGCCTCGCCCCAGCCGGCCTCGCCGCATTGGCCCGCGCATCTTTCGCCGCATCTGAGCATTCCGCAAACGAACCTCTTCTATAACGCAGAGGTCTCGGCGGCGCGCTATCCCGACAAGCCGTTCATCGTTTTCTACGACACGCCCATTACGTTCGCGCAGTTCAAGGACGAGGCCGAGCGCATTGCCGGCTATCTGCAGCAGGAGTGCGGCGTGAAGGCCGGCGATCGCGTGCTGCTCTACATGCAGAACAGCCCGCAGTGGGTCATCGCTTACTACGGCATCCTGCGCGCCAACGCCGTGGTCGTGCCGGTCAATCCGATGAACCTCACCGAGGAACTCGCGCATTACGTGGAAGACAGCGGCGCGACGACGGCTTTCGTCGCGCAGGATCTCTACCCGCGTGTTGCGCCGCTCGTGCAGGAAGGCGAGGGCCTCAAGCACTTGCTCGTTGCGACGTATAGCGACTATCTGATGTGCGAGCCGTTTTCGCCGCCGCCCGAGTTCGTGAGCGCGCCGCGCACCGTGAGCGGCCCGGGCGTCGCGCACTGGGCCGACGTGCTCGAGGCGCGCTGCGTACCCGGAGCACTCACCGCCGGTCCCGACGACCTCTGCGTGATGCCCTACACCTCAGGCACGACGGGCAAGCCCAAAGGCTGCATGCACACGCATCGCAGCGTGATGGCGACGGCCGTGGGCGGCTGCAACTGGTTCGGAAGTAATCAGGATGCCGTACAACTTTCGGTACTGCCGCTCTTTCACGTAACCGGCATGCAGGGCGGCATGAACAGCCCGATCTACAACGGCTCGACCGTGGTGTTGCTGCCGCGTTGGGATCGCGACGCCGCGGCGCGTGCGATCGAGCATTACCGCATCAACGGCTGGCAGGCGATCTCGACGATGGTGGTGGACTTCATCTCGAACCCGCGCATTCACGAGTACGACCTGTCGAGCCTCGCCTGGATGCGCGGCGGCGGCGCGACGATGCCCGACGCGGTGGTGAAGAAGCTCAAGGATCTCACCGGGCTCGACTTCGTCGAGGGCTACGGCATGTCGGAAACCATGGCGGGCACCCATATCAATCCGCCGCAGCGCCCCAAGCCGCAGTGTCTCGGCATTCCGGTATTCGACGTCGACTCGCGTGTGATCGATCCGATCACGCTGGAGGAGGTGCCGCCAGGCGAGTCGGGCGAGCTGATCATGCATGCGCCGCAGGTGATGCAGGGCTACTGGCGCAACCCCAAGGCGACGAGCGAAGCGTTCATCGAGCGCGACGGCAAGCGTTTCCTGCGCACGGGCGACCTCGTGCGGCGCGATGAAGAGGGCTATTACTTCATGACCGACCGCCTCAAACGCATGATCAACGCGTCGGGCTACAAGGTCTGGCCGGCCGAGGTCGAGGCGCTGATGTACCGGCACCCGGCGATCAACGAGGTGTGCATCATCGGTGCGCAGGACGCGCGCCGCGGCGAGACCGTGAAGGCCGTGGTCGTGCTCGATCCGAAACAGGTCGGCAGCGTGAACGAAGACGACATCATCGCCTGGGCGCACGACAACATGGCCGCGTACAAGGCGCCGCGCATCGTGCAGTTCGTGGACGCGCTGCCGAAGTCGGGCAGCGGCAAAATTCTGTGGCGCAAGCTGCAGGAAGAAGAGGCCGAGGCGCGCGGCAACACCTGAGCGCGCAGGCCTGCGCGACTTCTCTTCGTTATCCTTCAATCTCGGGCCCGTCTGGATAGCGCGCTAGTGCGCGCCGATCCAGACGGGTTTCGTTCTCATCGGGCTCGCACGTTCGTGCGTGTGCATCAGGCGCCGGCAAGCGCGGGCAAGCCGCCTTCGCGCCAATCCTGCTCCATGGCGGCTGGCATGCCCCATTCCTGCGAACCGCGTTGAGCGGGCGCGCTCAGCGGCCATTCACCGGGCGCCTGCGCGTTCTTGCGGGCAAGGATCGCCTCGCACAGAAATTCCATGCTGTACGCCTTCAGCAGATGCGGGTGATTCGTCTCGATATAGGCGGCGACGCGCGCATGTTCACCGGCAATCGACGCGAGCGAATAGAGCGTGCGCGCATCCCAGCGAAAACGCAGGCCCAGCTCGGCAAATGCCGTATTGAATGCGCACAGCTGCGCTTCCAGTTGACGATCGTGGCGGGTGTCCAGGTGGCTCATGGCTGTCTCCTCATGTCGAGTGGCGTGAAGCAAGAGTAGAAGCGCCAATGAATAAACGATAGTTAAAGTTTTTTTCAAAAAATATAAGAAAAGATGTATGGATTGCGGGTAAGCCCGCGAATCGCACGCGACACGCACCCCGGTACGCGTAAACCCCGCTTAGCCACGAGCGTGTTACTGATATATTGTATTGTAAATATGAAATTCCTCAGCAGCGCCGGCTAAACAGAACGTTGGAGACAAGCGACCGATGTCCGCCGAAAGAGAACTCGTCACCGGGATGCCCCCGGTCACCTTGACGCTGGAGCCGATCAACGCAACCGCTTCGCTGCGCGATCAGGCTTACGCGAAGCTCAAGCAGGCCATTGCCGAAACCGATATCTACCGCTCGCGAGACGAGATCCGGCTAGACGAGAAGGAATTGACCGAGAAGCTCGGCGTGAGCCGGACGCCGGTTCGCGAGGCGATGACGCTGCTGGAACAGGAGGGCTTTCTGCGCACGGTGCCGCGCCGCGGTGTTTACATCCTGCGCAAGACGCGCAAGGAGATCGTCGAAATGATCTATATGTGGGCCGCGCTCGAAAGCATCGCCGCACGTCTCGCCACGCAGCGCGCCTCGGACGACGACATCGCGGGACTGCGGCGCATGTTCGCGACCTTCGGCGATTCGACGCCCTCGGACCATATCGAGGAATACTCGGAAGCGAACATCATGTTTCACCAGTCACTGGTGGAGCTTTCGAAGTCGCCCATCATCGTCGACACCATCAAGAACATCTTCATGCATGTGCGCGCGATCCGGCGTATGACGATCGCGCAGAGCGATCGCGCGTCGCGCTCGATCGTCGAGCACATGCGCATTATCGAAGCGCTCGAGGCGCGCGACACCGAGCGTGTCGAGCAGCTCGTGCGGCAGCACTCGATCGAACTCGCGCTGTTCGTGGAAGCCAACTGCGATTTTCTGGACTGAAGCGTAGGGCGCGCCGCGTCGAGCCGCTGGTTCATATCGGTTCGACGCATGCGTCAGCGGCATCGATACACAGATCGTCTGAATAGGAGTCGCGATGCTGAAGGAAAGGTATGGAGTCCGTAACGAGTTCGTCAGGACGTTTGGACCGATTGAAGGCGCCTGCCCATGGTGTGCCGCATCAAAGTTTGCCGCTTTGCGGGCGCTCGCGCGAGACAGCAACGGTGCAGCGCGGCGCGACGCAGTGCAGCAAACGCGGCATGGGTAAAAAAACGTCTTGACTAATATTGTGTGTGGAATATTGTATATCACGAATCACGCAACGCCCCGCCAAAGAGGAGACGTCATGGCAGAAGCAGGCATCAACGAGGCACAGCAGAACCCTGTGCCGGAAGCGCAGCAAACGACCGATGGCTTTCATCTCGTCATCGACGCGCTGAAACTCAACGATATCGACACGATCTTCGGTCTTGTCGGTATTCCGATTACCGATCTCGCCCGTCTCGCGCAGGCCGAGGGCATGCGCTTCATCGGCTTCCGGCACGAGCAGAACGCCGGCAACGCCGCGGCCGTGGCGGGCTACATGACGAAGAAGCCGGGCATCTGCCTGACTGTCTCCGCGCCGGGTTTCCTCAACGGCCTCACGGCACTGGCCAACGCGACCACGAACTGCTTCCCGATGATCCTCATCAGCGGTTCGAGCGAGCGCGAGATCGTCGACCTGCAGCAGGGCGACTACGAAGAGATGGACCAACTCAACGCGGCGAAGCCTTATGCCAAGGCGGCGTATCGCGTGCTGCACGCCGAGGACATCGGCGTCGGCGTGGCGCGCGCGATTCGCGCGGCCGTCTCGGGCCGCCCCGGCGGCGTGTATCTCGACCTGCCGGCCAAGCTGCTCGCGCAAACCATCGACGCGGTGAAGGGTCAGCAGTCGCTCATCAAGGTCGTCGACGCGGCGCCGCGCCAGCTTCCCGCACCGGATGCGGTGCAACGCGCTATCGACGTGCTCAGGAATGCGAAGCGTCCGCTGATCCTGCTCGGCAAGGGCGCCGCCTACGCCCAGGCCGACGCGCAAATCCGCGAGCTGGTCGAGAAGAGCGGCATTCCGTACCTGCCGATGTCGATGGCCAAGGGCCTCCTGCCCGACACGCACGAGCAGTCGGCGTCGGCCGCGCGCTCGTTCGTGCTGGCCGAGTCGGACGCCGTGGTGCTGATCGGCGCGCGCCTGAACTGGCTGCTCTCGCATGGCAAGGGCAAGACCTGGGGCGCGGCCGCCGGACCGAAGCAGTTCGTGCAGATCGACATCGCGCCGACGGAAATCGACAGCAACGTCGCCATCGAAGCGCCCGTGATCGGCGACATCGGTTCATGCGTGGAAGCGCTCGTTGCAGCCCTCGGCAATGACTTCCCGAAGCCGCCGGCCGAGTGGCTCGATGCCGTGGCCGAACGCAAGAACAAGAACCTGGAAAAGATGGCCGCGACGCTCGCGAAGAACCCGTCGCCGATGAACTTCCACAGCGCGCTGCGCGCCATCCGCGACGTGCTCAAGACGCGCCCCGACATCAACGTGGTCAATGAAGGCGCGAACACGCTCGACTACGCGCGCAGCATCATCGACATGTACCAGCCGCGCAAGCGCTTCGACTCGGGGACGTGGGGGATCATGGGCATCGGCATGGGCTTCGCGATCGGCGCAGCCGTGACGAGCGGCACCCAGGTCGTGGCGATCGAGGGCGACAGCGCGTTCGGCTTCTCGGGCATGGAACTGGAGACGATCTGCCGCTACAACCTGCCGGTCTGCACCATCGTGTTCAACAACAACGGCGTGTATCGCGGCACGGACGTCAACCCGAGCGGCGGCTGCGACGTCGCGCCGACGGTGTTCGTGAAGAACGCACGCTACGACAAGATGATCGAGGCATTCGGCGGCATCGGCCATCAGGCGACGACGCCCGAAGAACTCACGAGCGCGCTGCTCGAGGCGATCGCATCGGGCAAGCCCACTTTGATCAACGCAGTCATCGACGAATCGGCCGGGACCGAAAGCGGTCGTCTCACGAATCTGAATCCGCAAAGCGCGGCAATGAAGAAATAAGCCCCCATAGATCAGGTAGACCAGGAGATACGAGAAATGAGCAAACCCCTCGACGGTATCAAGATCATCGACTTCACGCACGTACAGGCCGGTCCCGCCTGCACGCAGATGCTCGCGTGGTTCGGTGCGGACGTGATCAAGGTGGAGCGCCCGGGCGCCGGCGACGTGACGCGCTCGCAGCTGCGCGACATTCCCGAAGTGGACGCGCTGTACTTCACCATGCTCAACAGCAACAAGCGCTCGCTCACGCTTGACACGAAGAAGCCCGAAGGCAAGGAAGTGCTGGAGAAGCTGATTCGCGAATCGGACGTGATGGTCGAAAACTTCGGCCCCGGCGCGCTGGACCGCATGGGCTTCACGTGGGAGCGCATCAAGGAACTCAATCCGAAGATGATCGTCGCTTCGGTGAAGGGCTTCAGCGAAGGCCACCACTACGACGACCTCAAGGTCTACGAGAACGTCGCACAGTGCGCGGGCGGCGCGGCTTCGACCACGGGCTTCTGGGACGGTCCGCCCACGGTGAGCGCCGCTGCGCTCGGCGACAGCAACACGGGCATGCACCTCGCCATCGGCATTCTCACGGCGCTGATCGGCCGCGACAAGACCGGCAAGGGCCAGAAGGTGGCCGTGTCGATGCAGGACAGCGTGGTCAACCTGTGCCGCGTGAAGCTACGCGACCAGCAGCGTCTGGACCGCTTGGGCTTCCTCGAGGAATACCCGCAGTACCCGCACGGCACCTTCAGCGACGTCGTGCCGCGCGGTGGCAATGCGGGCGGCGGAGGCCAGCCGGGCTGGGTTCTGAAGTGCAAGGGCTGGGAGACGGACCCGAACGCGTACATCTACTTCACGGTGCAGGGTCACGCGTGGGAGCCGATCTGCCGCGCCCTGGGCAAACCCGAATGGATCGACGATCCGAACTACGCTACGGCGCAGGCGCGTCAGCCGCATATCTTCGACATCTTCGCGACGATCGAAGCGTGGCTCGCCGACAAGACCAAGTTCGAAGCGGTCGACATCCTGCGCAAGTTCGACATTCCGTGCGCGCCGGTGCTCAGCATGAAGGAAATTGCCAATGACCCGTCGCTGCGCGCTAGCGGTACTATCGTCGAAGTGCCGCACAAGGAGCGAGGTTCGTACCTCACGGTGGGCAGCCCAATCAAGTTCTCGGACCTGAAGCCGGAGATCACGGGTTCGCCGCTGCTCGGCGAGCACACCGACCAGGTGCTGGCCGACCTCGGCTACACGCCGCAGCAGATCGCGGCGCTGCACGAGGTGCGCGCGGTTTGAGTTCCGCATCGAGTTCCACAAGTTGAACGCAGCTCGCAGGAAGCGGGCGTGGCCCACGCTGCGCCCGCGCAGCACCGCAATACCAGACTGGCTGGCAGGACGCCGCGCGGCATGTGCAATGCGTGCCGCGCGACGACGATAAACGACTCACCCCACATAGTCATCGCCATGCAATCCGCCATCGATTTCGAGCAGCTCGCAAACGCCATCGGGGACGCCATCGTCATCTCGGACGCAGCCGGCGACATCACCTTCTGGAATCCGGCGGCCACGCGCATGTTCGGCTATACCCAGGATGAAGCGCTCGGCAAGACGCTCGACGTGATCATTCCCGAGCGGCTGCGCGGGCGCCACTGGGAGGGCTATCACAAGACGATGGCGACCGGCCAGACGCGCTATGGCAACGACGTGCTGCGCGTGCCGGCCGTGGACAAGGCGGGCAAGGCGCTGTCCATTGCCTTCACCGTGGCGTTGCTGCACTCGCCGCAAGGCGAACTCGACGGCATCGTCGCCGTGATCCGTGACGAGACGGTGCGCTTTCAGGAAGAGCGCGCGCTCAAGAAACGCATCACCGAACTCGAAGCACAGGCCCAGCAATCCTGAATCCTCGGGAGCTCTTCGATGCACACCGAAAGACTCGGACAATTCGAGGTCGAACTCTCGGCCCGGCAAATGATTCACAACGGCGGCTGGGCCGCGTTCGCCGCGATCCACGCGGTCGAGCCCGCTGCCGACGAACCGGCGGCCGCAGTCTTGCCCCGTCAATGGGTAGTCGACGAAACCGTATTCGAAAGCGAGGCGGCTGCGATTGCCGGCGCACGGCAGGCGGCGCTCGCCTTTCTCAAGAGCGGCAATTCGCCCAGCCTGGGCGCATCATAGGGCAAAGCCCTCATCGATCCGCGGCACATAGAATTCCAACATGGGGCCGGACCAAGGCGCTAAAGCGCCAACTCCGGCCGAGACAGGAGACGTTTCATGAAGTCGTGGCTACGCTTTCGGCGCGCCAGATGCATTGGCGCGCCGCCGATTCCGTTTGTTCTCGCCGCAGCGCACTCTGTTGTGAAGCACGGAGGCGCATCATGGCGTTGACGATTGCCGTCCCCCGCGAGACACACGAAAGCGAACGCCGCGTCGCGGCGACGCCAGAAAGTGTGGCACAACTAATCAAGCTCGGTTACGCCGTCGAGGTGGAAACGACGGCGGGCATGAGTGCGTCCTACCCGGACGACGCCTACCGCGCGGCGGGCGCGCGCGTCGTGGACGACGCGCAAGCGCTCCTGAGCGGTGCGGATATCGTCGTCAAGGTGCGTCCGCCTTCGCGCGAAGAAGTGCAGCGCCTGAGGCCCGGCGCGACGTTGATCGGTTTCATCTGGCCCGCGCAAAACGCTGTGCTGCTCGAACAACTCGCGGCGCGCGAGGTCACGGTGCTCGCGATGGACTGCGTGCCGCGCATCTCGCGCGCGCAGAAGCTCGACGCGCTGAGTTCGATGGCGAACATGGCCGGCTATCGCGCGGTCGTCGAGGCGGCCCAGCATTTCGGGCGCGTTTTCACGGGGCAGATCACGGCGGCCGGCAAGATGCCGCCGGCCAAGGTGCTCGTGATCGGCGCGGGCGTGGCGGGGCTCGCGGCGATCGGCGCCGCGCGCGGTCTTGGCGCCATCGTGCGCGCGTTCGATACGCGCCCCGAAGTCGGCCAGCAGGTCGAAAGCATGGGCGCGGAGTTCCTGAGCATCGACATCGAGGAAGAGGGCGGCGGCTCGGGAGGGTACGCCAAACAGATGAGCGCGAAGTTCATCGAAGCGGAGATGGCGCTGTTCGAGGCCCAGGCGCGCGAGGTCGACATCATCATCACGACGGCGCTGATTCCCGGCAAACCGGCGCCGCGCCTCATCGACGCGAAGACGGTGGCGTGCATGCGCGCAGGCAGCGTGATCGTCGACATGGCGGCCGAGCAGGGCGGCAACTGCGAATTCACCCGCCCCGGTGAAGTCGTGAATGCGAACGGCGTGACCGTGATCGGTTACACGGATCTGCCAAGCCGCATGGCGAACCAGTCGAGCCAGCTCTACGCGACCAATATCCGCCATCTGCTGACCGATCTCACGCCCGCGAAGGACGGCGAGCTGAAGCTCGACATGGACGACGTCGTGCAGCGCGGCACCACCGTCATGCAGCACGGCCGGGTGTGCTGGCCACCGCCGCCGGTGCAGGTCTCGGCTACGCCGCAAGCGGCTGCGCAGGCGAAGCCCGTTGCCGTCGCGACTGGCAACGCGAAAGAGGCCACCGCGCAGGCCGCGCGCCGCAACGGCGTCTGGTCGCTCGCGGCGCTCGCCGTCGCCGCGCTGCTGCTGCTCGCGCTCGGCGCGGTCGCGCCGCCCGCGTTCGTCGCGCACTTCACGGTGTTCGTGCTGGCCGTGTTCGTCGGCTATCAGGTGGTCTGGAACGTCACGCCCTCGTTGCATACGCCGCTCATGAGCGTGACGAATGCGATCAGCGGGATCATCGTGATCGGCGCGTTGCTGCATCCGGGCAACGCCAGCACGATCGTGACCGTGCTGGCGGGCATTGCACTCGTCGTCGCGACCATCAACATCGCGGGCGGCTTTCTCGTCACCCAGCGCATGCTGAAGATGTTCCAACGGACCTGAGGAGACGTCATGCTCAACGGAATTGGCAACATGGCGTGGCTCGGCGCGGCGACGCTCTTCATCCTCAGCCTGCGCGGGCTGAGTCATCCCGCCAGTGCGCGGCGCGGCAACCTCTATGGCGTGACCGGCATGGTGATCGCCGTGCTCGCCACGCTGCTCGTCACGGGCGGTGCGGGCCTGCAAATCGCGCTCATCGCCGCATTGGTGGGCGGCGGGCTCGGCGCGACGCTCGCGCGCCGCGTGGAGATGACGCAGATGCCGCAGCTCGTCGCCGTGCTGCACAGCTTCGTCGGCCTCGCGGCCACGCTCATCGCCTTTGCGAACTTTCTCTCGCCAAAGATCGCGATGAGCGGCGTCGAGCGCGCGATTCACGACACCGAGATCTATGTCGGCGCCTTCATCGGCACGGTCACGTTCAGCGGTTCGATTGTCGCGTTCCTGAAGCTGCAGGGCACGGTGAGCGGCAAGCCGCTCGTGCTGCCCGCGCGGCATCTGCTCAACGCGGTCGTGCTGGGCGCGTGCATCGTGCTCGGTTATCGCTTCGTCAGTGCTCCCGATGGCGGCGACGCACTTTACGCGCTGATCGTGATGTGCGTGCTCGCGGCGGCGCTCGGCGTGCACCTCGTGATGGCGATCGGCGGCGCGGACATGCCCGTGGTGGTCTCGATGCTCAACAGCTATTCGGGCTGGGCCGCTGCGGCAACGGGCTTCATGCTCGACAACGATCTGCTCGTCACGACGGGCGCGCTGGTGGGATCGAGCGGCGCGATTCTCAGCTACATCATGTGCCGCGCGATGAATCGCAGTTTCGTTTCGGTGATCCTCGGCGGCTTCGGCGCGGTGAGTTCAACGGCCAGCGAGGCTCCGCAGGGCGAAGTCGTGGCGACCAGCGTGGACGAAGTCGGCTCGCTGTTGCGCGACGCGCAGGAAGTCGTGATCGTGCCGGGCTATGGCATGGCCGTCGCGCAGGCGCAAGGCACCATCAGCGAGATCACGCGGCGGCTGCGCGCGTTGGGCATTCGCGTGCGTTTCGGCATTCACCCTGTTGCGGGGCGCTTGCCTGGCCACATGAACGTGCTGCTCGCGGAAGCGAAGGTGCCTTACGACATCGTGCTCGAAATGGACGAAATCAACGAAGACTTCACGAGCACCGACGTCGTGCTCGTGATCGGCGCGAACGATATCGTCAATCCGGGCGCGCAGGAGGATGCGGGCAGCCCGATCGCCGGCATGCCGGTGCTGGAGGTGTGGAAGGCGCGCACCGTGGTCGTCTCCAAGCGCAGCATGGCGACGGGCTACGCGGGCGTGGACAATCCGCTCTTCTATAAGGACAACACACGAATGCTGTTTGGCGATGCGAAGGGCAGCGTCGACGCGCTGCTGCGGCAACTCGAAGCGGCTTGACGTTTGAAGCAAGGCGCGGCGGACCTAGGTCTGCCGCGCTGGCTGTAACGCGGGAAATGGCGCACGCACCGGCGTCGAGGCGGTGCGAGACAGGCCCGCGCGCAATCACAACGGACGGAGACAGACAACGTGGCATATACCGATCGTATCGATGGCGGCTACACGGCCCGGCGGCACAACCGCTGGGTGCAGCTCGTCGCCGGCATTCTCTGCATGGGGCTCGTGGCGAACCTGCAGTACGCGTGGACGCTTTTCGTCGTGCCGATGGACGCACGGCATCACTGGGGGCAGGCTGCGATCCAGCTCGCCTTCTCGATTTTCATCGTGACCGAAACCTGGCTCGTGCCCGTGGAGGGCTGGCTGGTCGACCGCTTCGGCCCGCGCCCCGTGGTCATGGGCGGCGCGTGCTGCGTGGCGCTCGGCTGGGTGCTCGACGCGTGGGCGCCTGCGCTGCCGGTGCTCTACGCCGCGGCAGTGATCTCGGGCATCGGTGCGGGGTGCGTGTACGGCACGTGCGTCGGCACCGCGCTCAAATGGTTTCCCGACCGGCGCGGTCTCGCCGCCGGCATGACGGCGGCAGGCTTCGGCGCAGGCGCAGCGCTCACGGTCATTCCGATCTCGAACATGATCCAGCAATCGGGCTATGAGCGCGCGTTCGTGTTCTTCGGACTCCTGCAAGGTGCCTGCATCATGTTGCTCGCGCTGGTGATGGTTCGGCCGAAGCCCCCCGCACACGCGGCAGGCATGAAGCGCATCGTGGCGACGAAGACCGACTATACGACGAAGCAAATGGTGCGCGCGCCTGTCTTCTGGGTGATGTACGCGATGTTTGTCTGCGTGGCGGCGGGCGGCATCATCGCGACGGCGCAGATCGGCCCGATCGCGAAGAGCTACGGCTTCGCCTCGATGCCGGTCACGCTCGTCGCGGCGACGTTGCCGCTGCTCACCATGACGCTTTCGATCAACAATCTCTGCAACGGCTTCACGCGGCCGCTGTGCGGGCTCATTTCGGATCGCATCGGCCGCGAGAATACGATGTTCATCACGTTTCTCGGCGAGGGGCTCGCGCTGCTGGGCTTGCGCGCGTTCGGCCACGACCCGTATCTCTTCATGCTGTTCTCGGGGCTCGTGTTTCTGTTCTACGGCGACATCTTTTCGAACTTTCCGGCGACCTGCGCCGATACGTTCGGCGCGAAATACGCGGCCGGCAACGCGGGCACGCTCTATACCGCGAAGGGGACCGCGGCGATGCTCGTGCCCGTCGCGACGCTGCTGGCGATTCACGGCGGCTGGAACATGGTGTTCGACATGGTCGCCTGCGTGGCGATGATGGCGGGCGTGAGCGCCAAGGTGATCTTGCAGCCGATGCGTCGGCGCTGGATCTTTGAGTCGGGTGAGGAGGCGCGGATTGCCGATTCGGCGTTCGTCCCTTCGCCACTGGGCTCGCATGAGTGAGCGCGGTTGATGGGCACGCCCTGAAGCGCTATGGGCGGGCGGTGCGGACCTGATCGCGACGCAGGTCCGCATCGGCGGGCCGCTCGTTTTCCAGCCCGAGATGGGCGTAATGCCCTCGCTGGCGCTCTTGTCAGTGCTCGGGCAGCCGGGTTGCGAGCAGCCAGGTCGCGGCAGCGCCAAAGCTGACGGCGACGATCGCTGCGACGACAACGAATTCCATTCGGTCTTCCTCAATCGACTTGTCATGGGTTTGCACGCACGCACGCGCCGTGCCGTGGGGCAATGCATACCATGAAACATAACGAAGAGAGGCAAGCGGATCCCGGCCGAAAAAACAAAAAAGCCCGCAGATTTGCGGGCTTTTTCGATGAATCCTGTGTGCTGCTCGTTCTGCTTGATGAGACGTGGTGCCCAGGAGAGGACTCGAACCTCCACAGTGTTGCCACCGCCAGGACCTGAACCTGGTGCGTCTACCAATTCCGCCACCTGGGCA
>NZ_JBFRCL010000042.1:0-72061 GCF_040965695.1 Paraburkholderia sp. BR10937
CGGCGTGGCGGCCGTCTGAACGTTGTTTACGTATGTCACGTTGCCGGTGACGATACCGTAGAGGGTCACGCTGCTCTGGGCATAGGCAGCAAGGGGTGACAGTGCGATCGAAGTCAGGGCGAGAAGTGTTTTTTTCATCGTAAATGGTTTTTCAATACAGGACAGCTGCTGGAGAGCTGTTTCAAAATGGTGCAGAGTTTATTAATTCGATATGGACTACGAATTAGTAAATTGAAGCGATTGAATAGATATTTGTTGCAGGTAATTCGCGCAACGGTGACCATTTTCCGGAGTAGTCGAAGCCGTGGTCAAGGCTAATACATCGTCGCTATCGAACGATTTCTTATACTGTTATTTATCCGTGCAGCGATGCGAATGCGGATTTTGTGTATGACTTGAGCGAGGGTGGTCGCGTCTGCTGAATCAGTGAATGCGCGGCTCGGACACGTCTGCTGCTCGTCCGGGCCGCGTTCCGTATGTGTCCATGTATCTTGTTGAACCGGGGCCGCATTCAGTGCTGCACATTCTGCGTTGCCGCGCAAGAGACTGCTCGATGGCGTGGATGCGGCGATACAACACATTGAGATGACACGTCGCGGGGATTTTCGCGCCGCAAGGCCATGATTTACCGCCTCGTCGGTGATATGCCGGTGGCGCGCAGCGGAGTCGAGGCACGACGTTTGTGCTGCCGGGCTGCTGTGCAGCTCACAGCCGCACGCGCAGGATAGCCTCCGCGAACTCGACGAACCCGGCACCACCGGGGCCACGTGTTATCCATCGCGGCGCGACCGGAAGCTCGGGCAGATAGTCGACCACCGTGCTGACACCCACCGTATGCCTGAAAAAACCGAACATCGGCGCGTCATTTGTCGAGTCACCGGAATAGGCAACAACCCTCGTGGCGGCTTCCGGCGTGGTGCCGAACGATCCGGCGAGAACGCGCAGCGACATCGACAGTTTGTCGTAGCCGCCAAGCCAGCCCAGCACCCATAGATTGTTGACTGTTGCGTCCGCGCCGGCGGCTTTCAGCGCCGCCACGATCCGGTCGTCCAGCGAAGTTCCCGTGCGTTGCCAGGCCAGGCTGGCAAGGCGGAACGCCTGGTCGTCCGCGATGCGGGCCTCGGGGATGGCCGCTTCAATACCTCTTGCGATGGAACTGAGCTGCGATTGCATTGCCGTCACGCTCTCCGCGTGAACCCACCATGAGCGCTCGACGCCATGGCCGTTTGCCTCGCGCCTCATGAAGATGCCGCCGTTCTCCGCAATGACGCCATCCACGGGCCACATGCGGGCCATCTGATCGCACCATCCGGCGGGCGCAGCGGTGACCGGAATCACACGGATGCCTGCCGACTGCAATCGCTCGAGCGCGTTATAGGTTTGTGCGGCCAGCCGTCCACGATATGTCAGCGTTTCGTCCATGTCGGTGAAGACAAACTGGACACCGGAAAACTCGTGAAATGGCGCTGACGATAGCGGTTCCATAAGGGTCCCTGTGGCGACTAAATCTCCGATTATGAGGGACGCTGGACGCCTCGTCCAAAGGCGGATCACGCATTGCTTCGCCGATTGCGTGCTAAGGCACACCTTCCGACGAGTGACAGGCCGTTCTGCGCGCGAAGGCGTTGCCTAGCGACGTCTCTGGGAAAGCTCGTGTACCCCATAGACCGCTGCAATCACGCCCAGAAGTATGGCGGTGACGGCAAGCGACTGACGCGTCTGCCCTGCCGAAGTCGCGGCCGTCGCATGACACCACAGGCCCACGCCAGTTACCGAAAGCAGGAGGCCGAAGGCGAGGGCCCATAACGGAGCCGCCGTACGCGAATGTAGTTTATGTGAGAGTTTCATTTGTCATACCCCATACACCGATGCTTCCTGCCAGTCCCGTCGCTGCAGTTTCCCCCGGCTGACGTTTAATAGCGTACGTGGCGGAACTCCTGTCGACAAGTGGAACAAAATTCTTTCGCACCGTCGCATGGAACGCCGCGCCCATCGGAAACGGAACTTTAGACTATAGAAACCGATTGCGAGCACGCCAAATGATCGATTCGCCAATACAACCCACGTGCGTGCTGAAGAGCGTCCGTCAATTCCTTCGTTGCACGCGTTGTGGTGCGGATGGTTTGATGTTCTCCACCCTTGACCACGGAGGACGCAATGAGCACGGTACTGGAGCAGCCCCAATCGCAAGCCGACGGTCATCAGGACCTGCGCGTGCGTCGCTACAAGCCGTTGATCGGCGCGGTGATCGAGAATGTCGATCTCTCCGGGCCGTTGAGCGAAGCGAATCGGCAAACGCTGCGTCAGGCACTCGTCGATCACGGCGTGATTTTTTTTCGTGAGCAGACGCTGTCGCCCGAACAGCATGTGGCGCTCGCGCGCATTTTTGGCAATCCCATCCGCAAGAACATCTATTTGCCTGCTGTGGCGGGCTTTCCGGAGATCGAGGTCATCGCACACAGCGAGAAGACGCGCTCGGGCGGCACGGACAACTGGCACGTCGATGTCTCCTGGCAGCCTCAGCCACCCAAAGCCACGGTTCTCCACGCTCAGGAAATTCCCGAGGGTGGCGGCGGCGACACGATCTGGTCCTCGGCGGCGGCAGTCTACGACTTGCTGGATGCCGATCTGGCCCGCTACTTCGAGAAGCTGACCGCGGTGAATACCTTCATCGCCTCGCCGAAAAAGGGCGCCCTCGCCGAACTGCTGAGCGGCTACGACATTCCGGAAGGCAGCGAGGAGAACAGCGTGGAAGCGGGGCTTGCGCGCGTGCGCGACGCGGCGCAGAAGTATCCGCCGATCGAGGTATCGGTGATCAAGACCCACCCTGAGAACGGCCGCAAGCTCGTGTTCGTCAACGAAGGCCATACGAGCCACTTGCTCGGTGTTTCAAAAACCGCGAGCCAGAGCTTGCTCAACTATCTGTACGACCTCATCAAGACGCCCGAGGTCCAGGCGCGCTTCGAGTGGCGGCAGGGCGATGTCGCGATCTGGGACAACCGCCAGGTGCAGCACTACGCGGCGCGCGACTACGGGTCGGCACGGCGGCGCATTCATCGCATCACGCTCGAGCACGACGGTATTTTCTAGGAAGCACTGGCCGCGCCTATAAGGAAATCCGCGCATGAACCGCAGCCTCCCCCCTGATAGAAAACGTTTCGCCATCCTTTATATCGCAGCGATGCTGGCGACTGCGGCGTCGGTGCCATCGTTCGCGCAGACGCCGGAGAAGCAGGAGCTGCGTTATCAGGGCTGGGCGAGCAAAGTGCTGTATCCCGAGCTGGCCGAGGACCTCGGCTATCTCGCGCCCATCAAGCTCAAATGGGTAGGTAACACGACGAGCGGACCCCAGGACATTCAGGCGGCTGTGACGGGCGACGTCGATTTCGGCGGTGCGTTTAACGGTTCGATCGTCAAGCTGGTTGCGGCGCACGCGCCCGTGAAAGCTGTGATTTCGTATGTCGGCACCGACAAGGAAACCAATGGCGGGCTGTTCGTGCTCGACGACAGTCCGATCAAGGGGCCACGTGACCTGATCGGGCGCCGCATTGGCGTGAACACGCCCGGCGCTTACGAGCAGTATGCGGTGACCGCGTATCTGCAGAAGGCCGGCGTTTCGCGGGCCGACATCGACAAGGTGGTGTTCGTCGCGGCGCCGCCCGTGAATCTCGCGCAACTGCTCAAGCAGAAGCAGCTCGATGCCGTGTTTCTGGAAGATATCCTGAAGGACAAGGAACTCGCCCAGGGCGGGGCACGCCTGCTCACGACTGACTACCAGCTCTTCGGTTCGTTCGGGTATGCGAGTTATCTCTTCACGGATCGATTCATCGCGCAGAACCCGAATACAGTGCGCAAATTCGTCGAAGGCACGGCGCGCGCCATCGAATGGACGCGGAACACGCCGCGCGCGGAAGTCGTCGCGCGGTTGCACAAGATCATCGAGGCGCGCCATCGCAATGAAGACGTCACCATCGTCAATTACTGGAAGTCGCCGGGCGTGGGCGGCAAGGGCGGCCTGATTGTCTCCGACGACTTCACGACCTATATCGACTGGTACGTGAACAACGGCGTGCTGAAGGCTGGGCAGGTGAAGCCGGGCGACATCTATTCGAATCAGTTCAATCCGTTCAACCAGCGAGTCGCGAGCCAGTGAGGCGGCGTCATCACGCGAGGAAAGCGCAATGAGTGCATCGATTAGCGTGCGCAACGTGGTTAAAGCGTTTCATCTGAACAGGCGCGGGCATTTCGTCGTGCTCGACGATGTTTCGTTCGAGGTAGCGGCTGGCGAGTTCGTCGCACTGGTGGGGCCGAGCGGCTGTGGCAAGACTACGCTGCTCGACCTGATCGGCGGACTCACTCAGGCCGATCGCGGCAAGATACTGATAGGCGGACGCGAGATCGACGGGCCGGGACTCGATCGCGGCATAGTCTTTCAGCAGTACGCGCTCTTTCCCTGGAAAACTGCGCTCGGCAATATCGAATTCGGCCTGGAAGCGAAAGGGATCGCGAGGCGTGAGCGCACCGAGCGCGCGCGGCGCTTTCTCGATCTCGTCGGGCTCGGCGCGTTCGCCGACCGCTATCCCCATGAACTCTCCGGCGGCATGAAGCAGCGCGTGGCGATTGCACGTGCGCTGTCCTACGAACCCGACGTGCTGCTAATGGACGAGCCGTTCGCGGCGCTCGATGCGCAAACGCGCGAAAGCCTGCAGGACGAACTGTTGCGCATCTGGCAGCGCACGGGCACGACCGTCGTCTTTATCACGCATTCGATCGACGAAGCGATCTATCTGGGCCAGCGCGTGCTCGTGATGACAGCAGGACCCGGGCGCGTCACCCACACGCTGCCCGTGCATGTGCCTCGCGGCGATCTTTCGGAGGACATCCGTTCGACGCCGGAATTCGTGCGCCTGCGCCATGAAATCTGGCAACTAATCCGGCAACGTCGCGGCAACGCGCAATGGCAGGTCGCACAAGCGGCGTGAGGAGAATCACCATGAGTACGTTGTCCGTTGAATCGAAGCGGGGCATGTCAGCGTCGACCGTTTGGCTGGCAGCCTGGCGGGCCGTGCGCGGCAGCGTCGCCGTGGTCGCATTTCTCGCGCTCTGGGAAGTGCTGCCGCGTGCGGGATGGGTAGACCCCGTTTTCCTGCCGCCATTCTCGACAGTACTGCATGCATTGTTCGAAATGGCCGTATCGGGCGAACTGGGCGCGAACTTGCTGGCGAGCGCCGTGCGTGCAGCGAGCGGTTTCGCGATCGCGGTGGCGCTCGGCGTGCCGTTGGGCCTCCTGATCGGCTGGTATCGCACGCTCGGGGACCTGCTCAACCCGTTGCTGGAGATTTTTCGCAACACGGCGCCGCTCGCGCTGCTGCCGGTGTTCGTGCTCGTGCTCGGCATGGGCGAGACATCGAAGATTTCGATGGTGGTCTATTCCTGCATCTGGCCCGTCGTGCTCAATACGGTGAGCGGCGTGCGCAACGTCGACGCATTGTTGATCCGCTCGGCGCGATCGATGGGGCTCGGCCCGCTTCGTCTGTTCGTGAAGGTCGTTCTGCCCGCATCGGTGCCTGCCGTATTCACGGGCATTCGCGTGGCGGGCGCGTACTCGATACTCGTGCTGATTGCAGCCGAGATGGTGGGCGCGAAGGCGGGATTGGGCTATCTCGTGAACTACTCCCAATACACGTTCGAGATTCCGAAGATGTACGCGGGCATCGTCACGCTCGCCGTGCTCGGCCTCGCGTTCAATCACGCCGTGGTGTTCGTCGAACGGCGCCTCACAGCGTGGCAAGGTATTCGTTAAGGATGGGGCAATGATGAATCGAAGCGGAGCGGTAACGTCGTCGTCCGCGCAGGCATGGTACGACGCTGACGTTCTCGTGATCGGCGGCGGTCCGGCTGGCGCGTGGGCGACCATAGGCGCGTCGGCGCGCGGCGCGAAGGTGGCGCTCGTCGACAAGGGTTTTTGCGGCACCTCGGGCGCCACCGCGCCGTCCGGAACCGGTGTGTGGCACGTCGCGCCGGAGGAGAGCGCGCGTGAGTTCGCGAAGGCGAGCCGCTTCAAGCTGGGCGGCGAACTCGCCGAGCAGGCGTGGATGGATCGCGTGCTCGAACAGACGTGGATCAACTGCGAACGACTCGCGCAGTGGGGCTATCCGTTTCCTGTCGACAACGCAGGGCTGGAGAAGCGCACGTCCTTGCAAGGCCCCGAATATATGCGGCTGCTGCGCAAGCGGGTGAAAGCCAGCGGCGCGCGCATTCACGACCATAGTCCCGCGCTCGAACTGCTGATCGACGAGCGCGGCGTAGTCGCGGGCGCGAAGGGTGTACATCGTCAAACGGATGAAACGTGGATCGTGAAAGCCGGCAGCGTGATCATTGCGACCGGCGGCTGTGCGTTCCTCAGCAACGCGCTGGGCTGCAACGTCTTGACGGGCGATGGTCAGTTGATGGCGGCCGAGGCGGGCGCATCGTTTTCGGGCATGGAGTTTTCGAACGCCTATGGGCTGGGGCCCGCGTTTGCGTCGGTGACGAAATCGCTGTTCTATACGTGGGCGACGTTCTACGACGAAGCGGGCAGCGTGATCGAAGGCGCGGGCTCCTCGCATGGCCGCGGCGTGATCGCGAAAACGCTCGAAACGCAGCCAGTATACGCGTGCCTCGATCGAGCCGATGAAGATATCCGCGCATGGATGCGTCGTGCCCAGCCTAACTTCTTTCTGCCGTTCGACCGGCGCGGCATCGACCCCTTCACGCAGCATTTTCCCGTGACCCTGCGGCTGGAGGGCACGGTGCGCGGCACAGGCGGCCTGCATCTCGTCGACGAAACGTGCGCGACGTCCGTGGAAGGTCTTTACGCGGCAGGCGACGCGGCCACCCGCGAGCTGATCTGCGGCGGCTTCACGGGCGGCGGCAGTCATAACGCGGCATGGGCAATGTCGTCGGGATTCTGGGCCGGGGCCGGCGCTGCTGATTACGCCCATGAGCGAAGGTCGGCGCGCACCGCACGCCGACTCTATGAGGCGGGAACCGTGGCATTGCGCGATGGCGCGAGCCCGGCCACCTTCGACAGCGAGGCCGTGATCCGCGCGGTCCAGCAGGAGGTCTTTCCCACGCAGCGCAACTGGACGCGCCGCGCCGATCTGCTCGAAGACTCCCTCACGCGGCTCGACGCGCTATGGCGCCACGTGAGCGGCGCCCGCTCGGCGCCTGGCGCGCGCGCGGCCGTGCGTGCGCGCGAAGCCGCGGCAATGCTAGCGAATTCGCGATGGATGTATCGCAGCGCGTTGCAGCGCAAGGAGACGCGGGGCATGCATCGGCGGCACGAGTACGCCGCCGCCGACCCGGCGCAGCGTCACCGGCTGTTGAGCGGCGGGCTCGATGAGGTGTGGGTCGAGCGCGTGTATGGTGTAGCCAGCGTGGGGGTGGCCGCGTGATCGAGATCGTCGATTCGTCGCTTTGCACGGGCTGCAATATCTGCGTGCGCGCGTGCCCGACCAATGTGTTCGATGCCGTGCCGGATGGCGTGCCGCGCATCGCGAGGCAGGAGGACTGCCAGACCTGTTTCATGTGCGAGCTCTATTGCCCCGAAGACGCGCTCTTCGTCGCGCCGGAGCCTGCACCGTGCCCGGAACTCAATGTGGACCGGGCGCTGGTGGGAAGCTATCGCCGCGCGGTGGGATGGGGCCGCGGCCGTCAGGCTACGGCAGCCGAGGACGCGAGTTATGAGCTGTTGGCGCGTGCGCATTGAGCGCCAGAGGCAGCGAAAGACGCGTGCCAAGCAGTGCGCGCGTATGGTGATGCCGTGGGTCGGCGAATAGCGCGTCCGTGCTCGCGTTTTCGACGATCTCCCCGGCGTACATGACGAGCGCTCGTGCGCAGAGGATGCGCACGACGTCGAGATCGTGCGAAATGAACAGCATGGCCATGCCGTGACGCTCTCGCAGCTGGTCGAGCGTGCGCAGGACGCCGGCCTGGACCGACACATCGAGCGCGGCCGTCGGTTCGTCGAGGATGAGCAGGTCCGGCTCGCTCGCAATCGCGCGCGCGATGCCCACGCGGGCGGCTTCGCCGCCCGAAAGCTGATGCGGGCGCAACGCGAGCCGCGAACGCGGCAACTCCACGCTGTGCGCGAGCGCGAGAACGCGTTCGCTTACCTCCGCACACGAGCCAAAGCGTGGCGGCAACGCTGCTACGATGGCGTCGAAGGCGCTGGCTCGCGGATCGATGCTGTCTCGCGCGTCCTGAAACACGAGTTGGATGCGCCGCCGCCACGCGGCGCGCGCGCTGCGTCGCGCCGGCGTCGCGGCGATGTCCTCGCCCTCGAAGCGGATCGTGCCTTCGTCGGGATCGTCGAGACGCGCGAGCAGGTTCGCGAGCGTGGACTTGCCGCTGCCCGACTGCCCGATCAGGCCGAGCGTTTCGCCGCGCGCGAGCTTGAACGAGACGCGCTTGACTGCCGCTTGCGATCGATAGTGTTTGGTCAGGCCGGCAACTTCAAGCATGGCAATCCGTCAGGGGCAGGGTGGAAAGCGCGTCGGCCGGCGCAGGGTGCCAGCATCGAAGGTGTCCGCCGCTGGTCGTTTCGACGACGGGCGGCGCCGCCTCGACGCATTGTGGTGTGGCATTCGCGCAGCGCGCGTGAAAGCGGCAGGCGGCCCGATCAATGTGTGCGAGTTCGGGAAGCTCTCCTGGCAAGCCCCGCAATTGCCCGAGTGTGGAGACGAGCGCCGGCGTTGCGCTGATGAGCGCGCGCGAGTAGGGGTGGCGCGCATTGCGCAAAAAGTCGCGCGACGGCA
The DNA here is from genome assembly GCF_040965695.1 of Paraburkholderia sp. BR10937. Taxonomy (NCBI): domain Bacteria; kingdom Pseudomonadati; phylum Pseudomonadota; class Betaproteobacteria; order Burkholderiales; family Burkholderiaceae; genus Paraburkholderia; species Paraburkholderia sp. BR10937. The sequence continues at coordinate 8,799 of NZ_JBFRCL010000042.1, forward strand.
GCACTTCAACGAGTTGACCCGCGTGCATGACCGCGACGCGATCGCTGTGATGAAGCGCCGCACCCAGATCGTGCGTGATCAGGAGCAGCGCCATGCGGCGTGCGCGCCGCAACTCGCCAATGAGTGTGAGCACCTGGGACTGCGTCACGGCGTCGAGGCCGGTGGTCGGTTCGTCCGCGACGAGTAGCGCGGCCTCGCGTGCGAGCGCGAGGGCAAGCGATACGCGCTGGCACAGGCCGCCCGAAAGCTCGTGCGGCCAGGCACGCAGATAGCGTTGCGCGGGCGACATCGCGACCTGTTCGAGCAGTTGCACCGCACGCTGCGCGCGCGCCCGGCGGGGCACGCGCATGGTTCGCAACACGTGGTCGAATTGCTGCCCGATGCGCCGCACGGGATTGAGCGCGGCGCGCGGATTCTGGAACACCATCGCTGCGGCTGGCGCACCGCCGCGTGCTTCATGCCATCGCAGCGCGCCACCGCTCGCGTGCAGCGCGGGCGGCAGCAGGTTCATCACGGCAAGCGCGGTGAGTGACTTGCCCGAGCCGCTCTCGCCGATCAACGCCACGGCTTCGCCGCGCGCGATACGCAGGTCGATGCCGTCGATCAACGTGTGCGTGCGACCGTGCGAGGCGAGTTCAATCCGCAGGTTGCGAATCTCCAGCAGAGAGTCAGTGACGGTTGATGGATCGGTCATCGTGAACGAGGGTCGAAAGCGTCGCGCAAACTGTCGCCTGCCCCGTTGAGCAAGAACACCGCCAGCGCGAGCGCGAGGCTCGGGAACGTGGCGAGCCACCATTGACCCGTCATCATGTACGGCGCGCCTTCGCCGACGAGCACGCCCCATTCGGCCGCGGGCGGCCGCACACCCATGCCTAGAAACGAGAGGCCCGCGCTATTGGTCATCGCCCAGCCCAGGTTGACGGTCATCTGTGCGCATAGCGCAGGCAGTGCGCCGGGCAGGAGGACGCGCAGCAGGATCTTCGTATCGCTCCAGCCGAAGAGTCGGGCGGCGTGCACGTAGTTTGCCTCGCGGCGTGCGGCGATCTCGGCGCGCGCGAGGCGGGCGTAGAACGGAATATTGATGAGCGCCGTCGCGAGCACCACACTGCTCACCGAATTGCCGAGCACGGCAACGAGCGCTAGCGCGACGACGAACAGGGGAAACGCCATGAACACGTCCACCACACGCTGCAGCAGCCGGTCGATGCGCCCGCCCGCGAGGCCGGACGCGGCGCCAAGCACGCTGCCCGCGAGCGCCGCAATGCCGACGGCGCCGAGCGCGATCGACAGATCGAGCCGCGTGGCGACCACGACCCGTGCGAACAGATCCCGGCCGATCGCATCGGTGCCGAACCAGTGTGCGAGCGAAGGCGGCGCGAGCATATGCGCGACATGGGGCGCGGTCGGATCGGCGACGAACGAGGGGCCCGCGAGTGCGACGGCGAGCAAGGCCGCGGGCGGCACGAGCGCGCGCAGTTTGCGTCCACCCGCGTGGCTCCATCGCTGCGCGAGGAAGCTCAGCTTGACGGCGATGCGCGCCGGTGCGCGACGAACGAGCGTGGCGAACATCAGGCGACCCTCGCGCGCGGGTCGATCCACTGAATCAGCAGATCGACGATGAGATTCAGCACCGCGAATGCGATCGCGACGAACAGTACGAAGCCTTGAAGCGGTGCATAGTCGGCGTTGTTCAGCGCGTCGAGCGCGTAGGAGCCGATGCCCGGCCACGCAAAGATCTTTTCGACGATCACGTTGGCCGCGAGCATGTACGAGAACATCATGCCGGACGCCGTGATGATCGGCGCCGCGACCGGCGCGAGCGCGTAAGTCCACAGCACCTTTGCCCGCGAGAGACCGAGGCTGCGCGCGCTGCGCACCGGGTCGGCGGCGAGGCCTGTGAGCAGCGCCGAGCGTGTGATGCGCACGAGCGGCGGCAAGCCGAAGATGGCCATCGAGATCGCGGGCAACACGAGCCGGCGCAACGCATCGAGGGCGGCTTGCACGTCGCCGCTCAGCCATGCATCGACGAAGACGAAGCCTGTGCGTTCGGGCGGCGGCGCGAGCAATGCGTCGAGGCGGCCGGTCGGCTCGGGCGCCCAGCCGAGGCGGTAATAGAACACATAGACGAGCAGCAATGCAACGAAGAAGGTCGGCAGGCAGCTACCGGCGCTCGAGACGGCGCGGGCAAAGCGGTCGATTGCCGTGTCGCGCGCGCAGGCCGCCGCGACGCCAAGCGGGATGCCCGCGAAGATGGCCAGCAGGAAGCCGCTCACGGTCAATTCGAGCGTTGCCGGCAGGCGCGCCAGCAGTTCGTCGAGCACCGCGCCGCCCGTCGTGAACGAGCGCCCCCAATCGCCGTGCGCGAGTCCGTTCAGCCAGTGCCAAAGCTGCCCGGGCATCGAGGCATCGAGGCCCAGATGGCGGCGGATTTCGGCGAGCCCGCGCGCGTCGGACTGCATGCCTGAGGCGAGCTGCGCGGCGGGATCGCCGGGCAGCAGGCGCACGAGCACGAAGGTGAAGACGGCCGCCGCCAATACCACCGGTACCGTGGCCGCCACGCGGACCGAAACGCGCTTGAAGAAAGCGAAGGACATGGTGCGGCGGCGCTACGCGCGCGAGAGCGTTCGGAAATCCACCTGGCCGTGGATGTAGTAGGTGAAGCCGCGCAGGTCGTCGCGCGTGGCGACGTCGAATGCGGGCTGCCACAGCGGTATCAGCGGTACCTGTTCGGTAACGAGCTTCGCGGCGTCGCGCATCAACTGATCGTAGCGGCTCGTGTCGCTTTCCCATCGCGCGGCGTCGGTGAGGCGCACGAGCGCAGGGCTGTCGAACGATCCGAAGTTCCAGCGCCAGTCGCCTTCGAAGAAGATCCGGTAGTAGTAGTCGGGGGCGTTGAACCAGGCCGACGACGAATCGATGAAGAAACCGAGCCGCTTGTCGGTTTGCAACTCGCCCCATTGCGCGCCCGACGATTTGTCGAGCGCCACCTGCACGCCGATCGCCTTCAGTGCGTCCTGGATCAGCAGCGCAGCGGGCTCGGCAATGGCGGCGTCCGTCGCGTTGTAGCTCAGCGTGGTCTGGAAGCCGTCGGGGTGGCCCGCTTCCTTGAGCAACGCGCGTGCGCGTTCGACATTCGTCGCGTAAGGGTAGCGCTGCGGCCACGCGGCCGACGGCGCTGTACCCGCCGCCGCGCCGAACAGCGGTGCGCCCTTGCCGTGATTGACGCCGTCGAACAGCGATTCATAGGGCAGCGCGTAGGCGATGGCCTGACGCACCTTTACCGAGTCGAACGGGGCCAGCCGGGTATTGAACGCGACGAAGCGGAACGTGTTGGTGACCGGAATCGACAGTGCCGCGACGCCGGCTTTCCCTTCCAGGGAGGCGAATTCACGCGGGGGCAGTTGCAGCACGATGTCCGCATCGCCACGCTGCAGCGCGGCGAGCCGGTTCGAAGCGCTGGGTACGGCCTGGACGATGGCGCGCCGGACGAACGGCAAGTCGCCGCTGCGCCAGCCGTCGAAGCGCTCGTAGGCGACCTGCTGTTGACTCTGCCACGCGGCCAGCCGATACGCACCGCCGCCCGCCGAATGACTGCGCAACCAGTTGGTTCCCCACGGATCGCCGGTCTCGGCATGCGACTTCACCTCCGTCGCGTTCAGCACCGAAGCGAAGGTCAGCGCGAGGTTGGGCAACGCGTAGCGGTCCGCGCGCGGCAGATCGATGCGCAGCGTGTGGGGGTTGACCACGACGAACTGCGCGGGATCGGTGAGCGAGCCGGTTGCAAGCTGGCGCTTCGACGCGGGCAGGCTCACCGCGCGGTCGAGCGACCATTTGACGTCGTCGGCGGTGACGGGGCGGCCGTCGTGGAAGGTCGCATCACGCCGCAAATGAAACGTGAGGCTGCGGCCGTCTTGCGTCGACCGGAACGATTCGGCCAGTTCGCCCTTCAGGTGGTCGTAGTCGTAGCGCCAGGCGTCGAGCTTGCGCGCGCTCGCGGAGTCGAGCGCTTTGCGATCGAAGCTGACGAGGCGGTCATAGACATTCGTGAAAAGCCCGAGCGATTCGCGGGACACGCCGTCGCCGTGCGGGTCGAGCGAATTGCCGACGCCCTCGGCGAGCACGCGGACAATTTCACGGCGCTGCGGCGTCGGCACGGACGTGGGCACGGCGCTGGCGGGCGCGGCCGCGAGCCCGGTGAATCCTGCGCCCGCGGCGAGGCCCGTGCCGATCAGGAAGCGGCGTCTGGTGAGCGTTGTCATGTTCGTCTTGCTGTCGTCGTTTGAAGGGGCTTCACGCGTGTGGCGCGTGCGAAGCGTGCAGGTGATGCGGTGGATACATCAGACCGAAGCGTGGCGGGCGGGCTCGGTGCCGTTGAGCCAGTGCGCGCCGACAACGTTGTATTTCCAGCGCACCGGATCATGCACGGTATGCGTGCGCGCGTTGCGCCAGTGCCGGTCGAGCGCGTAGCTGCGCAATGTCGATTGACTGCCGCCGAACTCGATCAAGGTGGTCGATGCGTCGAGTGCGAGTTCGGTGGTCATGATCTTGGCCTCGGCCACGGCGATGGAGGCCGCGGTGACGGCGGCGGCTTCGCTTGCCGGCGCTGCGCGCGCGGCGTCGAGGGCTTGGCCCGCGCGCGTGAGCAGGCCTTCGGCCGCGTGCAGGCGCACGATCAGCGCGCCTACCTTGTTGAGCGTGAGCGGATCTTCGCTCGCGTGTACGGCGCCGCTATCGGCCCACGGACGCGCCTTATTGCGCAGCCAGAAGCGCAGGTCGCTCAGCGCGGCGCGCGCGATGCCCAGATCGATGGCCGCATGCAGCAACTGCGCGAACGGCCCGTGGATCGTGGGGGGCGAAAAAAGGCGGTCGCGCGGCAACACGTGCAGCGCGTCCACGTGAACGTCATCGAGAAGTACCGTGCCGCTGGCCGTCGTGCGCTGGCCGAAGCCGTCCCAGTCGTCGATCACCTGCAGGCCCGGGCTGTTCCTGGGCACATAGGCGAGCCATTGATGGCCCTCGTCGTCGACGGCGGCAACAGGCACCCAGTGCGCGAAGAGCGCGCCTGTGGAGTAAGCCTTGCGCCCGTTCAGGCGCCATGCGCCGCCGCTGCGCACAAGGCGCGTGTGCATGGTTTTCGAATTGGCGGTGCCCGTTTCGGACACGGCGTTGCCGAAACGCCTGCCGGCCAGGGCCTCGCGAAAGAACAGCGCCTGCTGCGCATCGTTGCCGATGAGGCGCACCGCGTCGACGAGACAATAGTGATTTTGCGGGATCTGTCCGATGGCGGGATCGGCTTCGGACACGACGGCGAGCACCTCGGCGAGCGTGACATGCGAGACGGCCGCGCCGCCGTGGCTGCGCGGCACGGTGATCCCCCACAGGCCGGTGCGCACGAAGGCTTCGATTTCTTCGTGCGGCAACGCGCGCTCGCGGTCGCGATCCGCCGCGCTGCCGGCGATCGAGTCGGCAAAGCGCCGGGCCGCTTCGAGCGCGGCGGTATCGTCGGCGATGACGGTGACTTCGGTTGCGTGCGCAGCGATGCCGTGCCAGGTAATCGTTTCGGTGGTCACAGGAAGTCCATGTCGAGATAAGCGTACCGTCACGCGTCGCTGTGCGCGCGGCCCGGATGATTGGCAGGCAGCCGCGCGCGACCTTGCCCAAACAGTTTTTCGCGGTACGTGCCGGGCGCATAGGCTGTCTTGAAGCGACCGCGCGTTTGCAGCTCCGGAATCACGAGCCGTGCGATGTCCGCAAAGCATTGCGGCGTGACGGTGCGCACCAGATTGAATCCGTCGATGCCGGTGCGATCCGCGAAATCGATCAGCCGGTTCGCGACCTCGGCCGGATCGCCCACGATGGGCTCGAAGCGGCCGCCCAGTGGCGCTTGCGCAAGCAGGCCGCGCACGGTCACGGGCTCGCCCGCGCGTGACAGACCGGCAACGGCCGATTGAATGCCGTTGCCGGCGGCGGCGGTAATGGGTTCGTCGAGTCCGTAGCGCGAAAAGTCGATCCCGGTCGCGCTCGCAAGCTGCACGAGTGCGGCCAGCGGCTGCGCGTGGCGGCGGTAGGACTCGTAGCGCTCGAGCGCCTCGCGGCGCGTTTGCGCAACCACAACGACGACGCTCGTGAAAAGCCGCACGTCCTCGCGCGAGCGTCCGTGGCGCATCAGGTGCGCCTCAAGCGCGCGCGCATGAGCGGCCGTCGCGTCGAGGCCGTGATTGGGCAGGAAGATGCACTCGGCGTGGCGCACGGCGAAGTCCATGCCGCGCGCCGACGCGCCAGCCTGATACAGCACGGGCGAGCGCTGAGGTGATGGTTCGCTCAGATGGATGGCCTCGAACGGATGCCAGGGGCCGTCGTGCCGGATGGTGCGAATCTTCGCGGGATCGGCGAAGCGGCCGGTGGCGCGATCGCGCAGCACGGCGTCGTCGGCCCAACTGGTTTCCCAGAGCCGGTAGAGGCCTGCCAGGTAGTCGTCAGCGCGTTCGTAGCGCTCGTCATGACCGATTGCCCCGCCGGCGCCGCTTGCGCGCGCCGCGCTGTCGAGAAAGCCGGTCACGATGTTCCAGCCAACGCGTCCGCGGCTCAGATGATCGAGTGTTGAGAAGCGCCGCGCCAGCAGGTAGGGCGGCTCGACTCCCGTTTGCGCGGTGAGGCCGAACGAGAGATGCTCGGTGACGGCCGCCATCATGCTCACGACGGGAACCGGATCGTTCACGGGTGTTTGAATGGCGTGTGCGAGCGCGGCTTCGGGGCCACCGCCGTAGACGTCGTACACGCCGAGCGCATCCGCGAGAAAGAGCCCGTCGAACAGGCCTTGTTCGAGCACGCGCGCAAGTTGAAGCCAGTACGCGGCGTCGGTGTAGCGCAGGGCGGTGTCGTTCGGATGCGTCCAGAGTCCGTGCGACAGATGACCCGGCGCGTTCATGTCGAACGCGTTCAACAGCAGGTGACGCGGTTCAGCCTGGCTGCTCAAAACGGACCGCTCCCCGCAAGGCTGATGCGCTTGAGGACGCGCCGTTCGCCGGAGTCGAAATCGTCGCGGCCGTGCAGGGTGGCTTGGTTGTCCCAGAACACAATATCGCCAACGCTCCAGCGGTGCCGGTAGGCGAATCGCGGCGAGAGGATATGGGCCCGCAAGGCCTCGATGAGTTGCGCGCCTGCGCCCGGCTCGTAATCGACAAGCTCGACTTCGGTGCGCGCGCCCAGATAGATCAAGCGGCGGCCGCTTTCGGGGTGGGTACGCACGAGCGGGTGATCGATGAACGGACGCAGCGGCTCAATGCCGGGATGCCGATAAAGCGGAATGCCTTCCGGCAGCGGATGTTTGCGCCGAAGGAACGGGTTGTACGTGATGAGCCGCAGGCCGTTGATCTGCGAGCGAAGATCGGCGGGCAACGCGTCGTACGCCGCCGCGAGGTTGTACCAGGTCGTATCGCCGCCGTTCTCCGGCACTTCGAGCGCATAAAGCAGCGAGCCCGACGAAGGTTGCGGCGTCCAGTGGTGATCAGAATGCGCGGGTAGCTCGATGTTGCCGAGCACGCCGTCGTCGACATTCGAGACGAGCACGATGTCCGGGACAGTGCCGTCGTCATGCGAGCCGAGCACGGGCGCATCGCGGGGCGGCACGTAGACGGAGCCGAACCACGACGCGAGCCGTCTGAAGGCCGTGTCATCGAGTTGCTGGTTCTTGAAGATGAGAATGTGATGGTCGCGCAGCGCCTGCTTGAGCGCAAGGATCTGCGCCGCGCTCGCGGCACTTGCCCCGTCGAAACCGTTCACTTGCGCGCCGAGCGGTGCATCGAGCGGAGCGATCGTGAAGGCGTCCGCCCGTGACTCATTGGTCGAGATGTCTGTCATATCGATGGAATTGGCGCGTCGTTTGTCGATTAGGTATACGACGTAATTTGAGAAAGTCGAGTGTAAGTTCGCGCGAATCGGAACTGGAAATTATTTTTTTGTATAAATAAAGCACGAACAGGGGTGCGCTTACGGCTTATTGGTGTATTCGCCGATATTGCGCGATGCGACGACGCAGGCGTGTTGATATGGATGTTTTTACGCCAATCTGCATTGACGTAAATGAGGGGCTTCGATATATATTTTTGTGGTTGCTCGTGCAACCATATTGAAGAAGCCGTGGTGGCGAAAAGGCGCATCGCGGATGCGCCTTCGGGAACTGTCAGCGAAGCGCGATCGGCGCGTCGATTGCGCGGCGCGCGTTCTCAAGAAGCGGCTTGCCGGGGCCGGCCAGCCATTCGTCGAAGCGAAGAAGCGGACCGAATTCGCGGTCGAGTGCCCGGATATCCGCGTGGCCGGTGAGCCGATCTTCGTCAATCAGGCTCGCCAGTCGGCCAAGGAACGGGTTCTGTTCCAGCAGACTGTCCGCAAAGCGGTGATAGGCGATCGGTGTGCCTGCGGCGCGGCTAAGGCTTTCCCGCAGGCGCGCGGCGGTGAGTTCGTCGCCCGCGATTTCGATGGTCCGTCCAACGTAGCGTTCCGGTGCAGAGAATATCGTGGCGACGATCTTGCCGATGTCCTGAACGGCAATGATCTGTCCGCGTTGCTCCTCGCGAAGGAAGAACGTAAAGATGTCCTTGTCTAGACCCATGCCCGGCAGCATCAGCATTTCCATGAATCCGGCGGGACGCACAATTGTGCTGTTCAGATCAAGACGACGGATGTGCGCTTCTATCTCCGATTTGCTGTCGAAATGACCCATTCCGGTCTTTTCTTCGCCGGCCGCATTGACCGACGTATAAACCAGGTGCTCGACACCCGATTCCAGCGCAATGTCCGCAATGGCCTTGCCGTAGCGGATTTCCTCCTCGTCGGACACCCCGTACACTGCGCCTTGCCCTGAGCTTGGCTGCACGCTGAAAACGCCATAAATGCCTTTCATCGCGCGTCGGATCGACGCGCTGTCCGCCAGGTCGCCCACCGCCATATCCGCGCCTAGCGAAGCCAGCGACTTCGCTCTGGCGCTGGCAGGATCGCGGACGAATGCCCTGACTGCCCATCCATTCGCCCTGAGCGCAGAGGCGACCGCTCCTCCCTGTTGTCCCGTTGCGCCAAAGACGAGCACGGGGTTCCCGCCGACACGGTTCCTGGAGACCGGGCCGCCGGTTTTCGGATTGACTGACATGTTCACTCTCCTCGTTAGCAGAGGTGATTCATGGTATAGATTTGAAACCTGAACGCAATTACGCACCTGAACGCTACCAGGTACCCCGGAGGATCCCATGTCCGCGTCATCCCATGAAGACCTCGAACTGAATCGCTTCGTGCTTGAAGAGATCACGAGCAAGTGGTCGCTGCTGGTTCTCGATTGCCTCTGCAGTGGCCCGATGCGATTCAACGCGCTGCGCAGGGCGAACGAAGGCATTACGCAGAAGTCGCTGACGCAATGCCTGCGCCGCCTGGAATTTAACGGCTTTATCAAGCGGACGGTTCTCAGTACCGCTCCGGTGGCCGTGACCTACGAAATCTCGCAACTGGGACGCTCGCTCGAACCACATCTGCGCGCGATTCTGGAATGGGCAGAGCAGCATCGGCACGCGGTTGAGGCCGCGCGGCAAGCTTTTTCTGCAGCGCAAGGCCCGGTTCAGGCGGAAGGAGGTTTTTCGACGCAGTAGATGCGAAGCGTCATCGCAGGTTTCACCTCGGATGCCCGGCCGTAATGAATCGGCCATGAGGGCGCTGCCTCATGGTCCGGTTCTCGATCCGGACGGCGCGAGGCATCACAGCGCGCCGGGGCGCGGATCGGGCACGAAGCCGTCGCGGTTGGGCATGCATACGCCGGGCAGCGTCTTCGCGTCGAGCCGCGTGTCTTCGGGCACCACCTTGTTCAGGTAGAGGAGATACGCGCTGACGGCATAGACCTCGTCCGCGCTGAGCGACTGCGGTGCGTTGTAGGGCATGGCGCGGCGAATGTAGTCGAAGAGGGTCGTCGCGTACGGCCAGTAGCTGCCGACCGTTTTCTTCGGCTTCGCACTGGAGAGCGTTCCGGCGCCGCCCACGAGCGCATCGCCAATGCCGCCCTGGCCTGCGTCGCCGTGGCACATCGCGCAGCGCGTGGCGAAGAGCTGGCGGCCCTGCGCGACGGTGCCCGATCAAGGCGGCAGGCCGGCGCCGTCGGGGCTGATGTCGATGTCCCATGGCGCGATCGTGGCGTGATCGACGCGCTGGCCGAGATCGTAATGCGCTGCGCAGGCAGGGGCACCGGGCATAAGCGTTGCAACGGCAATGGCCATGACAATCGGGAGCGAGAGGCGCTTACGCATTGCGCACCTCGCCGTCAGTGCCCACACGCCAGTTCTGTATGCCGTTGTAGTGATACTGCGTGTTGAGGCCGCGTGCCGCAACGAGCGCCTCCCGGGTGGGTTGCACGTAGCCGGTCTCGTCGATCGCACGGCTTTGCAGGTCCGCGGGTTCGCCGCGCCAGGTCCAGTCGGCCTCGAAGCGCGTCAGCGCGCGGTCGTGGACGGTGCTGGTGAGCCGCGCCTCCCGCCTCGTCTTGCCGCCGTCGGTCGAGACGTCGACGCGGCGGATGCGTCCGCGGCCGGACCACGCATAGCCGCTGACCGGGTAGTAGCCGTGCGCGCTCAGCCGGTGTCCGGCGGAGGGACGCGTGATGACGGATTTCGCGTCCATCTCGAACACGAACTGCCGCGCGCAGCCGTTCGGCAGCAGGCTCGTGTACTTCGACGTCTCTTCGCGCGTCATCTCCGGCGCGCTCACGAGCTTCAGGCGGCGCAGCCATTTGATGTTCGTGTTGCCCTCGAAGCCGGGCACGATGAGGCGCAGCGGATAGCCGTTTTCGGGGCGCAGGTGCTCCCCGTTTTGAGCGTACACCACGAGCGCCCGGTCGAGTATGCGGTCGAGCGGCAGGCTGCGCGTCATCGCCGCGCCGTCCCCGCCTTCGGCGAGGAGCCAGCGCGCGCACGGGTCAGCGCCCGTTTCGTCGAGCAGCGTGGAGAGCCGCACGCCAGTCCATTCGCAGCACGAGAGGAGGCCGTGCGTGAACTGGACGGGCAGCCCGCTCGGGCCGTTCCATTCGCTTGCGGTGTTGCCAGAGCATTCGAGAAAGTGCACGCGACTCGGACGGACGGTCGCAGCGTGCAGTGGTGAACGGTTGTCTGTCATTGCGTGCCAGGGCTTGCCCGCTGCGTCGTACGGCGTCCAGTAGTGTACGAGATCCAGTGTGTGCAGCGCCGTGTCGAGATACTTCGGCTCGATCCAGCCGTCTACGTCAACGGGTTGGCGGGTCGCCGGTACCTTGCTGCGCGACGCCGATCCGGATGACCGATAGTTTGTCGGCATGGGCGGTGGCAGCAGTGAGCGACACAGTGAGAGCGATCAGCAACGTTCGAAACAGGCGGAGAGCAGGCATGGGTCGATTCGATAGCGGAGATAGACGCCACGGCGCAGGCCATGATGGATCTCGCATTCTCATCGACCGCGCGGCGCGTCACAAGGAACGACTTTAACTATGCTTATCGCGGACCGCCCAAAGGAAGCAGTGCGCTTCGCCATCGATGAGTTTAAAACGGTTGACCGGAAAGAGACATTTGGTGGCGATGCACCAACAGTGACGAGAGTTAGACAGCCTGCTAAGCTGGAAAGCCCGCAGCAACATCATCGGCCTTCGAATGAATCTGACTTTCCTTCCTGTCACCCAATCCGACGCCGATGTGCTGGTCAGCATTCGCATTGCCGCGATGCGCGAAAGCCTGGAGCGTCTCGGGCGCTTTAACGCACAGCGTGCACGGGATCGCTTCCTGGCTTCCTTCGACCCAGACCTGTGCCGCTTCATCGAAGCCGATGGTGTTCGGGTGGGATTTTTTCAGATTCGCCCTCACCAGGACCATTGGCAGCTGGACCATCTGTACGTCGAGCCCGAACATCAGGCCCGGGGGATCGGCGCAGCAGTACTGCGACAGATCATTGCCGATGCCGATTCACAAAACATGTCCATCCGCCTGGGCGCATTGCGTAGCAGCGATTCAAACCGCTTCTACCAACGACACGGTTTCGAGCAGACGGGTGAAACGGAGTGGGATATCTACTACGTGCGCCACATTCGAACGCTGCGACCTGACAACCTTTGACCGATTCGCCGATCGCTGTTCGCGCGGCAAACGGATTGAGACGGCTGCGCACTCGATCAGGCGTCTACATAGAGCCCGGCCAGATTGCCGCAGAGTCCGTCCGCCGTGACCGTGTGTCCATGCACCCGCTTGTTGTACAGCGTAACCTGCTTGAGTGTAATGAGGTTGTAGACCGGCAGATCATCGGCCACCTTCTGCTGAAACGCCTTGAAGATCTCGATACGCCTGGTCCTGTCGACTGCCACCGCGGCCGCTTCCAGAAGCCTGTCCGCGTCCGTATTCTCGTAATGGCTGGCATTGGAGAAAGGCACGCCGGGCTTGAAATTCTTCGACCAGTATATGCGCTGGACACCCACAGTCGGGTCGAAGGTATTGCCCATGAAATTTGCGTCGATATCGAACGCACGATCCGTGAACACACGTTTTACATAAGTCGGGAAGTCTTGCGAGCGAACCGTTGCGTCGATACCGACACGTCTGAGCGACTGCCTGAGAAACTGTGCGAGTAGCTGAAACGACGGATCGTACGGGTTGTAGTCGATTGTCAACGGGAAACGGAACGACCGTCCATCTCCCTTACGCCGATAGCCCGCGTCATCCAGCAGCTTCTCCGCGAGTGCCGGATCGTATGGATAGGACTTTACGGCGGGGTCGTAGAACTGGCTCAGCAAAGGGCTGATCGCCGCCGGCGAGGGCACGCCGTAACCATAGAAGACGGATCGCAGGATCGCCTGGCGATCAATGGCATGACCGATGGCGTGCCGAATGCGTACATCTTTCAGATACGGGTTGTCGAGGTTGAAAACCAGTTGAGTCAATGCGGCATCGTAGCTGTAGCCGCGCGTTTCGAGTTGCAGATGCGGCTCCTTCGTGAGCCTGGAGATGTCCGTCAACGGCACGGGGTTTTCGCCGGCAAGATCGAGCTCTCCGGTTTCGAGCGCGGCAGCGCGTGCGGCGGGATCCGGGATGAACGTCAACCAGAGTTCATCGACATACGGCTTCGGTGCATCCCAGTAGTCGGGGTTGCGCACCAGACGGACATGACTGCCGCGCACCCACTCCTTGAACAAATACGGCCCGGTGCCGATTGGCTTCGTATTGTTAGGATTATTAAGCGGATCGCCTTCGGCATAGAGGTGAGCCGGAACGATCGGCGACTCGGACGCAGCCAGCGCATAGAGCAGATAGGGCGCAGGGCGGGAGAGTCTCAGCACGGCGGTATGAGCATCCGGCGTATCGACACCCAATACGTTCGCGAAGGTGGCGCGGCCACGCGGGTGATACGTCTGCAGGAGCTTGATGGACTGCGCGACATCCTGCGAGGTGAACGGCTTGCCATCGTGCCAGCGCACGTTCTCACGAAGATGAAACGTGTATTGCAGGCCATCGCTGCTGATTTCCCACTTCGTCGCCAGTTGCGGTTGAGGTTGCACGTCGAAGTCGTAAGCGAGCAGACCTTCCGTTATCTTGGGGCTCGCCTTGTCCTCCGCGCCTGCCGTGGTCGCGAAGTTGACCAGCACGTTCGGTTCCGGATTGACCAGCAGCGTCACGCGGCCGCCGCGCTTAGGCGCAGGTGATCCGGATGGTTTGCCGCCGGCCTGCTGCGCGTACGCGGCGAATGGCGTGCCAATTGCTGATGCCAGCACGGTGGCGCCGGCGGCGCTCCCGAGTCCCTGGAGGAAGGCGCGGCGTTTCAGAGCGTGATGGCCGTTCGACGACGCGAGTGCATGTTTGGATGGCGTAGCGGAGGTGGGTTTTCCTGCTTTGCGGCGCATGACGAACCACTCGGTAATTGGGGCGATTTAGTGTAGGCACGCCTCAATTGTGAGGTGAACCATTCGATCATCGGATGCTTATGACGAAGCCGATTACATGCATATGGTTGTGCTGCGACGTCACACTCAAGCACTGCGATTTCAACGTTTTCTCTAACTGAACGTAATGATCATGTCATGACAAAAGCAAAGCGCCGTTGGTTGATCACCGGCTGTTCGACCGGCTTTGGCAGAGTGTTGGCGGAACGTGTCATCGGGCAGCGCGATCATGTATTCGCGACCGCGCGCGATCCCGAGGCGCTCAGCGGGCTCGTACACGGGCAGCCGAATGCAGAAGCATTGCGACCGGATGCGTCGGTGGGCGGCTATGTCGGCAATCCGGCTCGGCGTATTAAGCCGCCACCAAATTCGCGTTGACCGGATATTCCGAAGCGCTGTCGAAAGAAATGACGCCGCATGGCATCAAGGTGACGGTCATCGCGCCGGGGCCGTTCCGAACCGACTGGGCGGGACGCTCGCTGCGCACCTCGAACCGGCGCATCGATGCGTACCGGGACACGGTCCATGCGCGTCTGGAGCAACTCGCAAAGATCAGCGGACACCAGACCGGCGATCCGGTACGCGCGGCGGATGCCATCATCAACGTGGTGCGCAGCGATACGCCGCCGCTCCATCTAGTTCTCGGCGCGGCCGGGTTGAAGTCGGTTCGCGACAAGACGCGCGCGCTCAGCGAGACGCTGGAGAGATGGGAAAGCGTCAGCGTGGGGGCGGATTTTCCGGAATAGGTCGCTCGCAACGCGCGATGCCGATACGTGTCGTTCACCTTGTGTCAAGATTTATTGTTCGTTCAGTGTATGTAAGAACTCTATGTGAAACCCCAACACCATGACATCGCAGCGGCTTGCTCCTCTCTTGCCGCACTCGCAGCCGCGGTGGCTGGTTTGCCGCTGATATCGGCTCAGACGCTGTAGACCTCGCCGCGAGCGGGGCCTCGCTTCGGTCGGCCGGCTGGATGATTCAATTGCTAAAAGATCTCGATCTCCGCGCGCTTGCGTTTCCATAGTCGTACTGTGCGGGCCTCCAGTCGAGGTGTCGAACTCGTGGTTAGACGTTGTGCCAGCGCGCTAACGGATTGCGGGAACCAGCAGGGCGAGCGCTGTTGTCAGCACTATCGTTAGTGTGACTACGGAGCACGCGCCGATTGCGACGCCTGCAAGATGCGCGGCGAGCGCTGTGCTTGCCGCTATTGGTCGCTCGCACGCATCATGGGGCTGGCGAGACCTCGGATTTTTCACGCGGCAACTCCTGTATCGAGGGTATGCGCGAGTGGTTGTGCGAGGTGCAAAATTTTCCAGGCTGTCCCCGCCTGTTTGCCGCGAGGTTCCTCTTCTGAAAGTAGGACACGCGTGAGTGTCCAGCGCTGTGTGTCAAGGCTGACGACCGAGGCGAAGACGCCTTGCTGCGTTGCGGTGTCACGATTTTGGTCGGCTTCGCGGGCGAGCGTGGCATCCAGATCGGCATCGTCGGGTATTGCAAGCGTTTCCCGATACGCGAATCGGGCAGTCGACGACGGGCCTCTGCGCGCGTCCAACGCGCCTTCAACGTAAATCGACGCGCGCCCGAAACTCTTCGTCACGTTCAGGTAGCTTCCATTTGCGATGAATTCGTTGAAGGCCGCGTCATGACGCCAGAGATAGAGCGAAGCATAGTTGTTCTCCGTGGCACCGTAGCGGCCTGACTCGCGCAGCAAGAATGCCTTGTAGTAGAGATCGCGCGCCGTGTCCCACAGTGCGCCGAGCTGGCGGGCACGCGTGTGGAGAGTGCCTGTGTCGTAGTCGGCAGGCAGGCGGTGCATGTAGAAAGCGCTCAGCATGATGGTAGGTTCCTTTCGTAACGGGACGTGAGTGCAGCGAATACGTGAGAAGATCGTAGCAGCGCGTGTCTCGCCAGACAGGGCGCTAGCTGAATATTTCAGTGATTTAATTTCGGAACGGATGCGAATGAAAAGCCTCGACGTGGACGCCGTGCAGGCATTCGTGCTGGTTGCCGAACTGAAGAGTTTTACTCGCGCGGCACAGGCGTTGGACACCACTCAGTCTTCGATCAGTCTGAGAATCAAACGTCTGGAGGAAGCGCTTGGTCGGCATCTTGTCGAGCGCACGCCGCGTCAGGTGTGCCTGTCGGTGGACGGCGTTGCGTTTCTCGAGCCGGCCCGCGCGCTCGTCGCCGCTCACCGCAGCGCTGTTGGCGCATTCGGCAGGGAGCGACGCAGACTCGTGATCGGCATGAGTCATCACGTCGTGGGCGCGCAACTCCCGTTTCTGCTGCGACGCGTGAGCGACGCCAATCCCGATGTGCTGGTGGAGTTGCGCATCGAGGCTTCGAGATATGTGCTCGCTGCGTTTGACGAAGGCAAGCTTGACGCGGCCATCGTTCTGCAGCATGGCAACCGACGTCTCGACGGCGAGACGATCCTCACCGAATCGTTCGGATGGGTTGCCGCGCGTGATTTCGAACATGATCCGGCACGGCCTTTGAGGCTGGCGACGCAACCCGAACCGTGCAGCGTGCGCAGTATGGCGATCGATGCACTCGACGAAGCCGGCATCGCGTGGACGGAAGTTTTCCTGGGCGGCGGTGTGGCGACGATCGGCGCGGCGGTCTCGGCGGGAGTCGCGGTCGCGGCGCTCGGGCTGCGCGTGGCGCCGTCCGACGTGATCGACGTGGGCGGGCGCCTTGGGTTGCCGCCTTTGCCGTCACGCGACGTCGTTTTGTACGCTTCACAAACCGATGTCCAGGCGAGGTGTCTTTTCCGCAGTGTCGCGGAGGCAATCGCTTCGACAGTTTCGGGACTCTGACCGACGATGGGCCTGTCGGCACTCCCTCGCAGGTCTTCACTTATCGGAGGTAGTGGCAGAGATCGATACGTTGAACCTGGCGTCTATTCGAGTTGCAGAAAGGCGTGGCTTGGTACGGCGAGCGGAAGTTTTGAAACACGGCGTCGTTGGACCGCACGAAGCGCCTGGAGACGCTGCGCGTCACATATGTGCAGACTTGCGCGCCAGGCCACACTCGCCGTGGCATAAGACGACTGAGAAGCTCCTGGAAAGAGTTTGGCGATGGCGGCCCTTGTGCACCATGAAGCGGAACTTCTCCTGCACTGACCGCCGAAATCATGTTCAGCGAGAAACGCTTGCCCTTGACTTCCGCCACCAGCATACCGTCTTGCGGTACCCCTGTCGTTGACGGGGGCGAGCCCCAGAACAATCACGCCAGCCGCTCTCCGCGCTGCGTGAAACTCAGCGCCAGCACGGCGAAGATCAGCACGCCGGTTGCGACCTGCTGCCAATAGAAATTCCAGCCAATCAGCAACAGGCCGTTGGCCACGAGGCTGATCAGCAGAACGCCGAGCAGCGTGCCGGTCACGCCTGGTCGTCGGCTCGGCGACAGCGTGGTGCCGATGAAGGTTGCGCCGATCGCGTTCAGCAGATAACCATTGCCTGCCTGCGGGACGTACGCCTTGACCGTCGACGACAGCAACACGCCGACCACGCCATAGATTAACGCACTGGCAATCAGCGTCCACGACACGATCGCGCCGACAGGCAGCCCCGAGTAGCGGGCGACGCCCGGTTGTGCGCCCAACGCGGCGGCCTGCCGTCCAAACACCGAGCGTGCCGAGGCCACGTGAACTGCGCCCGCCAGTATCGCGACCAGCCACAGCGGCACAGGAATTCCGGCGATTGCGCCGTGTGCTAGCTCGCTGAACAACGGCGACAGCGGGACATTGAGCAAATAGACTGGCTGTCCGCCGTCGGTCGCCAACTGCTGCACGGTTTGTCCGATGAACAGCGTGCCGAGCGTGGCGAGAAACGGCGCGATGCCGAAGCCGGCGATCAACACGCTGTTGAGCGCGCCAACCGCCAGCGCTGCCACGAATCCGCCCAGTATGGCGAGCGGCAGCGCCGTCTGATGCGCGCTGAGCAGCACGAACGCGAGGCTCGCAACGTCGATCGACGTGCCCAACGATAGATCGATCGCACCGATTGACAACGCCAGCGTCATCCCCAGCGACGCGATCGCGAGCAACGCGAAGTTGTTTAGGAGCACGTTCGCCAGATTGTCGGCGCGCGCGAAGCCGGGCGCGACCGCCGAGAAAAATGCAAACACGGCGAAGAGTGCGACGATCAACGCGTAGCGCTGCACCCGGGCGATCCGGTTAGTCATTCGCATGGTTCCCAGTGTGGCGTCGGCGAATCACAGCGGTGGTGGCGACGACGAACAGGATCAGCGCGCCCTCGACACCGTTGACCCAATAACTCGACAGATTGTCGAGCTGGAAGCCATTGTTGACGAGGCCGACAAACAGCACGGCAAGCAAGGTGCCCGGAATGGTCGGCACGAGCCGCCGTGAGAATACGACGCCCAATAGTGCCGCCGCGATGACCGCCAGCAGATTCTCGCCCGCGCCTGGCGAACTTCCGCTCAGCAGCGCAGAGGATGCGAGGGCCGCCAGCGCGGCCGAGAGACCGCTGACCACATAGCTCGAAGCGACATACCGGTCTGTGCGGATTCCCGCGGCGCGCGCGGCGTCGCGATGCGCGCCGGTCGCGCGCAGGCGCAAGCCGAATGCGGTGTAGTGGATCAGCAGTGTAAACAGTAAGGCTACGGCTACGAGCGCATACGCGAGATGCGGCACGTCGAACGGGCCGCTGTCCAGCAGGAACGTCATCAGTGGCGAGGTGACCGGGACAGACGTATTCTGCGTCAGCACCAGTTCGAGGCCGGCGGCGATATTCATCGTCGTCAACGTGGCGAGCAACGGGAAGATGCCCAGCGCGATCACCGCGAATGCGTTCAACGCGCCGATCGCGGCACCCGCGGCGAGCGTCAGAACCAGCGCGGTGCTTTCCGGCAGACCGTCGCGCAAACTCACGGCATAGACCGCCGCGCAGCAGCCCATGTTCGCCGCGATCGACAGATCGAGTCCGCCCTTGATCGGATCCGCGCCGCCGCCGATCAGAACGGCGGTCAGCCCAAAGCCGAGAATGCCTACCACGACCGATTGCTGCAATACGTTCGCCAGATTCGCTATGCTCAGGAATAGCGGAGAACTCGCGGCGAAGACCGCGGCCACCAGCGCAAACGCCAGCACGGCACCGCCGCGCAGCCAGAACTGCGCGCTGAACCATGCGGATGGCAACGCGACGCGCGGGCGCTGCCGAGTTTCGTCAAGGACCTTGCTCATATGGCGCGCTCCGTACGCTGCGCGCGGCTCGGCTCGGCTGTCGCCTCCCCGTTGGATCCGGTGCGAGCGCCAGTGGCCCATGCAAGCACCTCCTGACTCGAGGTTTCGCGCGAGATCAATTCCTTGACGATGCGCCCTCGCGTCATGACCAGCACGCGATCGGTCACTTCCAGCAGTTCGATCAGGTCGCTCGAAAACAGCAGCACGGCCGCGCCGTCGTTGGCGAGCCGCTCGAGCATCCGGTAGATCTCGGTCTTTGCACCGATATCGACGCCCACAGTGGGTTCGTCGAGCAGATAGATTCTCGACCCCGGTCCGGCGCCGCGAATCAGCCATTTGCCTAATGCGACCTTCTGCTGATTGCCGCCCGACAGATGACGCACCGGTGCTTCCGGGCCGGGTGCGCGGATGCTGAACGCGTCGATCGCCTGCCGCACGGCCTGGCTCTCGTCGCGTCGCGCCAGCAATCCGAAGCGGCTGAAACGCGCTAGGCTCGACAGCGTGAGGTTTTCGCGCACGCTCAGCGACGGCGCGACACCATGCGCGCGACGGTCTTCGGGCACAAAGGCGATGCCGGCGCGCACCGCGTCGGCGGGGCGGCGCAGTCGCACGGGCTTGCCGTCGAGTGTGATCGCGCCGCGAACCTCGCGTTCGAGACCGAACAGGCTGCGCACCAGTTGCTTGCCGCCCGAGCCCAGTAGCCCGGTCACGCCGACGATCTCGCCGCGCCCGAGTTCGAACGAAACCTGCTCGAAGCGCTTGTCCGCGTGGAGCTCGTGCACCGACAGAAGCGGGGCGCTTGCGGTTCGCGGCGCACGTGCTGTGCGGGTCGTCGCGTCGGTGCCGATCATCGCGCTGACCAACGCTTCGGTCGGGGTTGTGCGAGCGTCGACGTGCGCGACGTCCTTGCCGTCGCGCAAAACCGTGACCCGATCGCAGATCGCCGCGATTTCGTTCAGATGATGAGACACATACAGGATCGTCAGGCCGCGCTGTCGCAGACGATCGATCGTCTGAAGCAGACGCTCAACTTCGCGATTGACGAGCGCGGCAGTCGGTTCGTCGAAGACCAGAATGCGCGGCTCGCGCATCAGCGCACGCGTGATCTGCACGATCTGCTGTTCGGCCACGCTCAACTCGGCGATCAGACGGTTGGGCGCGAGATCGATGCCGAAATGCGTTGCGACCGCTTCGCGCGCCTCACGCTGCATGCGCCGGACGTCGAGTATGCCCAGAGGAGAACTGCGCCGATCGAAGCGCGTGCGGCGCGTGCCGAGAATCGGCTCGTTGCCGCTTAGCAAGGCTTCGGCGACCGTGAAGGTGGCGGGCAGTAGCCGTTCCTGATGAATGAAGCCGATCTGCGATAGCGGCTCACGTGACGCGCTTCCGTTCGGACCCCGGTCCACACCGTCCACCGCGATGGTCCCGCCGTCGGCATGGTGAATACCCGCGAGTATCTTGATCAGCGTCGATTTTCCCGCGCCGTTCTGACCGATCAGACCATGCACGGTGCCGCGCCGCACTTCCAGCGATGCGGCGCGCAGCGCCGGCACACCGTTGAACTGCTTGACGACGTCACGCAGCGCGAGTGCGGGAATGTACTGCGTCATTTCGATGCGATGCTGCCGTTCTGTGCCGTTTGCCCGAGCGTCTGCTGAATGGCGCCGGCGTTATCTTTCGTGACAAGGATCGACGGCACGTAGGTGTACGGCGCCAGATTCTTCTCGCCGGCGAGATAGCGCGCAACGTTGTCGACCGCGGTTTTGCCGATCAGCGCGGGCTGCTGCGCGACCACGGCGGCCGCGCTCGAATTCGGGTCCTTGATGAGGTTGACTACGTCCGGGCTGCCGTCTACCGCATAGGTTTTGATTTCCGTGCGGTGCGCGGCGTCGACAGCCTGCGTCGCGCCGACTTGCGGCACGTCCCACGCGGCCCAGATCGCGGCGATCTGCCCCTTCGGATATTTGGTCAGCAACTGGCTGATCTGCGCATACGCGCTTTGTACGGTGTTCGGAATCACATCGCGCAGTTCGGGCTGGATGATGTGCACCTTCGGGTAGTACTTCAGCACGGCTTTCAACTGGTCATAACGGATTGCGCACACCGGTACGCCATAAAAACCGTTGAACACGAGAATGTTGCCTTCGCCGTGAATGTCGTTGACGAGTTTCAGCGCCAGCTGTTCGCCGATGAAGAAATTATCCGACGTGGTGTCGTTCAGGCTGGACGGCGAGGCCGTATCGATTGTGAAGAGCGGGATGCCTGCCTGGCGGATTTTCTGCAACCAAGGCTCCAGCACGCTCGCCGTGCCCAGTTGTTCGACGATCGCGTCGGGCTTCTGCGCGATCAGTGTCTGGATCTGCGCGATCTGCCGATTGTCGTTGCGGCCCGCATCGAGTGCGATCGGCGTACCGCCCAGCCGTTTGACTTCGTCGACCGCACCCTGATAGGCCTTCAGGTCCCAGTAGTGATCCGTGCCGGCTGCCGCAATGCCGATCCGTTTGCCTTTCAGCGACGGCACGTCCTTGTCGGCCGCGTCCTGCGCGTGTGCGCCGATACCGGCCCCCAGAAGAGAAAGCGTGACGAGTGCCGGAAGAAGCTGCCTCAGTTTGCTCTGGATTTTTTTCATGTCGTCGTGGAGTGGAAGCGGGTGAAGCGATCCCACGACTTTAAACAACATCACGACGCTGGAAACGAACAAATCCCGCTAAGGTTATCAGGGGGATGTTGCGGTGCTTAGTACGAGTGGCACAGATCACTGGACGAGTCCAAGGGATCGAACCGTAGCCAGGCCAAAAAGGCGTTTGCGCGCCACGCCAATCTGACGACAGTCGCGATCGCAGATGCAGCGACGCGAACTCCGTGGACGTCTGCTTGAGGCGTTCCAGATAGGTTGTCGCAGATAACAGCATGTGCACGCGGCCTTGTGAGACTGGAAACGAGCCCTTGCCATGTACCCGGCGGATGAGCCCGGTGGTTTCCAGATCGGCAAGCGCGCTGCGTACGGTCGCTCGCGATACCGAAAACTCCGGGGCCAGCGGCTCTTCGCGGGCTGGATTCCCGCCGATCAGTAACCGACCTCCTCAGTCCAGCGCGGCGCGCAGGGATATTCGTTCCGCTTCTTTCGATCTGACCGATTCTTGGTTCCGTTTCGCGGCCGTGCTTTCTATGCTGGCAGGTTCGATGAGTATGCCGCGGCACACGCGGCCCCTCATGCCACACGCTAAAAAAGGGGAAAGCACATGCAGAACCAAAAGACGAAGACACCGCTGCGGCGGCGTATCGGCCAGTCGCTGCGCGCCTGGCGCAAGCCGGCCGCGCTGTGGCTGCTCGGCCTGGTCGCGATGATCGCCGCGCCGGCATGGGCGGCTGCCGCCGCACCCGCGGAACTCAAGATCGACTACGCATACTACTCGCCGGAAAGTCTGGTGATCAAACGCAATGGCTGGCTCGAACAGGAGTTCGCGCCGGATCATACGCAGGTGCGCTGGGTGCTGAGCCTCGGCAGCAACCGCGCACTGGAGTATCTGAACAGCGGCGCCATCGATATCGGCTCGACCGCGGGCCTCGCGGCCGTGCTCGGCAAGGCGAACGGGAATCCGATCAAGAACGTGTATATCTTCTCGCGCCCGGAGTGGACGGCGCTGGTTGTGCGCAAGGATTCGCCGCTGAAGTCGCTCGCCGACCTCAAGGGCAAGAAGATTGCCGCCACGAAGGGCACCGATCCCTACCTCTTCACGCTGCGCGCACTGCATACCGTGGGCCTGACGAAGGATGACGTCGAGATCGTCAATCTCCAGCATCCGGATGGCCGCACGGCGCTGATCAACGGTCAGGTCGATGCGTGGGCGGGGCTCGATCCCCACATGGCCGCCGCGGAAGTCGACAACGGCGCGCGTCTGCTATACCGCAATGTCAGCTTCAACACGTGGGGCTTCCTGAACGTGCGCGAAGTGTTCCTGAAACAGTACCCGGACACCGTCACGCGCGTGCTGAAGGTTTATGAGCGTGCGCGGGAATGGATTGGCGCGCACCCCGACGAGGCGGCGCAAATCGTTTCCGAAGATTCGAAGGTGTCGCTCGCGGTCGCGAAGCTGCAACTGAGCCGCAACGACTTCAGTCACCCGCAGCCGGGTGCGGAACAGATCAAGGCGCTGGAAGCTGCCGCGCCAATCCTGGTTCAGGAGCAACTGGTCAAGCCGGGCACCGATCTGAACCAGGTGATCGAATCGCTGATCGACGCGCAGGCGGCGCAGCCGGCGCTGGCATCGGCGCAACATTAATAACCGGGCAGGCTGACATGGCAGTGGAAGAAGCGGCAGCACGCTCGCTGGCGCAGTCCGGTGAGGTTACGGCGGGGCGAAGGACTGAGGCTCCCGCGTATGGCGACACGCAACGCACCAGCGCGCCGGTGCGGGAAGCGGGTGCCCCGCAAGAGCGTGCGCCGCGCGCCTGGCGCATGGCGGGCTTGCTGCTGCCGGTCGCCTTCCTGCTTGTCGTGGAAGTGCTCGTGCGTGCGCAGGTGCTGCCGGACAATCTCGTGCCCGCGCCCTCGGAGATCGCGCAGGCGCTCTGGCAGCTCGGCGGCGCAACCCTGCTGAAGCACATCGTGCAGAGCACGGCGCGCGTGGCGGCCGGGTTCGCGTGCGGCGCGCTGTTCGCGGTAATCGTCGGCGCGGCGATGGGCTTGAGCCGCCGGCTCGACGCATTGCTTGATCCGAGTTTTCAGGCGCTGCGTGCGATTCCGTCGCTCGCATGGGTGCCCGTGCTGCTGCTCTGGATGGGCATCGATGAGGCGCCAAAAATCACGCTCGTCGCGATTGGCGCATTCTTTCCGGTGCATCTGAGCGTACTCTCTGGAGTCCGAAACGTCGATCGCAAGCTCGTCGAGCTGGGTGCCGTCTATCGGCTGTCTTCGTGGCGCTTGTTCGTGCGCATTTTGCTCCCGGCCGCGCTGCCTCATATTTTCACGGGGCTGCGCACGGGGCTGGCGGTCTCGTGGATGTTCGTCGTCGCGGCCGAGCTGATCGCCGCCACGCGCGGGCTTGGCTACCTCCTGAGCGACGGCCGCGAGACGGGCCGGCCCGATATCGTGTTTGGCGCCATCATCCTGCTGGGATTGCTCGGCAAGTTGACCGACAGCGCAATGAAGGCGCTCGAGGCACACGTCCTGGCCTGGCGTGATACGAGTGTCGAGGGAGCGCGCACATGACGGCGGCTTCGTTGACCAGCACGGCGCGCGAGACGTATTCGCCCCTCGTCGATATCGACATCCGCCAGAAGCGCTACGGCGAGCGGCCGGTTCTCGACAGCCTGCGGCTCACGCTCGCGCCCGGCGAGATCGTGGCGCTTCTCGGCCCGAGCGGCTGCGGCAAGAGTACGCTGCTGCGCATTGCGGCGGGGCTGGATCGCGACTACGCGGGCACCGTTTCGTACAACGGCGAAGTGCAACGCGGGCCGTCGCCGCTCGCGGGCGTGATCTTTCAGGAGCCGCGCTTGTTGCCGTGGCTGCGCGTGGCCGATAACGTGTGCTTTCCGCAGCGCGCTCGCGGCGACGCGCTCGCACGCGCGCAGTCGCTGCTCGAAGAGGTCGGCTTGCGTCCCGAAGACGGTGCGCTCTGGCCCAAGTTTCTCTCGGGCGGCATGGCCCAGCGCGTGGCGATTGCACGCGGCCTGTTCACGCAGCCGCAGCTGCTGTTGCTCGACGAACCATTCAGCGCCGTCGACGCGATGACGCGTATGCGCCTTCAGGACCTGCTGCTCGCCATCGTGGATGCCCATCGAACGGCCGCGCTCGTCGTCACGCACGATATCGACGAGGCGCTGCACCTGGCCGATCGGATCGTCTTGCTGGAGCCTGCCGGTGGAGCGCGGACACGACCTGCCAGCCGCATTTTTGAAGTGGGCGGCGCGCGTCCGCGCCGGCGCGAGGACACGGCCCGCTCGGCATGGCGCAGGATCCTGTTCGAGGGGCTGGACACATTGGTGCGGTGAAGAACCGTTTCCTCCGCTCACACGTACGCGCGCGTCTGGCGCGACATCGCTGCAATGAAAAATCTGGATCTCGAACTTCTGCGCACCTTCGTTGCGGTGGCCGATGCGCGCAGCTTCGCCAGCGCAGGCGTACGCACGGGCTGCAGCCAGGCGGCGGTGAGCCAGCAG
The DNA here is from genome assembly GCF_040965695.1 of Paraburkholderia sp. BR10937. NCBI lineage: Bacteria > Pseudomonadati > Pseudomonadota > Betaproteobacteria > Burkholderiales > Burkholderiaceae > Paraburkholderia > Paraburkholderia sp. BR10937. The sequence goes on from NZ_JBFRCL010000042.1 coordinate 34,094, forward strand.
ATGCAGCGGCTCGAGACGCTCGTGGGCGTGCCGCTGTTTCGCAAGGACGGACGCAACAAGCTCCTCACGCCTGGCGCGCTTCAATTACTCGGGCACGCTCGCGAACTGTTGCGCATCAATGACGATGCGATTCAATCCGTTGTCTTGAGTGCCGGACGTGGCGCAATCGACATCTGCACCGTCATTTGCATATGCCTCATGCGCGCGCAAGCTTATGGGCTTTTCATCGTTGACCCCACTCGTTCCATTTGATGTTATGGACCCCCTTCAAAAGCGACAGGGCGAAACATGAATCGAGGATCGGGAAAGCCATTGCGCCATGCCGCAACGGCGTTGGTCGTGCTGGGCGCGGTGGTGTCGCTCGCAGCGTGCAAGCAGTCGAATAGCGCGCAGACCGCGCAGCAGAGCGCGGCGGCCAAACCCGTATCGGGCGGCACGCTCACGTGGGGCGTGACCACCGAGCCTGCCTGCTTCGATCCGCATCGCTCGTCGCAGCAGAACGCCTTCTGGGTGATCCGCAATTACGTCGACTCGCTGATCTACAAGCAGCGCGATGGCTCATATTCGCCGTGGCTTGCGAAGTCGTGGAGCGTGTCGGACGACGGCAAGACCTACACGTTCAACCTGCGCGACGACGTGCACTTCAGCGACGGCACGCCATTCGACGCGCAGGCGGTGAAGGCCAATTTCGACTACATCATTGCCAACGTGGCGACGACAGCGTCGTCGGCGGCGTTGCTGGCGCGTCTCGATCATGTCGAAGCGGTTTCGCCTTCCGTCGTGCACATCGTGCTCAAACAGGCGGATTCCACGTTGCTCGCGTCGCTTTCGAGCGTGAGCCTCGGCTTTATTTCCCCGAAGGCGCTCGCATCGAATCACGACCTGTGCGCGGGTGGCCCGGGTATTGTTGGCACAGGGCCGTTCGTATTCAGCGCGTATCAGCGCGGGCAATCGGCTACGTTCACGCGCAACCCCGATTACCGCTGGGCGCCGGCAGCCGCGCAGCACCAGGGTCCGGCATGGCTCGACAAGGTGGTGTACCGCTTCCTGCCGGAAGCTTCGGTGCGTACCGGCGCGCTCAGTTCGGGTCAGGTCGACCTGATCGAAGGCGTGCAGCCTACCGACGCGAGCGTGTTCGATCATGTCGATGGCTTCCAGTTCTTCACCGGGCCTTCCGCGGCGACGACGTCGTTCACGCTCAACGTGAACTACACAGTATGGCCGACCGACGACGTGCGCGTGCGGCGCGCGTTGCGCGACGGCTTCGACGTCGACGGCATCGTCAAGGGTATCTATCTCGGCACCGTGGGGCGCGCGTGGTCGAACATCGGCCCCGACAATCCCGACTACGCGAAGTCGCTGCAAGGTTCGTGGGGCAACAAGACCGCGGAGGCGAACCATCTGCTCGACGAGGCGGGCTGGACCACACGTGACAGCGACGGCTTCCGCATGAAGGACGGCAAGCGCCTGACGATCGAGGTGGGTTACCCGCAGCCCTACGTGCGCGACAGCCGCGACGTGCTGATCCACTCGATCCAGTCGGCGCTGCGCCAGAACGTGGGGCTCGATCTGCGTCTGCGTTTCACGACCGCGGGCGAATTCGAAAACCAGAAGCAAACCGGTCGCTGGAGTGCCTATCCGAATACGGAAAACGCCTCCGATGCGGTGTTCGAGCTGTGGGACAACCTCGGCGATGCCGGCTTCCTCTACCGCGCTGTCACGGCGCGCGACGCGATCCTCGCCGGCAAGATCAACGAGGCGCGCCGCCTGCCGGTGGGCGAACAGCGCCGCAAGCTGCTAGCCGAGATCCAGCAATACGCGGTGGAGCAGGCCTACGTCGTTCCCCTCTATACGCCGCAGTATCACCTCGCCGCGAAGGCGAGCGTGCATGGCGTCGGGTTCGAGCCGTCGCTCGACGGGCCGTCTAGTGCCTATGAGCTCTGGATCGACCGGCAAGGCGTGTCTTGAGTGCGCCGCCGTGCGCGTCCTCTCTCGCGGAATTTGCTTATACCGTGCCGCCCGGCAAGCTTATCGAATCTTCATCGTTGACCCGGGCGGCGCGAACTGATGAATTCGTGTTTTCCACCACTGATTAACTGGTTACGTGATGCTTCGAAGGCCGTATCAATTTGTGTTCCCCGTTTTGTCCGCCATTGCGTTGCCTTGCGCCTTGCTTTCGCTCACGGCGTGCAACCAGACGAATAGCGCGCAGGCCGCGCCGCAGAGCGTGGCGGCCAAACCCGTTTCAGGCGGCACGCTCACGTGGGGCGTGACCACCGAGCCCGCCTGTTTCGATCCGCATCGCTCGTCGCAGCAGAACGCCTTCTGGGTGATCCGCAATTACGTCGACTCGCTGATCTACAAGCAGCGCGACGGCTCGTATTCGCCGTGGCTTGCGAAGTCGTGGAGCGTGTCGGACGACGGCAAGACCTACACGTTCAACCTGCGCGACGACGTGCACTTCAGCGACGGCACGCCGTTCGACGCGCAGGCGGTGAAGGCCAATTTCGATTACATCATCGCCAATGCGGCGACCACGTCGGCTTCCCTTTCGCTGCTCGTGCATCTCGACCGTGTCGAAGTGGTCTCGCCCTCTGTCGTGCGCATCGTGCTCAAGCAGGCGGATTCGACCACGCTTGAATCGCTTTCCAGCGTGAAGCTGGGCTTTATTTCGCCGAAGGCGCTCGCGTCGAATCATGATCTGTGCGGGGGCGGCCCGGGCATCGTCGGCACGGGGCCGTTCGTGTTCAGCGCGTATCAGCGCGGGCAATCGGCTACGTTCACGCGCAACCCCGATTACCGCTGGGCTCCCAAGGCCGCGCAGCACCAGGGCCCGGCATGGCTCGACAAGGTGGTGTACCGCTTCCTGCCGGAAGCTTCAGTGCGTACCGGCGCGCTCAGTTCGGGTCAGGTCGATCTGATCGAAGGCGTGCAGCCCACCGACACGAGCGTGTTCGATCATGTCGAGGGTTTCCAGTTCCTGACCGGGCCGTCCGCCACGACCTCCTTCACCCTCAACGTGAACTACACAGCATGGCCCGCCAACGACGTGCGTGTGCGGCGAGCCTTGCGCGACGGCTTCGATCTGGACGGCATCGTCAAGACCGTCTATCTCGGCACGGTGCGCCGCGCGTGGTCGAACATCGGCCCCGACAACCCGGACTACGCGAAGACGCTGCAAGGTTCGTGGGGCAACAGGATCGCCGAGGCGAACCATCTGCTCGACGAGGCGGGCTGGACCACGCGTGACAGCGACGGCTTCCGCACGAAGGACGGCAAGCGCCTGACGATCGAAGTGGGCTACCCGCAGCCGTATATTCGCGACAGCCGCGACGTGCTGATCCGGGCGATGCAGTCGGCGCTGCGCCAGAACGTGGGGCTCGATCTGCGTTTGCGCGTGACCACGCCGGGCGAATTCGAGAGCGAGAAGCACACCGGCGTCTGGAGCATTTATCCGAATACGGATAACCCGTCCGACGTCGCGATGGAGCTCTGGGACATGCTGGGCGATCAGGGTTTCCTGTACCAGGCGATCCCGAAGTCCGACGCCACGCTCACGCGCAAAATCAACGAAGCGCGCAGGCTGCCGGTGGGCGAGCCGCGCCGCAAGCTGCTTGGCGAGATCCAGCAGTATGCGGTCGACCAGGGCTATATCGTGCCGCTGTACGCGCCGCAATACCATCTGGCCGCGAAGTCGTCGGTGCATGGCATCGGCTTCGAGCCGGAACTCGACGGTCCCGCCAGCGCCTATGAGCTGTGGGTCGACAAGCAAGGGGGGTGAGATGGTGCGCAAAGTGGTGACCCGGCTCCTGACAGGCCTGCTGGTGCTCTGGCTGGCCGCCAGCGCCGCGTTCGTGACGATACACGCGCTGCCCGGCCGCATCGAGGACATCCTCGCGGGGGATCTCTCGTACCCTGGCTTGCGTGAGGCGATCGCCGCGCAATGGGGACTCGACCACAGCCTGCTCTGGCAGTACGGTCAGTTCGTGCTGAGACTCGCCCGCGGCGATCTCGGCACCTCGTTCGTGCTGCAGCAGCCGGTGAGCGCGGTGCTCTTCAGCCAGTTATGGCCAACCGTCCAGCTCGCGTCGGCGGCGGCCGTGCTGGCCGTGCTGCTTGCACTAGGCGTGGCCACGGCCACCTCGGGCGCGGCCGCGCGCGGCGCATGGGCCACGCGCTTCGCCTCGGCGGCGGAACTCGTGTTCACGTCCACGCCGGTGTTCTGGGGCGGGTTGTTGCTGCTCATCGTGTTCTCGTTCCACTGGCGGCTGTTTCCGGTCTCCGGCGCGGCAGGGTGGCGCTCGCTCGTGCTGCCGGCCATCACGCTCGCGCTGCCCACCGCAGGCATGCTCTCGCAGGTCATGCGCGAAGCGCTCGATGCCGCCTTCGAGCGGCCATTCGTGACCACTGTGCGTTCACGCGGCGTTTCCGAAGCCCGGCTGCGCGTGGGCCATCTGCTGCGCCATGCGTTGCTGCCGGTCGTGACGCTCGGCGGATGGCTGATCGGCGGTCTGCTCGGCGGCGCCGTCATCACCGAGAAGCTGTTCGGCCGGCCGGGCCTCGGCAGCATCACGCTCGACGCTGTGACGTCGCAGGATGTGCCCGTGGTGCTGGCGGTCGTGCTGCTGGCCGCCTTCGTGCATGTGGTGATCTCGACCGTGCTCGACATCGCCTATCTGTTCATCGACCCGAGGTTGCGCAGCCAATGAGCGATATTTCCGTTTCTTCCGAGCAAGCTTCCAGCCGCCCGCGCGCGAAGGCAGGCCTGCCGCGGCTCACGCGCGTGCCGCCTTCCGTGCTGCTCGCGGCGGCGTTCCTGGCCCTGCTCGCGTTCGCCATTACGCTGCCCACTGCGATCACGCCTTATGACCCGTTGCTGAGCGACGTCGCGCACGCCATGCAGCCGCCCGACGCGGCGCACTGGCTCGGCACCGACCGCATCGGCCGCGACGTGCTGGCGCGCGTGGTCTATGGCGCACGCTACTCGCTGCTCATCGGCCTCGCGAGCATGCTCGTGAGCCTCGTGATTGGACTCGTGATCGGCCTGTGCGCGGGTCTTGGACGGCGGCTCGTCGACGAGTCGGCGTCGCGCGTGTTCGACGTGCTTTCGGCGTTTCCTCCCGTGCTGCTCTCGCTGTTCGTGGTCTCGTTTCTCGGCCAGGGCATCGTCAATATCGCCGTGGCGGTCGGTATCGCGAGCATTCCTAAATTTGGGCGCGTGCTGCGCGCGCAGACGCTCGTCGTGCGCCGCGCCGACTACGTGACGCAGGCCGTGATCTTCGGCCTGTCGCGCCGCGAGGTGTTCTGGCGGCACGTGCTGCCGAATGTGCTGGCAGTGGTGCCCGTGATCGCGACGATCGACATCGGCAGCGCCATCATCGCGGTTTCGGGGCTCAGCTTTCTCGGGCTCGGCCCGCAGCCACCGACCCCGGAGTGGGGCGTGATGCTCGCCGAAGGGCGCGACGTTCTGCGCGTCGCGTGGTGGCCGAGCGTGTTTCCGGGCCTGGCGATCACGCTGACGGTGATCGCGTTCACGACGATCGGCAAGCACCTGTCGCGTATCTATGGAGTTCGTACCCGATGAGCGAGATTTTGACTTCCTCCGCCACGCCCGCGTCCGCGCATTTGACAGGCCGCACGCTCGTCGACGTAAGGGGCCTGTCGATCGGGTTCGCCGATGTCAACGGCGGCGGCCCGCTCGTGCGTGGCGTCGATCTGACGATACACGCGGGCGAATGCGTCGCGCTCGTCGGCGAATCGGGGTCGGGCAAGAGCCTCACTGCGCGCAGCCTGATCGGCCTCGCGGGCACGCATGCGCGCATCGACGCGCAGCGCTTCGAGATCGACGGCCGCGCGGCGCTCGAGTTTCGCGAGCGCGACTGGCGCGCGGTGCGCGGCGGCTTCGCGGGGCTCGTGATGCAGGACGCGCTGGTTTCGCTCGATCCGCTGCGCACGGTGGGCCGGGAGATCGGCGAGACGCTCGCACGCCACGCGAAGGGGCAATCGCGCGCGCAACGCGCGGCGGCCGTGCATGCGGTGATGCGCGACGTGGGCATTCCTGAACCCGAGCGCCGTGCCGCACAGTATGCGCACGAGCTTTCGGGCGGCCTGCGCCAGCGCGCCCTGATCGCCTCGGCGATCGCCGCATCTCCCGCGCTCGTCATCGCCGACGAACCGACCACGGCGCTCGACGTGACCGTGCAGGCGCAGGTACTCGCGGTGCTGGAGGCGCGTCTGCGAGCGGGCGTGGGCGTGCTGCTCATCAGCCACGATCTTGGCGTGGTCGCGGGCATTGCCGATCGCGTGATTGTGATGCATCGAGGCGACGTCGTGGACAGCGGCGCGACGCGCGACGTGCTCGAACATCCTTCGCACCCCTATACGCGCCAGTTGCTCGCGGCGCAGCCGGACGCGCACTCGCGCGGTTACCGCCTCAGTTCCGCGCGTTTCGTCGAGGAAGACGGGAGCGCCGTCGTGCGCGAGCCGCTGCCCGCGCGTGAGCGTGCGGTGGGCAGCGTCGTCCTGCGCGCGCAAGGCATCGGCAAGCGGTATGCGGGCGGAAAGGTCGCCCCGGCGCACGACGCGAACGCGTTCGTTGCCCTCGACGACGTCTCGTTCGAGGTGAGAGAGGGCGAAGTGCTCGGCATTGTCGGCGAATCGGGGTCGGGCAAAAGCACCTCCGCGAACATCGTGCTGGGTCTGCTCGCGCCGACGAGCGGCTCGGTCGAGTTTCTTGGCCAGCGCTGGAACGGCGCGGGCGTGAGCGAAACGCAGCGCAGCCAGCGGCGACCGCTCCTGCGCTATATCCCGCAGGACCCGCTGAGCGCGTTCGACCCGCGTCACAACGTGGGCCGCTTGCTCGCCGACGGCCTGCACGCGCAGCGTCTCGAGCGGCGTACCGTGCTGAAGCGCAGCGTCACGCTGCTGGAGCAGGTGGGGCTCGACGCCAGTTATCTGGATCGCCTGCCCGTGTCGCTCTCGGGTGGACAGCGTCAGCGCATTGCCATTGCTCGTGCGATTGCTTCGGAACCCGCATTGATAGTTTGCGACGAGCCCGTTTCCGCGCTCGACGTCTATGTGCAGGCGCAGGTGCTCGACCTGCTCGGCGAGTTGCAGGCGCGGCTTGGTACCGCGCTGCTGTTCATCTCGCACGACCTCGACGTTGTTCAGCACGTGAGCGATCGCGTGCTGGTGCTCAAGGACGGCCGCGCGGTCGAGTCCGGCGCGACAGCCGAGGTGTTTTCGGCGCCCCAGGCCGACTACACAAAACTGCTGCTGCGTTCCGCGCCCACCTTGCAGACGCAACGCCGGGCGGCATAACGTCCCGAAGGCGAAAGCGGCGCGGCACAAACTGCTGCCGCGGCTTTCGCCTGACTGTCACACGCAAGCCGCCTTGCCACCTTGGCTGGCCGCGAAAGCTGCCCATTTCGGCCCAGGCGCCCCTTTCCTGTCCCAGCCCCCGCGGCCCGATATCACGCCCGTTCCGCCTCGATCCGCTTCGTCGCCGGGTCAGATACCCCTTTCTGAGCCGCCCACGATATCTGCATCGCATACAAGATTCGTTAGTTTTATTCGTTATCAAAGCGTAAGGGGGCGACTACGATGCTCACATGAATGTCTCAAGAACGATCTGTGAGCAGCTTACGAAAGGCGCGTGCGAGATGAACGAAACCGGCGAAGCAGGCAGACAGCAGGACGCGGGCGGCTCGCCCGCATTGCGCGGCGAGGACGCCTACGGGCGTATACGCCGCGATGTGCTGTCGTGCCGCTTCATGCCCGGCGCGACACTCACCGAAAGCCAGTTGATGGAGCATTACGGGCTCGGCAAGAGCAGTTGCCGCGTCGCGCTCGTGCGGCTCGTCCACGAAGGCTTCATCCGCGCGATGCCGCGGCAGGGGTACCGTGTCGCGCCCATCACGCTGCGCGACGTGGAGGAAGTGTTTGCCCTACGCGTGCAACTGGAGCCGCTTGCCGCGCGCCTTGCGTGCGGGCGCGTCGACGTCGCGCTGTTGCGGCGGCTGGAAGCCGCGTGCCGCGTGCCGTATCCGGAGCGCGAGCTGTCGGATCAGATCGACGTCTTTCTGGACGCGAACCGGGAATTCCATCTGGCGATTGCGCAGGCCAGCGGCAACGTTCGCCTGCACCATACTCTCGCCAACCTGATGGACGAGATGTCGCGCCTCGTTGCGCTTGGCTTTGGCGTGCAGGGCACCAAGCCGGAAATCCGCCACGATCACAATGCCATGATCGATGCGTTCGACAAGAACGACGAGCGGCGTGCGGAAACCATCGCGCGGCGCCATATCGAGACCTTCCGCGACATGACCATGGAGAAGGTCTACGCGAGCCTCTCCAGTTCCGGGGCCTCGCTGCCGGTATTCTCGGTGGCGGAGCTGAGCCGATGAGCGCGGCGGCCATTTCTGTGCGCGGCATCGGAAAGCATTTCGGCATGCTAAAGGTGCTCGACGACATCGGCTTCGAAGTCGGGGAGGGCGAGGTCGTGGCGCTGCTCGGCGCGTCGGGTTGCGGCAAGAGCACGCTGCTCAATATCGTCGCCGGGCTCGCGGCGCCAGACGCGGGAGACCTGTGGCTGCACGGCGAACGCGCGGTGGGGCACGACGAGCGGCGCTCGCTCGCCTACATGTTCCAGGAGGACCGCCTGCTGCCGTGGCGCTCCGTGCGGGCGAACATCGAGTTCGCCCTCGAAGCCATGCGGCCACGCCTGTCAGCGCGCGAGCGGCGCGAACGCGCGGCCACGACGCTTGAAACTGTCGGGCTTGCCGCATTTGCGGAACACCATCCGCATCAGCTTTCGGGCGGCATGCGCAGCCGCGCGGCGCTGGCGCGCAGCCTCGTCGGGCAACCGGGCATCCTGCTCATGGATGAGCCGTTCTCAAAGCTCGACCCACAGACTCGCGCACAGATGCACAGCGAAGTGCTGCGGCTGAAAACGCTGCGCCCCACCACGATCCTGTTCGTCACGCACGACGTGGAAGAGGCGATCGTGCTCGCCGACCGCGTGATCGTGCTGGCGCCGCGACCCGGCCGTGTGCGCGAGATCGTGAACGTAAGCCTGCCGCGCCCCCGCAGCGCGACGGATGCCGATGTGGCGGAGGCGATCCGCCGCTTGCGCCTGCTGGTATGAGCCCTATGGAAATGCTTCGAACACAACGTAACAGTTTCACGATGTCCACCGTGCTTTCCCGCTCCTTAGTTACCGTCGTGGCACAGCGTGCGGCGCTCGTGGTCCTGCTACTGGCAGTCTGGTCGCTGGCCGCGCGGCACATGCCGGCCTTCGTCATGCCGGGCCCGCAGAAGGTTGCGCTGGCGCTCGTCGCACTGGTTCGCTCGCCTTCGTTCTTCAGCGATCTGGGCGCCACACTGTACCGCGTGCTGGCAGGCTTCGCGCTCGCGGCGCTGGTTGGCGCGCCGCTTGGCGTCGCGCTCGGCGCGAGTCCGCGTGCGGCGCGTTTTTTCGAGCCGCTGCTCTCCATCGTGAACACGGTGTCCTCGGCCATCTGGGCCGTGTTCGCGATCATCTGGTTCGGCATCTCGAACGCGACGACCGTGTTCGTGGTCTTCATGACCGCCATGCCGCTGATCCTGACCAACGTTTGGCAGGGCGCGTTGACAGTGGAGGCGCAGCACGTCGAACTCGCGCGTAGCTTCCATTTTTCGCCCGCGCAGATCATGCGCAAGATTTATCTGCCGACCATCCTGCCGCACTTCTTTGCCGGCGCGAGGCTCGCATTCGGTTTCGGCTGGCGCGTGTCGCTCGTGGCCGAGACGATTGGTTCATCCAACGGGATCGGCTACCGGCTGCGCCAGGCGGCGGACCTCGTGCAGACCGACCAGGTGTTTGCCTGGACCGTCACGCTCGTCGTGCTCATGCTGCTGCTCGAAGCGGGCATTCTGAAACCACTCGAAAGGCGCCTGTTTCGCTGGAAACGCGCGGCCTGAATCCATAGCCAATGGGTATAGAAAATGCAAACGATCAGGACTCTTAAGCGGGCCGTCAAGATGGCCCTGGTTGCCGCGGCCACGGCGGGCGCGGTGCAGGCGGCGCACGCCGATACGGTGCGCATCGGCTACTGGACGAGCGGCGTGAGTCTCGGCTTCGGTGCGGTGCTCGAAGCAAAGCCTTTCCTTGAGCAACGCGGCCTCGACGTGCAGTTCGTGCATTTCGCCGACGTGAACGCGCCGAACCGGGCGCTGGCGGCTAACGCCATCGACTTCGCATTCGCCGCGCCGGCCGCCGCCGTGTTCAGCTCGGCCGCCCAGGGGGCACCGCTGCGCATCGTGCTCGCGACCCAGCCTGCGGACGTGGCGTTCGTCGCGCCCGACGATTCGCCGATCCACGCGCTGGCCGACCTGCGCGGCAAGAAGGTTGGCATGTCGCCGCCGGGCAGTTCGGTGGCTTCGATCGCGACCGCCGTGCTGCAAGGGAACTACGGCATTCGCAGCGCGGACTTCTCCATCGTGCCCGGCAACGAAGGGCGCCTCGCGCAGTTTCTCGTGCAGAAGCAGGTCGACGCCGCGGCGCTGCGCACGATCACGGTCGCGCAGTTGAAGGACCTGAAAGTGCGCCAGCTCGGCTCGTTCGGCGACGAGTGGAAGAAGCTCACGAAGAGCGACGCCGTGCCGTATATCGGCGTGAGCGCGGTGCGTGCCGACTGGCTCACGCAGCATCCCGGCGACGCGGCGAAGCTCATAGCGGGCTTGCGCGATGCGCTGCAATGGGGCGCAACGCATCACAACGAGGTCTCGGCGATCCTGCAAAAGAGCGCCAACCTGCCGGCCGCCGATGCGGACGCCTACGCGGCGCGCTGGGCGGAGATCAACCGCGTGACGTTCGAGCCTTCGGACATCGCGACCTTGCAGCGCGAACACAAGATTTTCGTGGATGGCGGCGTGATCGAGGGCGAGTTGCCCGCGGGCCTGTTCGATAGCGCGCCTTACGCCGCGTCGCGATCCATTCACTGAACCTTCACCTTTACTTGATTTCATTCGGAGTTCGATACATGGCAGTTTCCCTCCCATCCACGATGAAAGCGCTCGTGCTGCGCGAACACGGCGATCTGGACCAGCTCGAAGTGGTGAGCAACAAACCGGTGCCCCAGGCGGCGGCCGGTGGCGTGGTGATTCGCGTGCGCGCCTCGTCCTTCAACTATCACGACGTGTTCACCGTGAAGGGCATGCCGGGCATCAAGGTGCCGCTGCCCGTTGTGATTGGCCTCGACATGGCGGGCGAGATCGTCGCGCTGGGCGATGGCGTCGACGACTGGAAGGTGGGCGACCGCGTGCTCGTCAATCCGCTGAACCGCGAAAAAGGCCTGATGGGCGAGATGCTCGACGGCGGCATGGCTCAGTATTGCGCGGTCGCCGCCGAGCAACTCATTGCGCTGCCCGAATCCGTGAGCTTCGAGGCGGCCTCGGCATTGCCGGTTGCCTACGGCACGGCGCACCGCATGCTCATCACGCACGAAACGGTGAAGGCGGGCGACCGCGTGCTGATTCTCGGCGCGAGCGGCGGCGTGGGCACGGCTTCACTGCTGCTTGCGAAACAGCTTGGCGCGGAGGTGATCGCCTGCGCGGGCAGCGACGAAAAAGCGGCGCAACTGAAGGCGCTCGGGGCCGACCATGTCGTCAACTATCGCACGACCGACTTCTCGAAGTGGGCGATCGGGCAGTACGGCAAGCCGCAGCGGCGCAGCCAGGAAGGTGGCGTGGATGTGCTCGTGAACTTCACGGGCGGCGACACATGGGTGCCCTCGCTCAAGTGCGTCAAGCGCGGCGGCACGGTGCTCGTGTGCGGCGCGACGGCGGGCCACGACCCGAAGGAAGACCTGCGCTACATCTGGAGCTTCGAGTTGAAGGTGATCGGCTCGAACAGTTTCTACGACGACAACCTGCGCGCGCTGCTCGACCAGATTGCACGCGGCGAACTTGTACCCGCCATCGACCGCGTGCTGCCACTCGATCAGGCCGCCGAAGGCTTGCGGCTGATCCGCGATCGCGAGGTGCTGGGCAAGGTCGTCGTCAATCCGTAACCGAGGCATGGGAGAACAAATATGAGTCTGGAAGCAAGCACGTCCGCGTTGCCGGCTGCGGCGGAAGTTGAGGCGCGTCTGCGCCGCGGTCCTTATCACGAATGGCTCGGGCTGAAGGTGGTGGCCGTTGCCGAAGGCGAGATCGAACTGACCGCGCAATGGCGCGAGGAATGGGTCGTGAACGCTGAAAAGCGCTACACGCATGGCGGCATTCTCGCGGCGCTGGTCGATCTTGCCGCCGACTGGGCGCTCGTCTCGAAGACGGGGCGCGGCGTGCCGACCATCGATTTGCGCGTCGATTATCACCGCGCGGCGCTGCCCGGCGATTTGCGCGTGAAGGGCAAGGTGATCCGTTTCGGTTCGCAGTTCGCAACAGCCGAAGCGCAGGTGTTCGACGCCGACGGCAAGCTCGTCGCAAGCGGCCGAGGCACTTATTCGACAGCAGCCGCGCAGCCGGCGCGCCCGTGATGCTGACACTCGACCATCTCGTCATCAACTCGCGCTTCGAGACCGACGCCGCCGAAGCGCTGTTTCGCGCGCTGGGCTTCACGGTGACGCCGCGCGGCTACCACACGCTCGGCTCGATCAATCACGCGATCGTGTTCGACGGCCACTACCTGGAGTTGATCGGGCTGCCCGCCGACGGCTCGGCCTCGCGGCCGGAGATCGCGGCGAGCCCGCTCGGCGCGGACGGCCTCGTCTATCGCACCGACGATCCGCAGCGCACGTTCGACGATCTGCGCGCCGCCGGTTTTGAAGCAACGCCGCCGCAGCATTTCTCGCGGCCGGTGGAAGGGCTGGGCGACGCGCGTTTCGTGACCGTGCGCCTCGCGCCGGGTCAGTTGCCGGGTGGGCGCGTGTATTTTTGCCAGCATCTGACGCCCGAGTTCGTGTTCCGCGAGGCGTGGCGCGATCATGCGAACGGGAGCTATGCGCTAGCGGCGCTCCATCTCGTCGACGTGGAAAGGGAAGGCTACGGGCGGCTTGGCGATCCTGCGCCCGGTTTCGACCTCGTCTTTCACAGCCGGGTGGCGTTCGACGCGTATTTCGGCGCGCTGGCCGCGCACGTCCCCTCTGGCGCGGCACGTTACGGCGCGATCACGATCCGTTCGCCGCAATGGCGCGCAATCGGTGAGCTTGCAACGAAAGCGCGGTTGCCGTTCGTCGTGGAGGCGGCGCGTAGCGTCGCGGCGCTGCCGGGCTTCGATACCTTGCTGGAGTTCGTGCCATGAGCGAGCCGCTGAATCTGGGCGACCTGATCGATCACGCCGCCGATCCCGGCGAGCTTGCGCTCATCGAACTCGACGAGGCAGGGGTGCCGGTGCATTACACCTATGGCGAACTGGGTGCGCTGGCGGCCAACGTTGCCGCAGCGCTCGCTGCGCGCTACCGGCGCGGCGAACGTGTAGCGGTGCTGGCCGCGAACTCGGCGCATTACGTGGCGACGGTGCTGGGCATCATGCGGGCGGGTCTCGTCGCCGTGCCCGTCAACTTTCGTTTTCCGCGCGGGCTCATTGCCGATGTGATCGCGGACAGCGGTGCGCGGCTCGTGTTCTGCGACGCAAAGCGTGTGGCCGATGTTCCGCCCGGCCTCGAAGCCATCGTGTTCGATGCGCGGTCAACGACTCCGGCGGCGAGCCTGCCGGACAACGCCACGCTGTTTTCGTCGTTCGTCGCGAGCGAGCGCCCAACGCGTTTCGACGTCTTCGTCCCGCAAGCCGACGAGGCCGCGCTCATTCTCTACACCTCGGGTTCGACGGGGCGGCCGAAGGGCGTGGTGCTTTCGCATCGCAGCCATCTGTGGGTCGTGCGCACGCGGCTGCAATCACAGCCGCTCGCGGGCGAGCGCGTGCTGATCGCCGCGCCGCTCTTTCACATGAACGCGCTCGCGCTGGCGTTTCTCGCGCTCTCCGCGCGTGCGACGACGGTGATGCTGCCGCAGTTCGACGCGAAGCACTACATCCGCGCGATTGCGGGCTGGCGTTGCACGTGGCTCACGGCGGTGCCGCCCATGATCGCGATGATGCTGCAAGAGCGTGAACTGCTGGCGCAAAGCGATCTTTCCTCTGTGCGCTACGTGCGGATGGGCTCCGCGCCCGTAAGCGCCGCGCTCCAGGAGCAGATCCGCGCGCTGCTGCCGAACGCGCGCGTCATCAACGCATACGGCACGACGGAGGGCGGCCCGGTGGTGTTCGGTCAGCATCCGCAGGGCTTGCCGCCGCCGCCGCTCTCGGTCGGCGCCGCGCACCCGCTGGTGGCGTTGCGGCTCATCGACGAAACCGGGGCGGAGTCCGACCACGGCGAGTTGCTGCTGCGCAGCCCCGCGCTGATGAACGGCTACCACAACCGCCCGGAACTGCGCGCATCGCTCACCTCCGACGGCTACTACCGCACGGGCGATGTCTTCCAGCGCGACGCTCAAGGCTTTTATACCTTCATGGGCCGCCGTGACGACATGTTCGTCTGCGGTGGCGAGAACATCTACCCGGGCGAAGTCGAGCGCGTGCTCGAGCGCCACCCCGCCGTCGCACAGGCTTGCGTCGTTCCGGTACCCGACGAGATCAAGGGCGAAAAGCCTGTGGCGTTCATCGTGCTCAAGGCCGGTGCGCAGGCCGACGAGGAGACGCTCAAGCGCCACGCGCTGGAGCAGGCCCCGGCGTTCCAGCATCCGCGCCGGGTGTGGTTCGTGGAAACCGTGCCGGTTGCCTCGACGAACAAGATCGACCGCGCCGCGCTCAAGGCCGTGGCGGCGCGCCGCCTCGCCGCCGTGGCGGCCTCTCACACGGAACAGTGACTTCATGAAAACACGACGTATTGTTGCCGCCTGGCTCGCCGTTGCCGGCACGTCGCTGCTCGTGCTCGCCGCGAGCGACGCGCACGCGCTCGACACCGTGACGGTCGGCCTCGCGATTCCACCCTCCGTCCATGACGGCGCGCCTTATGCGGCCGCCGACAAGCTCGGCCTCTTCAGGAACGAAGGGCTCGACGTGAAGCTCGTCGTGTTCCAGGGCGCGGGTGCGCTCATTCCGCAGGTGGCGAGCAAGCGCATCACGTTCGGCTACCCGACCGCGGAGCCGCTGCTGTCGAGCTACCTGAACGGCGGCACACCCCCGCCGGTGCGCTACTTCTACAACGGGGTGCCTGCCAACACGATGGAATTCGCGGTGCTCGCGAGTTCGCCGGTAACGACGCTCGCCGACTTCAAGGACAAGAAGATCGGTGTCGGCGCGCTCACGTGGGGCACGATTCCGGGCGGCCGCGCGGCGCTGCGCGAGGCCGGGCTCGAGCCGGGCAAGAATGTCGATTACGTTGCCGTCGGTTCGCTCGGCGCAGGATTTCACGCGCTGAAGACGGGCGCTGTCGATGCGCTCAACTTCAACAGCAGTTGGGACGACATGCTCGAACTCTCGGGCACGCGGATCCGCCGCATCCGCTACCCGGCCGTGTTCGACGCAACGGCGGGCAACGGCTTCATTGCCCATCGCGATACATTCGCCGAGCGGCCGGACCTGATCGCGCGCTTCGGCCGCGCTTATACGGAAGCGCAAATCGTCTGCGACGCGAATCCCGCGTACTGCGTGAAGGCGTTCTGGGAGGAGCATCCCGAATCGAAGCCGCAGGGCGACGAGGCGCAGAACCTGCGCGTGGCCGAAGAACTGCTGAAGCGCCGGCTGGACCGCGTGCTGCGCACCGCCGACGGCAAGCCGCGCCAGCCAGGCGCGTATGACCTGCCGGCCGTGCGCGCGAACCTCGCGCAGATGCAGCATGTGGGCGAATTCGCGCAGGGCAATGTGCCGCTCGATCAACTGTTCTCGAACCAGTTCGTAGCCGACTTCAGCCACTTCGACGAGGCCGCGCTGCGCGAACGCGCCCGGCAACTGCCATGAGCGCGCGCATTGAGGTGACGCCGCGCGTCGCGCTGATCGACGTGGCGCGACGCATCGTGCTCGCGGGCTTCGGCCCGCATGCGCAGGTGGAGTTGACCGCGCGGCTCGCCATGCCCGACGGCAGCGAGTGGGTCAGCACGAACCGCTTCACGGCCGACGTAAACGGCCGCGTCGACCTGAGCGAGGCAGCGCCCGTGTCGGGCGATTACGCGGGCAGCGGCGTGCAGGCGATGGGCATCGTCTGGTCGATGCAGTGCGTGAGCCAGCCAACGCGGCCCGAAAGCATCGAGCCCCTCACTATCCAGCTGGAGGCACGCGACACGGCAGGTGCGAGCGCCACGGCGGACTTCGTGCAGCAGTATCTGGCCGAAGGCGTCACACGTCGCGAGATTCGCGAGGCGGGCGTAGTGGGCACGCTGTTCACGCCGGCAACGCCTGGGCCGCATCCGGCTGTGGTCGTGCTGAACGGCTCGGGCGGCGGCATCAACGAGCCGCGTGCGGCGCTCTATGCCGCGCACGGCTACGCCGCGCTCGCTCTCGGCTATTTCAACGCGCCGGGTTTGCCCAGCGCGATCTCGCGCACGCCGCTCGAATACTTCGCGGCCGCGCTCGACTGGCTGCGCGCAAGCGTGCAGCCCGAGAACGGCTTCGTGGCCGTGGCGGGGCAGTCGCGCGGCGGCGAGCTGGCCTTGCTGCTGGCGGCAACGTGGCCTGAGCGTGTCTCGGCCGTGATCGGCTATGTGCCCAGCGCCGTGCTGCACGGCACGCTGCGCGCGGGCGCGCCGGGCGAGCCGCCGGATGCGGTGGCGTGGACGCTCGATGGGCGGCCGCTCGCGCATGTCTGGGAAGACAACGCGCAGGCGGACTGGTCCGCATTCCGGCATCCTCCCACGCCAGGCGCACCGGTGCGCCAGGCGCCGGCCTTCGAATCCGCGCTACGCGACGCCGCAGCCGTGGCGCGTGCGCGGATTCCTGTGGAGCGCATTGCGGGGCCCATCCTGCTCATTTCGGGCACCGACGACGGCTTCTGGCCATCGTCGCGCTACGCCGACACGATTACCGCGGACCTGCGCGCACGCGGCTTCGCGCACCCTGTCGAGCATTTGCGCTACGAAGGCGCGGGCCATTCGATCCTGTTCCCGCATACGCCGACCACGCAGATCGCGCGCGTTCACCCGGTTGCGGGCGTGCCGATCACGGCGGGCGGCACGCCGGCGGCGAATGCCCGCGCAAACGAGGCATCGTGGTCGAGCGTATTGCAGTTTCTCGACGCCGCGAGGCGCACGCGATGACGGCCAGCGCCTTTCAGGCCGAGGGCGTCTCGGTCCGCTACCGCACGCGCACGGGCGCCATCGACGCGCTGCTCGATGTCGACCTGCGTATAGCGGAGGGCGAGTTCGTCGCGCTGCTGGGGCCTTCCGGCTGTGGCAAGTCCACGCTGCTGAAAGTGGCGGCCGCCCTGATCGCGCCGACGTCAGGGCGTGCGAGCGTGGGCGGCGCGCCGCTGGCGAAGCCGTGCCGCCAGGTGGGCGTGGCGTTCCAGAAGCCGAACCTGCTGCCGTGGCGCAACGTGCTCGACAACGTGCTGTTGCCCGCGCACACACTGGGTTTGGCGATGGAGAGTGCGCGGGGAAGGGCGGCCGAACTGTTGAAGCTCGTCGGCCTCGATGCTTTCGCGCACAACTATCCCGCCGAGCTTTCGGGCGGCATGCAGCAGCGCGTGGGCATCGCCCGCATGCTGCTACACGATCCCGAACTCCTGCTGATGGATGAACCGTTTGCCGCGCTCGACGCGCTCACGCGCGAGCGGCTCACGCTGGAGTTGCAGCGCATCTGGCTCGCGCAGCGCAAGTCGGTGCTGTTCATCACGCACAGTATTCCCGAAGCGGTTTTTCTGGCTGACCGCGTGCTCGTCATGTCGGCGCGGCCGGGCCGCATCGTCGACGAACTGGCCGTGCCGCTCGCGCGCCCGCGCGATGCGGATACGCTCAGTTCGGCGGCATTCGTCGAGGCGTGCGCGTATTTGCGGAGGCATTTCCAATGAAGGCGCTACGAACCCGCGGCGGGTTGCCCGCTGTGTGCTACCCGCTCGCGAGCCTTGCGGCGGCCGTGGCCTGCTGGCAGGCCATCGTGGTGGGCTGGTCGATCCCCGACTATGTACTGCCCGCGCCAGCAGAAGTCTGGAAGGCGCTCGCTACGGGCTTCGCGGACGGCACGCTCTGGCCGCACATCGGCGCGACGCTGGGCGAGACCCTGCTCGGCTATGCAATCGGCAGCGTGCTCGCCGTCGTGACCGGCGCGGTGCTGGCGGAATCGCGCGTGTTCGAGCGCTTCGTGTTTCCGCTGCTGGCTGGTTTGCAGGCCATGCCGAAGGTTGCGCTCGGGCCGATCATACTGGTCTGGTGCGGTTACGGCAGTGCCTCGAAAGTGGTCCTCGTCGTGCTGGTCTGCTTTTTTCCGCTGTTCGTGAATACCGTGAACGGCCTGAAACGCGCCGATCCCGACCTGCTCGATGCCTGCCGCGCGTTTTCGGCGTCGCGCGCCTTTTTGTTCTTTCATGTGAAGCTGCCTTGCGCCGCGCCCGAGATTTTCAGTGGCCTGCAGATCGGCGTGTCGCTCGCGCTGATTGGCGCGGTGGTGGGCGAGTTTCTCTCTTCGCAGCGCGGGCTCGGCTATCTGATCAGCTCGGCTTCGGTAAACATGAGCGTCGCGACGATGTTCGCGGGCGTGGTGCTGCTGGCCGTGATAGGCGTGAGCGGCGCGCAGTGCGTGCGCGCCGTGCAGCGCCACGTGGTGTTCTGGGAACGCAGTGACGGCGACGCGCGCGGCTGAATAGAGTGATCGTCGACGCAAAGCGCGGGTTCGTCATGGCTATATGAGCGCCGCGGTTAAGCAAGGCTTTTGCTGGGGGAGATTCCTGGCCGCGGATACAAGCCACGGGGCGCGCTCACCGGGCCTGGAAGGCACGGTCGACCAAGTGGCTCGAATCGGTGACAATCTCCGGGACAACGCAAAAATCCGTCCAACGCGAATGATTACAGATATCAGAGACAGTGCCGCCGAACCTGTCTGGATGCCGTTGGCGATTGCCGAATGTGGCGTCAGACGTTTTCCGGTCGGCGAAACCAATCCACGGATAGTCGAATATAACGACCAGACAAACCTCGTTGGCTACGACGACAAGATCTCCTGGTGTTCCTCATTTATTAACTGGTGCCTGGCAGGTGCAGGAGTTCGGGGGACGCGATCAGCCTTGGCTCGGTCCTGGCTTGATTGGGGCGTCGCCCTTGATGGCCCGGTCTATGGCTGCGTGACTGTGTTGATGCGCGACGATCCGACAAGCTGGAAGGGACATGTAGGCTTCTACCTTCGCCACGACGAAGCGTTCATTTATCTCCTTGGTGGAAACCAGTTGGATGAGGTTCGCGAGCTAGCTTATCCGGTTGCCTCGGTGCTCGGCTATAGGTGGCCAGAGCCTTCCTGATGGTTCCATGCTCGTCGACGAAAAACCGCTTTGGGTCGATGCCTGTGTGCCTTGTGGGTCGGCTGTTGCCGACCGCCGCGGGCGGATGTATTGCCCGTCAAGAGCCCGAAGTGGCAGAGCGATTGCTATCCAACTTCGCTTGCCGATCTCTGGCGCCGGCCAGTGACCGTGGACGACACACAAGCGCTGCCGTGCATCAATTGTGGCTGTCCGTCACCGCGTCGGGATGAGACGTTCGCGCGCGAAATTCCAGAGATCATCAGCTCTCGATGTTTTCGCTCGACTAGATAGCGAGTCACGGCAGATAAGGGGTTCACGCGCGATACTACCGGAAATCGGTTCACGTTTCTTGTGGGCAACCAGTAGATTTCGCGGCTCATGAACTAAGGTTTGCAGTCGCATTCTCAATCACGACCCGATTCAGTTCCGCCAGGGCCGGTGGAGTGTCGCGACGTCCGGCGTGCAGACAGAGCTCCACGGTCGGCAACGGTGGAAGACCGTCTTTTTCGCCGAGTTTTCTCAGCGACGATGACACGCCGGCCGACGTTCTCAATGTGATGCCTAAACCTGCCGCTACCCCGGACCAAAGGCTCTGAAGACTGGCCGTGGTATAGGCCAATCTCCAGGAGATACTTGCGTTCTCAAGCGCCGCAATACCGGCGCGGCGGAAGAAGCAAGGTGGATTGTATAAGGCCAGGTCCAACGGAAGTCCGGGCCTGAGGACGGCCCCCACACTCACTCTAGCGATAATTTAATTTAACATAAATATAATCAGCGAAGTTTTTATACGCAATCCTAACCGAATGATCCACCGCAGTACTACGATTACTGGACCCTGATGCATTTTGCGATGATCAGGCGGCCCCGCGGACTAAGAGATCATCGCTACGACACGGGGCGTGGGCGGAATCAAGGGCGTGGATCAACCACCAAAAATGCGTGAAGGCAGGGACAGACGTCAAAAGGCCAGCGGCCAGCTCGAGATACATAAACGCTAGGATGGCACCACCTACCACGCGAAAGGCGACCAACGGCCATCCGGTCTGTTTAAGGGTACGTTGCATGGACGTCCGTTTCCCTCTATGTGGCAGCAATTTTTATTGCTGTCGGCAACGTCGCAACGATCACTTCATGATGAGACCGCAGTTGAGGGTTTCCATGGCGGATCATGCTTTGCAAGTAGGCAAGTCTCATATGGTCTTCGATAAGCTGATACGGCTCTAGAAACGGCAGATTCGCCTCCCTCGGGTGGCCGTACCGCCCCGCGTCGCGCGCGACGATCATCGGCGCCGGAGTCGTCCCGGTGGTTAACATGGCGCGCCCCAGCCATGTCGTGCGCCTCGCTTTCCCCTCAAAGAGGTCATCGCCCCAGAATCGGAGTGTTTCCGGCCAGCTGCCCACGTGGCTGATCGTCAGGATTTCGCTGGAACTCATCTGCTTTAGTTCGTATGCCCACTCGAGCGGCCGAAGCGGAAGCCACCATTGAAAATCCCGCCAATGACGGTAGATCCAAGTCTCAACGACGCTAGGTGGCACATGGCTGTATTCGGCAGGCCAGCGTTCGAAATACGTCTCGAACGGCTCGACGTCGGATTCGCCGTGACAAATTGGTTCAGGTATTCGCGCTTTGTCCATCACTTGCGATTTTTTCTACGTACTATCCGTTCGTGTTAGCGCGGACGGATCGGCTTAGCGCGTCCTGCCACAATGACGGCATGTGCAATAGCCGGCACCGATATCGTTCAGAACGATCTGGTAATGATGCCCCTCTTCCCATTCGTGCATCCCGATCACGCAGGCCAGGCGTCTCAAACAGGTTTTCAACACGTTGTTCTCCGTTTCGCTGATCCTCTTACCAACTATCGGCAGTGCCGGTCGCTCACTTTATCGTTCAATACGCCCATGCTTGACCAGGCGCGACTTGATCGCCCCGGTGGTGCGACCGTGCGCGGCGGCCAGCTCTTTGACATCGGCCCCGGCGTCGAAACTCTCCAGCAGTCTGTGATCCTCTTCCGGGGGCCAGGATGTGCCTGCTTTCGCCGCTCTCTTCTCGCGTGGCGCTGCGTTGCCCGTCAGCTCTCCGAGTGCCTGCGCGGCCGCAAACAGCGCGCGGATGACGTCCGGCTGGTTGAATGGACTCTGCCCGGACAGGACCTCGCCCGTAAGCGGATCGATGCCGTCCGCGAGGGTGCGGATGATCGGGAGGGCTTCTTGAGGAGACATCGTTCGTCCTAGTCGTTCAGCCAGTTTTCGAGCTTGATGCCGGGATAGGCGGCGAAGTCGCGCTCGTTGTTTGTGACGAGGACGACGTCCAGCGAAATCGCGTGAGCGGCGATAAGCTTGTCGAGTGCGTCTTTCTTGCGCTCGCGCGTCGCCTCGCGCACCGGACCGTATGCCTGTGCCGCGGACACGTCGAACGGCGCAACGGGAATGTCCTCGATCAGGGCCGCCAGGTTGCGCCGCTCGCGTGCCTTGTGCTCACATACGCTCACGCCGTATTCGAGCTCGGCGTAGGTCACAGCGGACATGACAACATCACCGACGTAGCATTGGGCGAATCGCTGCGCGACCTGCTCGGGCTGGTTTTTCATCAGGTAGATGCACATGTTGGTATCGAGCATGAAACGCGGCATCACAAACCCTCGCGCTCGGCCTGATCCTGCTCACCGCGACCTTCAGCCATGAAATCCGGCCCGAATTTCGCAAACTTCTTCAGCACGCCGCTGAGCGGACGGCGCGCAGGGCGAATACGGATTTCGTCTCCGACGCGCTCAATTTCGAGTTCGACGTCACTGCGCTCGTAGGCCAGATCGGCGGGTATGCGGACGGCCTGGCTGTTGCCGTTCCTGAATACGCGGGTGGTGTGCATGCGGCCCCCAATGTGTGTACTATGGATGTACTATAGCGCAGTCAGCGCGCAATGTAAATCCGCGTGTGTACATACCCCGGATGCGTGCGGTCGCCGCCGCCCCGATGCCTGCACAGACCAGGCTGCAGGATCTGGTGCAAATCGCGCGGGGCGAACCGGTTAAAGTGTCGGACTGAAAGAATTGAGAACCGACGATGAGCAAGCTGAAAAGCCTGGATGAACTGTTCGCAGGCCGTCACTTTGACCGCGATGTGATCATTCTGTGCGTTCGCTGGTACCTGCGCTACAAGCTTAGCCTGCGCGATCTGGTAGAAATGATGGCAGAACGGGGTCTGTCGCTGGCGCACACGACGATCCTGCGCTGGGTTTGCGCCGGAGTTCGTCAAACGGTGGAACCGCTTTGGCAGGCCCACCGGCCTGTCGTGGCGTGTCGATGAGACCTACCTGAAGATTCGTGGTAAGTGGGTTTACCTTTATCGAGCGGTTGATCGGGCTGGCCTGACGGTTGACTTCACGCTCCGTGCGAAGCGCGACGTGCAGGCGGCAAAAGCCTTTTTCAGGAAGGCGATCAAACATCAAGGCCAGCCACCGAACACAATCACGCTTGATGGCTATGCGGCGTCGCACCGCGCCGTGTGCGAGATAAAGGCCGATGGCTTGCTACCTGGGGACACGAAGGTCCGATCCTCGAAATATCTCAATAAATTGGTCGAACAGGATCACCGGAACATCAAGTCCCGGACGAAAGTCATGCTCGGCTTCAAACGTTTCAGGAACGCGGCGATCACTCTGGCCGGCATTGAGTTGATGCATCGTATTCGCAAGGGCCAATTCAATCTCGCGAAGCTCGGTCTCAAAGATACTGCTGCGGCCGCAGTCTGGGAAGCCGTTCTGTCTGGTTGATGAGGGATCCTTTCTATAAATAAAATCTCGTCCGGACCGCCTATTTGCACCGGAACCGACCGTCGAACGCGAAGCTTGGTCCAGCGACGGAAACTCGCCGACTGCGTCCGAGAGCGTTAGGCTAAGTCCGACCCTGGGCAGTCCTCCAAAACGCCACGACCCGATGGCTGCTTACGAGGGCGCCGCGGTCAATTGGGCCCCGGACTTGACGTCCAGTTGCACGGACAACGAAAGGAAAAAGAGATTGCGAATCGTTGTCGTTCAATTTTATATAAAAATCAATGGCTTATAGGATTTTTTTGATCGGTTATGTGATAATTCGCGCGTTGATTTTTTTGGTCTCCGCGTGTAGTCGGAGACGTGCGGAGCCTGACGCATGAGCCCTAAAGAAACGATCGAAATTGAGCACCACGCGGCGGCCCAACGCAGCACCATGGTAAGTGTTTGCGTGAACCTGCTCCTCTCATTGGCGCAAATTGTCATTGGCGTCGTCGCGAGGTCACAGGCTTTGCTATCCGACGGTGTCCACTCGCTGTCAGACCTCGTTTCGGATTTTGTTGTGCTGTTCGCAGCTCAGCAAAGCAGGAAGGGTCCCGATGACGACCATCCCTATGGACATCGACGCTTCGAGAACGCTGCATCTTTCTTTCTGGGACTGCTTCTGCTTGCCGTCGGCGTTGGAATGCTCTGGACCGCCGTAGTGAAGTTCCGCAATCCCGAGGCGATACCACGCGTGCACGTGGCAGCCTTGTGGGTTGCATTAGTCGCGCTTGTTGCGAAGGAACTGCTTTTCCGTTACATGCTCGCAGTTGCCAGGCGTGTCCGGTCGAGCATGCTGGCCGCGAATGCCTGGCACGCACGGTCGGATGCCGCCTCGTCGCTGGTCGCAGCTGTCGGCATTGTCGGCAGCCTGCTCGGCTACCCGATTCTCGATCCTGTCGCGGCCCTTATCGTGGGCGTCATGGTGGCCCGCATGGGTTGGCAATTTGCGTGGGCCGCTTTGAATGACCTCATGGATCGCGCGGCAGACGAGGACGAGGTCGCTGCTATCCGAGAGACGCTGGCTGCAATGGCCGGCCTCGCAGGCTTCCACGATCTTCGAACGCGCAAGATGGGCGACATGATCGTGGTTGACGTTCACCTCGAAGTGGATGCAGGGTTGTCACTGGTCGAGGCACATGAAATCTCGACGGCTGTGCAGCGCGAACTTGTCGAGAGGCCGGTACTGAACGTCATGACGCACATAGACCCTGTTTGCGGGCCGACGCTCGGAGAGGTAAATATTGATCGCCACGAACTCGCGCTTCACTTGTCAAGCTGACTCAAGTAGCCAATCCTCTGCTGGAACCGAGCCGGTTCCAGGGTTTGTGCTCGGCGTCAGCTACCACGATGCCGTACGCCCATGAACAGGTATGCGCCACGTCAGCTACCTGTGTCGTTGCCCGTCGCGCATTCGCGTGCGTTAATGTAAGGCACTCTGCTAACGAGCAAAGGGAAAAACCGTGGGTAGCTCTGGAACCCGTTACGGCTCGATCACGCAATTCTTTCACTGGTGTACGGCAATACTTGTCCTCGTCGCATTTGTCTACGGGCCAGGCGGACCCGAACAGCGCGTGTATTCGTCCGTCCACGAAATAGACCGGCGACTCCACGAGACGCTTGGATTATGTGTGTTCGCGCTCACCGTCATCCGCTTGCTGTGGCGAATGATTGATACACGTCCCGAGCCACCCTCGGTTTCGCGCTGGATGGGTATCACGGCAATAGCCGTCCAATGCATGCTTTTTCTGCTTCTGCTCGCACTCCCGATGACTGCCGTCGCTGGCGCGTGGCTCGAAGGACATCCCTTGACGCTTGTCGCCGGCGCTGATATTTCACCCCTGTTCGGCACTTCACATGACACGGGCGCAGCTCTTGCTGCGGTCCACAAATGGCTCGGCGACACGATCATGTGGCTTGCCGGATTTCACGCGTTCGCTGCTCTTTACCATCATGTTGTCCTCAAAGACGACGTCCTGATCACGATGCTTCCTCGCTGGCTTCCTGCAAGAGGGGCAAGAAGCCGATGAACCCTCGAAACGCCGCCGCCCGCGCGCCGGACTGCGTCCAGAGCAGCAGCTCCGTTACCGACAACCCATCGGACGACATCATGGCCTCCAGAAAGGAACTCAAGCGTTACCGTGCGCATCTTGCCGACGAACGACATAGCGCGGCGATCTATGAAACGCTCGCGCACGTCGAGAAGGACTCTGACCGGAAGCAGGTCTTCGGCGAGCTCGCCGCAGCGGAGCGAACCCATGCAAAGGTGTGGGCTGACAAGCTGAAAGCGAACGGACAGCCCGTCCCGGACGGGCAAAGTGTCAAGACTTTCATGATGAAGAGTCTGGTTCGTGTCTTTGGTCCGAAATTTGTGCTGCCTACGCTTGCAGCCGCCGAATTTGCGGACCGGAATAAATATGCGGGCAACCCTGAGACCGCCACAATGTCCGCAGAGGAACGGCAGCACGCTAGCGTGGTGCAGGGCATGGTGAACGCGGACAAGCCGGAACCGACCAAGGGGGCCGAGATTGCCGAAGCGGAATCCTGGCATCGCGGCGTGTCATCCGGCAACGACCTCCGCGCCGCCGTGCTCGGTGCCAACGATGGACTGGTATCGAACTTCTGTCTGATCATGGGTGTGACTGGCGCCGGTACAGGCAACAAGGCGATTCTGCTCACAGCACTGGCGGGACTGATCGCAGGCGCCTGTTCGATGGCACTTGGAGAATGGCTGTCCGTCACCAATGCACGCGAACTTGCGGAAACGCAGATCGCCCTGGAAGCCGACGAACTTGAACACACTCCCGACGCGGAGGAGCATGAACTGAGGCTCATCTACCGCGCCAAAGGCCTGGAGCGCGACGAAGCGAAGCGCGTGGCAGCACAGATCATGCGCGACAAGGACAAGGCACTGGACGCGCTCACGCGTGAGGAACTCGGGTTGGACCCGGCGGAACTCGGTGGCAATCCGTGGACTGCAGCGGGATTTTCGTTTCTCCTGTTTGCGGTCGGCGCGATCTTCCCGGCGATGCCGTTCCTGTGGACGTCCGGCACCCCGGCGATCGTGCAATGCATAGGCCTGAGTATTTTTGCATTGGCGGCCATCGGAGTATTCACATCACTGTTCAATGGACGCAGTGCCAGTTTTTCCGCGATTCGCCAGGTCGTCATTGGGCTTGTCGCTGCTGCGTTCACATTCGGCATTGGGCGTCTGTTGGGTGTGTCAGTCTCGTGATGAGCAGGGGGACGAAAGAATACGCGGTGCCTCGCGATCATTGCTGGTCGCCGACGAAATGATCGGTGAAGCTCTGGTTGAGGCCGTGAGGCGAGGGGGATCAATTCACGTAGCGGGGCGAGGCCGAACTGGCTCTCACCGACGCCGTTTATAATCTATTACTGCTCGGGTCATATCGGCCAGTGACGGAGCCCAACGATTTTAATGCCTGCCCAATGCTGCTGACGCAGCCCGCAGCAGACCCCTGGACTCCCTTGCACCTGAGCGAGCCGTTCTGGAGTTGACCCTGTAATCCCGGACACAGCCTCACACTGAGGTTGCTGAATCTATCGAGCGCCGAAACTCGCGGGCGAGCGGTATTTCAGCGCGCTATGGGGATGCTTCTCGTTGTGGTTCCGGTGCAAATAGGCGGTCCGGACGAGATTTTATTTATAGAAAGGATCCCTCATCAACCAGACAGAACGGCTTCCCAGACTGCGGCCGCAGCAGTATCTTTGAGACCGAGCTTCGCGAGATTGAATTGGCCCTTGCGAATACGATGCATCAACTCAATGCCGGCCAGAGTGATCGCCGCGTTCCTGAAACGTTTGAAGCCGAGCATGACTTTCGTCCGGGACTTGATGTTCCGGTGATCCTGTTCGACCAATTTATTGAGATATTTCGAGGATCGGACCTTCGTGTCCCCAGGTAGCAAGCCATCGGCCTTTATCTCGCACACGGCGCGGTGCGACGCCGCATAGCCATCAAGCGTGATTGTGTTCGGTGGCTGGCCTTGATGTTTGATCGCCTTCCTGAAAAAGGCTTTTGCCGCCTGCACGTCGCGCTTCGCACGGAGCGTGAAGTCAACCGTCAGGCCAGCCCGATCAACCGCTCGATAAAGGTAAACCCACTTACCACGAATCTTCAGGTAGGTCTCATCGACACGCCACGACAGGCCGGTGGGCCTGCCAAAGCGGTTCCACCGTTTGACGAACTCCGGCGCAAACCCAGCGCAGGATCGTCGTGTGCGCCAGCGACAGACCCCGTTCTGCCATCATTTCTACCAGATCGCGCAGGCTAAGCTTGTAGCGCAGGTACCAGCGAACGCACAGAATGATCACATCGCGGTCAAAGTGACGGCCTGCGAACAGTTCATCCAGGCTTTTCAGCTTGCTCATCGTCGGTTCTCAATTCTTTCAGTCCGACACTTTAACCGGTTCGCCCCGCGCGATTTGCACCAGATCCAAGCCGCGCTGCCTCGTCCTGACACTGTCCAGTGTCGTCACGAGCAAAACGGCTGAGCACAGGCGTCGGCAAGCGCATTTCGATCGCGATCGCTGGAATATATGCCGCGCGCCTTCGTTTAGTGCGTACGTGCGGTCGCCTGCGTCTTGCAGCCGGGCCGCCGTGACTGCTGGACCGGTCGTGCCAGCAAGAATGGTGTTGCCGCAGACATTGCCACAACGCCGCCTCTGTACCGCCTGAAGCATCGCCCGCCGCAGGTGAGGGGCGCTCGCGCGCTCGCCGTGCTGCAAAGGCGATGCATCAGGCGGGGTCGCTCGCGGTAGCCAGCGCACCACCCGTAGGGCGTCGCGCGTACGTGGATTCGGTTGCCGCAGCTTTCGTGGAGAGTCGAGTCATGAAAACCGTCATCAGACGCCTGGCTCCGCGACATGCGGCGCCAGCCGGTGCCGCGCAAGCCAGGCAGGCCACACCCGCACGAGGTGTCGCCCACTCGTGCCGCCCCGCGCGCAGCATACATGGCCGCCTGTGGCGCCAGCTGCTGTTCGCGCTGTGCGGCGCGACGATCGGCGCAGCACACTTTGCGCACGCCGAAGATTCCGTCCCGTTGTTGCCGCCACCCGCCGTCACATCGACCACCGTGCCGGCCAATGGTGACTTGAATCCGTATGGCGTTGCGTTTGTGCCGGATGGTTTTCCCACATTCGGTACCATCGCGCCCGGCGACCTGCTGGTGTCTAATTTCAACAATGCGCAGAACGTGCAGGGCACCGGTACGACGATCGTCAAGATCGTGCCGGACGCGAAGCAGGCCGCGACGTTCTTCCAGGGCCCCCCAGGGCTTGGCCTTACCATGGCGCTGAACGTGTTGCGTGGCGGCTTCGTGCTGGTCGGTAACACACCGACCACCGACGGCACGTTCCACACCATCAAACCCGGCTCGCTGATCATCGTGAACCGCAACGGCAACATGGTCGCGCAATGGACGACCGCCGCGAAGATCAATGGACCATGGGGTATGACAGTCTTCGATCAGGGCGATCGCGCGAAAGTGTTCGTCTCGAACGTGCTGGACGGGAACGTTGTGCGGCTCGACGTGACGGTCGACGCCAACGGCGTGCACCTCATGAAGGCAACCCAGGTCGCATCCGGCTACCAGTTCCGCGGCGACGCGGCAGCAGTGGAGGTCGGGCCGGCCGGGCTCGTGTACGATCCGGCGCGCAATGTGCTCTACGTTGCGTCGATAGTCGACAATGCGATATTTGCGGTGTTCGGCGCGGGCACCTCACAGCATGACGGCGGCAAGGGCGTGGTGATCTACGCGGACAACAGGCACCTGCATGGAGCGCTCGGTCTTGCGTTAGGACCGAACGGCGATCTCTTCACCTCAAACGGCGACGCGATCAACCCCGATCCGGCACAGACGAGCGAACTCGTCGAGTTCACGCCGCAAGGGCAATTCGTTGCGCAACTGCCGATCGATCCGGCACCGGACGGTGCGTTCGGCATCGCGTTTGGTCGGTTGATGCACGAGCACGTGCACTTTGCCGCGGTCGATGACAATACGAACGCAGTCACGGACTGGAACTTGCCGTTTGAGAGACAGTGACGGATCCGGCGGCGCCATCAGGCTCGCTGCCCCTGCGAACGACGAATGGCGCCCCTGCAAGGCACGCGGGGCTGAGCGGGGCAGTTCCGCGTTTCCACGGGCGCAATGCCCTATGCCATTGTCTCAATCCCAGTCCCAACGCTCGGGGTGTCCGCCGAGCCTGCCGCACACATCAATCGCTATCGCCCGCAACTGGCCCTCCGCGATCTGCCCCTCCGCAATCTGCCCCGACAAGGCATAACCCATATGGTTGGTAGCCCAATAGAACGTGCGGCGATCGCCGTCGCGAACGATGCCGTACGCCAACTCGTCTTTCGAAACCGCCGTCATATAGAGCGTGAGCCGTGCGCCGGCACGGTTCTCGTACATCAACTGGGCCGCCGGCCCCGCCTCGCCGGGCAACAGCCGCCCACCCACAAGCGTGAACCCGTGGTCATGCAACGCTGGCGCGGATAACGGCCGGTTCATCCTGTGCGCCAACCAGCCGATCAGCTGCTCCTCGTCTGCAGCGCTCACTTCGACGGGATGGCGTATTTCCGGCGCGTAAACCGCGTAGGCGATATTGGCTCGTTGGGCGAACTCAGCTTGTCCTGGGAGCCAGTCGAACGGCAACAAGCTGCCGGCGAGCCACGCGAGACCGGCGCCAAGTGATACCCAGCACGCGGCCAGTGCGGCGCGCCGCCACCATGGCACACGCGGGCGCAACACAATGCACGGCCCGCTCGTCCGCTTGTCCAGGTCCGCGAACAACTCGCTCAACGCCGCTCGCTGTGCGCTGTAGGCTGCCACGATGCCCGCCGCCCGCCGGTCGACCGAAAGTTGTTCGATCATTGCCAGGCGCTCCGCTTCGGGCAGTTCGTCGTCGACGAAGGCCGAGAACTCACGCAGTTCCCGCTCGCTGTAGCCCGAGCTAACCGTGGGGTCGAGATTATCGCTCATCGGCACCCCTCATGGCTTTGACGGACGCGAGCCGCTGCGGTGTACCCTCGGCGAGTAGCGTGCGCATATGCTCCCGCGCGCGCGAAAGCCGCGACATCACCGTGCCCATCGGCACGTTCAGCGCTGACGACACGTCCTGGTAGCTCAGTTCCTCCACGCAAACGAGCAACAGCACTTCGCGCTGCTCGAGGGGAAGGCGGTAAAGCGCGCGCTCAACGTCGCGCAGCGTGAGCGAGTCCACGTCGCCGCGCGGCATTTCGAGCGTATTCCAGGGCGCACTTTCCTCATCGACGACGATCTCGTGACGCCCCCGCCGCAACTGGTCGATGTAGAGGTGACGCAGGATCGTCAGGAGCCAGGCTTTCAAGTTGCTGTCTGGACGAAACGCGCGCACGCGCGTGAGAGCACGCTCGGCCGTGTCCTGCACCAGGTCATCCGCCCAGGCACGGTCGCCCGTCAGCGCGCGCGCAAAGCGGCGCAACTGGGGAAGCAAACCTACGACGTCGGCTTCAAAGCTCACACCGAGTCGGCCGCGCATCGCCGCCGTAACCAACCGCCACCGCTCGAGCTACCCGGTGCGTTGAGGTCACACGCCGACGAACAGCCGCCCCATGGTACGAGCCCAGGCGTCACGAGTATGGCATACAGGATTTGCGTCGATTCCATGACAATCCCGCCGCATGAACGGACCGTTCCAACACTGTCCACGCTAGGCTAGAACGATCGGCCCGATCACCTTATTCCGGGAATGATCAGCCATCCGGATGATAGGTTCTCCGCCGACTCAGCCGTCGTGCAGATACTGGAAGCGGTAAACGAAATCGACCCAATATAGCGGAAGTTCAGCCAGAAGTGGCGAATGCCCGCTTTCGTCAGAAAACTGCACGCTGCGTTCCAGCGGGAACTTGCGAGCGAATGAGGCTTTCCGGGTCCTTGCCCTTGTGATGCCAATAAGCGATCAATCGCTCGACATCGCAAAGCCCCACTCAAACCCGGTTCGTAGAAGCGACTTCGGATTAGCCATTCTGGGCGTTTACTTATCCTATCCAGGGGGATAGGATAACACACATGGACAAGACCACGACCCACGCTTCGCACCCCGATATCGTTTTGCGCCTCAAGCGCGCCGAAGGGCACCTGCGCAGCACGATTGCCATGATCGAAGCTGGCCGCAACTGCGTCGAGCTCGCCCAGCAGCTCCACGCTATCGAGAAGGCCATCACCAACGCCAAGAAGGCGCTCATCCACGACCACGTGGACCATTGCCTTGAAGCGCAGGCCGGAGCTGACCCCGAGTCGGCGAAGGGCGCGCTCGCGGAATTCAAGGAAATCAGCAAATACCTGTAGAAGCAGCCATGAGTTTTCTTTCTTTCGAACAACTGAATACGGGTTCGGCGACACTGCTCGTCGGTGCAGTCCTTGTCGTGGGCGTTCTGCACACCATTGTTCCCGACCATTGGGTGCCCATCACGCTCATTGCCCGGCAGCGCGGCTGGACCAAGGCCAAGACCGCACGGGCGGCGCTTCAGGCCGGGACGGGCCACGTCGTCACGACGCTCGTCCTCGCTGCGATCGTCTGGCTGGCAGGTGTTGCGGTAGCGGCGAAGTTCGGCCACTGGGTCGACACCATTTCCAGTGTGGCGCTCATTGGCTTTGGACTCTGGATTGGGATTTCGTCATGGCTCGAACTGCGCAAAGGCGATGGCCATGGACATCGCCACGGTCCGCATGGGTACACGCACGACTTTTCTCACCTGGCCGGCGGGAACGATTCCACCAACGGGATTCACGGCCCCGAACTGCAGCGGATCTACGGCGCGGACGGCGTGCTCGATCTGTCCATCTACGAGTTCGGTCAACCGCCGCGTTTTCGCTTCACGACGACGCGGCCCGCGTCGGTGAGAAGCGTCGCCGTTGAAACACGACGTGAAGACGGCACCCGCCAATCGTTTGCCTTCGCACAACGCGGTGAGTATTGGGAGTCGCTGGACGACATTCCCGAGCCACATGGATTCGATGTCAATGTCACCCTCAAGCACGGCGACCACGTGCACACGTACCAGACGGCGTTCGCGGAGCACGAACATCATCACGAGGACCATGAGCATCACGACCACCATGACCATCATGGTCACGGCCATGCACACGGAGCACAGCGCAAAACGTCGTCACGCACTGCACTTCTGCTGATTCTGGGCTCGTCGCCCATGATCGAGGGTATTCCAGCATTTTTTGCAGCGGGGAAGTACGGACTGAGCCTCATCGTCATCATGGCGCTGGTCTTTGCGGCGAGCACCATCCTGACCTACGTGCTGCTTTGCGTCTACTCGACCGCTTCGCTTCAGCGCGTCAAACTGGGCGCATTGGAGCGTTATGGCGAGGTGCTGAGCGGGGTGTTTATCGCGCTCGTAGGGCTGGCATTCTGGTTGTTCCCTGTGCTGTAAGGCTGGCTGCCAGGTCAGATGGCCTGTCGTCGCTGGTGAAAAGCAGGCGTCTCATTCCTGCCTGCAAACGGACGGCCGCGAGTGCTACCTGGCCGTCCGAAGATTGGCCGGCCCCTGCCTGTTGCGCTCGGCTAATGTCGACCCGACTCCCCCGCTGAACGGCTCGGCGGGGGTAAGAGCGCCAATACGGCGCGGATCCGTCGTATCGAGTGCCATCGAACGCACATGCGTCGATGCCCGGCGATTTGATGCGCATCCGTCCACCGCGTCAGCGTGCCGATTTCTCTTCGGCCGCCAAAATGCGGCAGTCCCTGGGGCCGCCTGAGTGACAGTCGTCCTCAATCAATCACGCGACCATTTACGGAGCGAGCGCGTCGTTTTAGTGGTCGTATCTCCCGGCCTGGTCGCGGAACGTCGGCAGGCCGGGGCGTCGCGGAGCGTTAACCCATCAGAACGTCACGACCGTCCGCAGTCCGGCTACGGCCTCGTTGCCGATGCGTGCGCCGCTGTTGTTCGGGTCGGGGATGCCGCCACCCGGATGGAAGATGTACTGGAGTTCGCCCTGCAGCAGCCACCACGGCGCAACCTGATACTGGTACGTCGCCTCGATCACCGTCTCCGCCGAACGCACAGGGTAGCCCGGCGTCTTGAGCGTTGCGATGTCACGGTCGAGTGCGCTCGCGCTCGAGCTGACGTTCGCGTAGCTCACCGCGAGCCCGACCGAGTCGCTGTCCCGGCCCTTGAACGGAGCTTTCAGCACGACGCCCGCGTTGAGATTGAAGTCGAGCAGGTTACGGTCGCCCGGCGCGCCCATCACACGCGTGAATACGCCGACCGATTGCGGGCTGTCGGCGCTCGGGCGCCACACCATCTGGTCTGCAACGGCATAAATGCTGAAGTTGCCGCGATGCGTGGCCGGCACGCCGTTCGACGCCGGGCTCGCGAGCGAGATGCCGTTCGTGTCGAGGTGCTGATCCGCGAAGTGATTGTTGTTGTACCAGAAGCCCAGCTTGTAGGTGCCCGGCAGCCCGCCCGGCTGTGCCGAACCAGATCCGCCTGCCGGCGGCTGGTTGATCGCGTACTGGACCTCGCCGATCATCATGACGCCGTTGTGCAGGTTGAACCGGGTGCCGCTGGCGTTGAGTTGCTGCGGGTCGCCATTGCCCGGCGCGGGGTTGCCGTCGAAGATGCCGCCGAGAATCGTCATCGAGTCACTCGGCTTGAACCGCAGGCGCACGCCAAGTGACGAGAGCGGATAGGCAGGGCCGCCCGCAGGCATGTCAGTGGCGGCCAGGACGGGCCAGCCGAAAGTCGCGTTCGCGAACGTGCTGCCGTACTGGCTGATGATGAATTCCTGATCAAGGCTCTGCTGGCCGATCCTGACGTCGAATTTGTCACCTATCGCCTGCTGGTACCAGAGTTCCCACAAACGCGTCGACGCTTCGGCTTCGACGCCGCTCACGGCTTGCAGCGCGTTCAGGCGTGCCGCCGTGATGCCGTGTCCGTGAATCTGCAGGGCATCGACGAAGAAGGTGCCGCCCTTCAGGCCGAGCGCCTTGTCAGTATCGACGCTAAGGCCGAACTGAGTGGCGCCGTTGTATGAAGCGCCCTTCGAGATACCGCCGGAGAAGTTGCCGTAGAGCTCGCTGGTTTCCTGCGCGTTGAACGTGATGCCGTGATCGCCCAGTAGCGTGCGCAGTCCGCCCATGTCGCCGAGCAGGTTAGAGCGCTCCCAGAAGCCGGTCGGCGCGGCGGCGGCCCCGGCCGATGCCGCGCTTGTGTCGGTGTTTGTAGTTGCGGCAACGTCGTGGTCTGCCGCAACCGGGGCGGCAGACGCCGACTGTGCGTAAGCCGGATCGGTTGTGCCGGCGGCCAGTGCCACCAGCAGCGCCGCGGCGGCGCAGGCCGGCTTTACGCGCGAGGGCGGAGCGAGCATACATCGGCTGTCAATGCTATTGTCGTTTTGTGTGGGCGTGCCAAAGGAGATCATTTTTGCTTTCTTTTGGGAAACGAACCGATGAATGAGCGGCGCCGAAGCAGGAAGGTGTCCGGCGTCAACTCGCCGCGAGGTCACAGTGTTGTTGAATCGTCTTCACAACAGCCAGCTCAGGCGGGCCATGATGTACCGCCAGCGTTGCGTTTTGAGGTCGTCCAGAGGGCCGCGACCGAGGTGTCGCGTCGCACTGCGTTAGCTGGGCGGGCACCTGGGTGCCCCCAGAGCTGGCCTGGTCCGTCAGGTTCGCGGCGCGGTGCGATGGCCAGCGTCGCACGCAGGTAAGTGCGTGAGACGCGGAGAAAGCGTTCGGTATGCATGATTCAACTCCCGTCGAGCCCGGCCTGGCCGGGCAACGTTCGATAAGTGGCACACCGTCAGCGAAGTCGGGCGCTGTCGGCGGGCTTAAGCAAAAAGGGAGCGAGCTACAGACAGACCGCACGGGCGGTCCGGAAGAAGCGCGCTGACCCGTCAATCGGGGTCAGCGGCAGGAGGGAAAGTCCGGCGTCGCTAACGCGCGATTGCAGTCTGGTTGCCGGCACACGCCGGCATACAAGATCGACTACTAGAGCTTGCGTCCACGAAGGACTCTCCTGTTTCTAAGACAGGGCGGATTCTATGCGCGCCCTCTGTGAACGTGCAAGGAGAAATTGTCACGCAGTGCTTAGTAGCTTCAAAGGGATACACAACGCACCTGCGGGCAACGGTCTGCACTGCATGAATGCGAAACAAAGAGTTATGTGAATGATTTGCATCCACCGGAGTAACAGATTCGAAAGAAAAATCTTTGAAATAGTCGTTGACTCGGCTTGCGCGTCGTCACTAGAATTCGCGTGTTTCCACGAAAGGGGCATTTGCCTTGGACAGTTGTAGTAGTCGACCTTCGAATCGTTTTTCTGCCTGACCGGCACGACGCCCGCCTGGATTTTTCCCTAGCCGCCGTCCTGCCAGCAGGCAGACGGTGCGCGCCGCAGTAGCTTTCGCAGTTTTTCCCGCGCATCTCTTCGATTGGCCGCCGTCGTTCACGCGCGTGCTGTCACGCACGTTCGTCAACACGACCCGCGTCGCGCCATTGGCTCGCGCCGCCGCTTGTTCACGCCGTTTTCGCGCGCGCAACACCGCGCCGGAACCGGCGTGCGGTAAAACGTCCGTCAAACATGAACCGGACCCAAATGAAAGAGGAGCTCACGATGCCCGACCCTGAGCCTAAACCCTGCACATCTCGCCTTGCGTTCTCGCAGAACGCGGGCCACTTCGCCTGACATCTGGCCGCATACGTTCCTCCCACACGCCTGGGCATATTGCCCCGCGTGCAGCGAAACGAAGGCACGCCTGATCGATGGCGCCACGTTTCAGGCATCTGGAGGAATCACCATGCACTTCGCTCTCCTCGTTTCGCAGCTCCCGCACGTCGAAGAAGCTCGCACGCACTACAACGGCATGCTCGGGCTCGACTCACATTCGCACGGTTCAACTGGCGTAGTCGCTGCCGTCTGGACGGCACTCAAAAAGCTCGTTCGCTGACACGGCCTGGCGTCGCCGACTTCTGCCCCTGCTCCTGCACCAGCAGTCGGCGGGGCAGCGCCACGTCTCAATCATTAAATTCAAAAAAGTACTACTAAGGAATAAATACAGATGTCCACCACTCCTGCAAACATCACGCAACGTCGGAGTGCCGTGCTCGACGACGCGCACGTGGGCGATATCAAAGGCGCCCTCGGCACCATCGCCCGCCACGACACCGCTCCGCGCAGCAACGGGAT
Source organism: Paraburkholderia sp. BR10937 (assembly GCF_040965695.1). Taxonomy (NCBI): domain Bacteria; kingdom Pseudomonadati; phylum Pseudomonadota; class Betaproteobacteria; order Burkholderiales; family Burkholderiaceae; genus Paraburkholderia; species Paraburkholderia sp. BR10937. Next base: position 70,530 of record NZ_JBFRCL010000042.1, read on the forward strand.
GGCGCGCCTGCGTACGCTGCTCGCCATCCTCGGCCCTGGTCTCATTGTCATGGTCGGCGATAACGACGCCGGCGCCTTCGGCACTTATACGCAGGCGGGGCAGAACTACGGCACGTCGCTGCTCTGGACGCTCGCGCTGCTGATTCCGGTTCTCTATGTGAACCAGGAAATGGTCCTGCGCCTGGGCGCCGTGACCGGCGTCGGCCACGCACGCCTCATCTTCGAACGCTTCGGCAAGTTCTGGGGCGCCTTCAGCGTCATCGATCTTTTTCTGCTCAATGCGCTCACGATCGTCACCGAGTTCATCGGCATTACGTTTGCGCTCGACTTTCTCGGCGTCTCGAAGGTTCTCGGTGTCTGCATCGCCGCGGTACTGACGATGGCGGCGGTCAGTACGGGCGACTTCCGGCGCTTCGAACGCTTCGCGATCGTGCTGTGCCTGTTGAGTCTGCTGCTGATCCCGGTGCTCGTTTCGATTCACCCGCCTGTGGGCGTTATCGCGCGCGACTTCTTCGTGCCGACCTGGCCGGCGAATTCGAAGCTCTCCGACGTGATGCTGCTCGTGATCGGCATCGTCGGCACGACCGTCGCGCCGTGGCAACTGTTCTTCCAGCAGAGTTACGTGATCGACAAGCGCATTACCCCGCGCTTCATGAAGTACGAGAAAGTAGACCTCTGGATCGGTATCGCGTTCGTGATCGTCGGCGCTGTGGCGATGATGGCCTTCACCGCCGCGCTCTTTGACGGCAAGCCAGAGTTCGGCAACTTCACCGACGCGGGTGGCGTGATTGCGGGTCTGCACAAGTACGTCGGCCAGACCTCGGCCACGATCTTCGCCGTGGCGCTGCTCGACGCGTCGATCATTGGCGCCGCCGCCGTTTCGCTCTCGACGGCCTATGCGATTGGCGATGTCTTCAAGGTCAAGCACTCGCTGCACCGCAGCGTGCTCGACGCGAAGGGTTTCTATCTCGTCTACTTTGGCATCATCGCGCTCGCGGCGGCCCTCGTGCTGATTCCCGGCAGCCCGCTCGGCCTCCTGACTGAGGCTGTGCAGACGCTGGCCGGCGTGCTGCTGCCGAGCGCAACGGTGTTCCTGTTGCTGCTCTGTAATGACAAGGCGGTGCTCGGCCCGTGGGTGAATTCGAAGAAGCTGAACGTGTTCACGGGTGCAGTGATTGCCGTGCTCGTCGTGCTGTCGATCATCCTGACGGCGGCCACGGTTTATCCGGATATCAGCGGTGCGGCAATTATCAAGATTCTCGTAGGCGGATGCGGGCTTGCCGCAGCGGTGTACGCAGCGGTGGAACTCTCGCGAAAGTTGCGCGGTGGAACTGTCGGCCATGATGCGGCTCCGCTCAACAAGCCGGCCCTGAAGGAGTTGCGCAACACGTGGCGCATGTCGCCGCTCGAAGACCTGCCGGCGCCGCAGCACCTGACGCTGTCGACACGCGTGTGGATGGGCGTGCTGCGCACCTACCTCGTCGTCGCAGTGGGTCTCGTGATCGTGAAGGTCGTGCAGATGGCCATTCACT
>NZ_JBFRCL010000043.1:0-71329 GCF_040965695.1 Paraburkholderia sp. BR10937
GCTGTATCCGGTGAAAGGCTATTCGGCCACGCTGCCCGTGGTCGACGTGCAGAAGGCCCCGCGAGCCGCGCTCATGGACGAGTCGCTCAAGACGGCGATCACGCGCTTCGGCCCGTATCTACGTGTAGCGGGGACGGCGGAGCTGGGCGACCACCGCGCAACGCTGCGCGAGCAGGCGCTGCAAACGCTCATGAAGGTGCTCGACGACTGGTTCCCGCACGCCGCGACGCCTTCGTCGGCGCAATTCTGGGTGGGGCGCCGGCCGATGGTGCCGGACGGCGCGCCGCTGCTCGGCACGTCGGGCGTGGATGGCCTGTGGCTGAACGTCGGACACGGCTCGACGGGCTGGGCGATGTCGATGGGTTCGGGCCGCGTGCTCGCGGACCTCGTCACGCAGCGCCCGCCGGAAATCGATCTCGATGGATTGACGCTGGCGCGGTATCGCCACTGAGCGTCGGTCGAAACTCCAATGTGTGGCGCCGACGCCTCAATCGAGCGCGACGCTCGCCAGTGCCTCGTAGCGCGCGCCCTGCCTCGCCAGCGTGCTCGAATACAGCACCAGCGACTCGAAGCGCAACGGCGGCAGCGCTTCCCCGCCGCTTGGCGCCGGCGCGCCGACGGCGTCGCGCGCGAAGCGCGCAAGCGTCACGTGCGGACGGAACGCTCGCGCGTCGAGCGGCAATCCCACGTCTCCCATGAGTGAGCGCACGTGCCAGTCGAGCGCCGTGAATGCATCCGACATCGCGAGCACCGCCACCATGAGGCGCGGATGCGCGCGTCCCGGCCAGCATTCGATATGCGTGACCTGCGCGGGCGGGAGGAGCGGTGCGTGCTCGGCGAGCCGCCGCGAGAGCACGTGTCCCTGGTCGAACGACATCGCGCCGATGAACGTCACTGTCAGATGGAGTTGCGCATAGGGCACGCGCCGCGCATTGGGCGGCACGTCGAGCGCGGCGAGCGCATCGCGCGACGCCGCAGTGGGCGAAAGCGCGATGAAGCAGCGCCGCCATTGCTGCGTGTCACGATCGGTCTCGCGAGCTTCGGACATGATCGGCGGGCCTCGTTCGGTCGGGCAATCGCGTCATGGTAATCCTCTCGGGCGCAGACGTAAAAAAGCCGGGTCATCCTTGCGGATGCCCGGCTTTCCAGCTTCGTGTCTCCTGCCGTCTCCCGTGCGTCCCGTCGAATCAACGGGACACACCGGATTTAACGCGGCAACTCCGAGCTGCCCATCAGGTACGCGTCGACGGAGCGCGCGCACTGACGGCCCTCACGGATCGCCCACACCACGAGCGACTGGCCGCGGCGCATGTCACCGGCGGTGAAGACCTTGTCGACCGACGTGTAGTACGCCTTCTCGCCTTCGGTCGAGGCACGCACGTTGCCGCGCGCATCCTTCTCGACGCCGAATGCTTCGAGCACCGGCGAAACCGGCTGCGTGAAGCCCATGGCGAGCAGCACGAGATCGGCCTTCATTTCGAATTCCGAGCCCGGCACTTCGACCATCTTGCCGTCCTTCCACTCCACGCGCGCGGCGATCAGCTTCTCGATCTTGCCGTTCTTGCCTTCGAGGCGCTTGGTGGCGACCGACCAGTCGCGCGAGCAGCCTTCGTCATGCGACGACGACGTGCGCAGCTTGATCGGCCAGTACGGCCACACGAGCGGCTTGTTCTCTTCCTCGGGCGGCTGCGGCAGCAGTTCGAACTGCGTGACGCTCTTCGCGCCGTGACGGTTCGAGGTGCCCACGCAGTCGGAACCCGTATCGCCGCCGCCGATCACGACCACGTGCTTGCCCTTGGCGAGCAGCTGGTTCGGCAGCTTGTCGCCGGCGTTGACCTTGTTCTGCTGCGGGAGGAACTCCATGGCGTAGTAGATGCCTTCGAGTTCGCGGCCCGGCACGGGCAGGTCACGCGGCGTTTCCGAACCGCCCGCGATGACCACGGCGTCGAACTGGTCCTTCAGCTCGTCCGGCGAGATGGTTTCCTTCGCCGTGTTGCCGATGTACGCAGGCAGCTCGCCACGGCCGATGAACACGTTGGTGCGGAACGTCACGCCTTCGGCTTCCATCTGGCGCATGCGGCGGTCGATCAGCCACTTCTCCAGCTTGAAGTCGGGAATGCCGTAGCGCAGCAGGCCCCCGATGCGGTCGTTCTTCTCGAACACCGTCACGTCGTGACCGGCGCGTGCAAGCTGCTGGGCGGCGGCGAGGCCCGCGGGGCCCGAACCGACCACGGCAACCTTCTTGCCCGTCTTGTGCTTCGCGACTTGCGGCGCGACCCAGCCTTCGGCCCAGGCCTTGTCGATGATCGCGTGCTCGATCGACTTGATGCCGACCGGATCGTCGTTGATGCCGAGCGTGCACGCCGCTTCGCAGGGCGCCGGGCAGATGCGGCCCGTGAACTCGGGGAAATTGTTCGTGGAATGCAGGACGTCGATCGCGCTCTTCCAGTCCTGGCGGAACACGAGGTCGTTGAAGTCCGGAATGATGTTGTTGACCGGGCAGCCGTTGTTGCAGAACGGGATGCCGCAGTCCATGCAGCGTGCGCCCTGGATCTTCGCGTCGGCGTCGGAGAGCGCCGCCACGAATTCCTTGTAGTGCTTCACGCGCGTGAGCGGTGCTTCGTACGCCTCATGCTGGCGCTCGAACTCGAGAAAACCGGTTGCCTTACCCATAGGGTTCTCGTCTATCTCTATCTATTCGGTGAGGGGACCGCGCCCGCCGCCGCTTCAGTGAGCGCGGCGGGCGCTTCGTCTTCGTTCAGTCGTCGTCTTGCGGATCAGGCGGCCAGTTCTTCCTGGCTCGCCTTCTTCGCGCCGAGTTCGCTCAGTGCGCGCTTGTATTCCGTCGGGAACACCTTCACGAACTGACGGCGCGCCGCATCCCAGTTTTCGAGCAGCGCCTTGGCGCGCGGCGAGCCCGTGAACTGGAAGTGACGCTCGACGAGTCCCTTGAGCAGCGCTTCGTCGGTCTGGCCCGAGTGCCACAGTGCGCGGTCCACGGTGCGCTCCTGTTCGGCCTGCTGCAGGACCGGGTCGAGCGCGACCATCGACTTGTTGCACTTGCCGGCGAAGGTGCCGTCCGGGTCGTACACGTAGGCGATACCGCCCGACATGCCCGCCGCGAAGTTACGGCCCGTTTCGCCGAGCACGACCACCGTGCCGCCCGTCATGTATTCGCAGCCGTGGTCGCCCGTGCCTTCGACGATTGCCGTCGCGCCCGAGTTACGCACCGCGAAACGCTCGCCCGCCACGCCGCGCAGGAAGGCTTCGCCTTCGAGTGCGCCGTACATCACCGTGTTGCCGCAGATGATGTTTTCTTCGGACTTGCCGCGGAAGTCGTTGGTCGGACGGATGATGATGCGGCCGCCCGAGAGGCCCTTGCCGACGTAATCGTTGCCGTCGCCCACGAGGTCCAGTGTGATGCCGCGTGCGAGGAAGGCGCCGAAGCTCTGACCCGCCGTGCCCTTCAACTGGATATGGATCGTGTCTTCCGGCAGACCGTCGTGGCCGTATTTCTTCGCGACGACGCCCGAGAGCATCGCGCCGACCGTGCGGTTCACGTTGCGCACCGGCTGGATGAACGAGACGTGCTCGCCCGTTTCGATCGCAGCCTTGGCCTTCTCGATCAGCGTGTGATCGAGCGCGCGGTCCAGACCGTGGTCTTGCGACTCCACATGCAGGCGCGCGACTTCGGCGCCAACTTGCGGCTGGTAGAACACGCGCGAGAAGTCGAGTCCCTTCGCCTTCCAGTGCTCCACGCCACGGCGCGTGTCGAGCAGATCCGCGCGGCCGACCAGATCGTCGAACTTGCGGATACCCAGTTGCGCCATGATTTCGCGCACTTCTTCAGCGATGAAGAAGAAGAAGTTGACGACGTGCTCGGGCTGGCCCGAGAACTTCGCGCGCAGCACCGGATCTTGCGTCGCAACGCCGACCGGGCAGGTGTTCAGGTGGCACTTGCGCATCATGATGCAGCCCTGGACGACGAGCGGCGCCGTCGCAAAGCCGAATTCATCCGCGCCGAGCAGCGCGCCGATCACCACGTCGCGGCCCGTCTTCATCTGGCCGTCGGCCTGCACGCGGATGCGGCCGCGCAGCTGGTTCAGCACCAGCGTTTGCTGCGTTTCCGCCAGACCGAGTTCCCACGGCGTGCCGGCGTGCTTGAGCGACGAGAGCGGCGAGGCGCCCGTGCCGCCGTCGTGACCGGCGATCACGACGTGGTCGGCCTTGGCCTTCGCCACGCCGGCTGCCACCGTGCCCACGCCCACTTCCGACACGAGCTTCACCGAGATCGACGAAACCGGATTCACGTTCTTCAGATCGTGAATCAGCTGCGCCAGGTCTTCGATCGAGTAGATGTCGTGGTGCGGCGGCGGCGAAATGAGGCCCACGCCCGGCACCGAATAACGCAGCTTGCCGATGTATTCCGAAACCTTGTGGCCCGGCAGCTGACCGCCTTCGCCCGGCTTCGCGCCCTGCGCCATCTTGATCTGGATCTGGTCCGCCGACGACAGGTACTCCGCCGACACGCCGAAGCGGCCCGACGCGACCTGCTTGATCTTCGAGCGCAGCGAGTCGCCATCCTTGAGCGGGATGTCCTTGACGACTTCCGGCCCGATGATCGACTGCATCGTGTCGCCGTTCTTGATCGGAATGCCGCGCAGTTCGTTGCGGTAGCGCTTCTCGTCTTCGCCGCCTTCACCCGTGTTCGACTTGCCGCCGATGCGGTTCATCGCGACGGCGAGCGTAGCGTGCGCTTCGGTCGAGATCGAGCCGAGCGACATCGCGCCCGTGGCGAAGCGCTTGACGATTTCCTTGGCCGGCTCGACGTCGTCGATCGAGATCGCTCGCGCCGGGTCGAGACGGAATTCGAACAGACCGCGGAAGGTCATGTGGCGCTTCGTCTGATCGTTGATCAGGTGCGCGTATTCCTTGTACGTCTGGTACGAGTTGCTGCGCGCCGAGTGCTGGAGCTTGGCGATCGCGTCCGGCGTCCACATGTGGTCTTCGCCGCGCACACGGTAGGCATACTCGCCGCCCGCGTCGAGCATGTTGGCGAGAACCGGGTTGTCGCCGAAGGCGTCGCGGTGCAGACGGATCGCTTCTTCGGCCACTTCGAACAGGCCGATGCCGCCCACCTTCGAGGCCGTACCCTTGAAGTACTTGGCGATGAGATCGTCAGCCAGACCGACGGCTTCGAAAATCTGTGCACCCGTGTACGACATGTAGGTGGAGATGCCCATCTTCGACATCACCTTGAGCAGGCCCTTGCCCACTGCCTTGGTGAAGTTATAGACGGCCTTCTCGCCCGACAGGTCGCCCTTGAGGCCCTGCGCCATTTGCGCGAGCGTTTCCATCGCGAGGTACGGGTGCACGGCTTCCGCGCCGAAACCGGCGAGCAGCGCGAAGTGGTGCGTTTCACGCGCCGAACCCGTTTCCACGACGAGACCCGTGCTCGTGCGCAGACCGTGCTGCACGAGGTGCGAGTGGATCGCCGAGGTGGCGAGCAGCGCCGGGATCGCGACGTTGTCGCGGTCCGCGCGGCGGTCCGACACGATCAGGATGTTGTAGCCAGACTTGACCGCATCGACGGCTTCCGCGCACAGCGACGCGAGGCGCGCTTCGATGCCTTCCTTGCCCCAGGCCACCGGGTAGCAGATGTTCAGCTCGTAGCTGCTGAACTTGCCGCCCGTGTACTGCTCGATCGCGCGGATCTTCGCGATGTCCTTGAAGTCGAGCACCGGCTGCGACACTTCGAGACGCATCGGCGGGTTGATGTTGTTGGTGTCGAGCAGGTTCGGCTTCGGGCCGATGAACGACACGAGCGACATCACCATGTTTTCACGGATCGGGTCGATCGGCGGGTTCGTGACCTGCGCGAACAGCTGCTTGAAGTAGTTGTAGAGCGTCTTGTTCTTGTTGGACATGACCGCCAGCGGCGAGTCGTTGCCCATCGAACCGACCGCCTCTTCACCCGACATCGCCATCGGCGCCATCAGGAACTTGAGGTCTTCCTGCGTGTAGCCGAACGCCTGCTGACGGTCGAGCAGCGCAGCGGCTTCGGCGCGCGCGGTCGCGACGTCTTCCGCCTTCGGCTCGATCTCGTCGAGCTTGATGCGCACGGCGTCGATCCAGCTCTTGTAGGGCTTGGCGTTGGCGAGGTTGTCCTTGAGTTCCTTGTCGTCGATGATGCGGCCGTGTTCCATGTCGATCAGGAACATCTTGCCCGGCTGCAGACGCCACTTCTTGACGATCTTCGACTCGGGGATCGGCAGCGTGCCGGCTTCCGACGCCATGATGACCAGGTCGTCGTCCGTGACGATGTAGCGCGCCGGACGCAGACCGTTACGGTCGAGCGTCGCGCCGATCTGGCGGCCGTCGGTGAACGCGATCGCGGCGGGGCCGTCCCACGGCTCCATCATCGCAGCGTGGTATTCGTAGAACGCCTTGCGGTTCTCGTCCATCAGCGTGTGCTGTTCCCAGGCTTCCGGGATCATCATCATCATCGCGTGGACGAGCGGGTAGCCCGCCATCACCAGCAGTTCGAGACAGTTGTCGAACGAAGCCGTGTCGGACTGGCCCGGATAGATCAGCGGCCAGAGCTTCGGCAGGTCGTCGCCGAGCACGTGCGAGGCGATCGCGCCGGTACGGGCGTTCAGCCAGTTCACGTTGCCCTTCACGGTGTTGATTTCACCGTTGTGGGCGATCATGCGGTACGGGTGAGCCAGCTCCCACGCCGGGAACGTGTTGGTCGAGAAGCGCTGGTGCACGAGCGCCAGTGCCGAGACCACGCGCTCGTCCTGCAGGTCGCGATAGTACACGCCGACCTGGCCGGCCAGCAGCAGGCCCTTGTAGACGACCGTGCGCGCCGAGCACGACGGCACGAAGTATTCCTTGCCGTGCTTGAGCTTGAGCGCCTGAATACGGTGGCTCGCGGTCTTGCGGATGATGTACAGCTTGCGCTCGAGCGCGTCCGTGACCATCACGTCCTTGCCGCGGCCGATGAAGATCTGGCGGATCAGCGGCTCGCTCGCCTTTACCGTGGGCGAAATCGGCATGGCGTGATCGACCGGCACGTCGCGCCAGCCCAGCACGACCTGGCCTTCGGCGCGCACCGTGCGCTCGAGCTCCTGCTCGCAGGCGAGGCGCGAGGCGTGTTCCTTCGGCAGGAAGATCATGCCGACGCCATATTCGCCGAACGGCGGCAGCGTCACGCCCTGCTTGGCCATCTCTTCGCGGTAGAACGCGTCCGGAATCTGGATCAGGATGCCCGCGCCGTCGCCCATCAGCGGATCGGCGCCCACGGCGCCCCGGTGGTCGTGGTTCTCGAGAATCTTCAGGCCTTGCTGAATGATTTCGTGGCTCTTCTTGCCCTTGATATGGGCGACGAAGCCGACGCCACAGGCGTCGTGTTCGTTTTGCGGGTCATAGAGACCTTGCGCGGCGGGCACCGCGGCGCGCTGCTGGTGATCGTTCATGGGGACACCGTCAGAGTGGGGGCCGTTGCCAGCCGTTGAATCCGTTTTCTTGATTTACGCCGCTTACGTGACCGCTGTACGGCGTTGCGCGGGTACTACGTGCTTCCCGCGTTATGCGCCCAGGAGAGCCGAAAGGCGAATATACGCGACGAATCAAGGAGATGCAAATAAAACTTGATGTTCGAACCCCAATTATCGAGTTGGTGCATTCGCACATTTTTTTATTGGGGCCATATTAAAATCAGACAAAAGAAAACGGCATCCGGAGATGCCGTTTATCTCGTAAACAATTGATCCAAAAAGCAATCAGTGAGTGCCGGTGCCCGGCTTGCGCTCGTCGTGTTCCGAACTCGAACCGGAGGAGCCGCCGTTACCGGAACCCTGCGAACCACCGGAATGGCCGCTCGAGCCACCCGGATTTACACCCGATGTTGTAGCCGAACCACTACCCGCGTGGCCGCCTCCATGCGTCGAGGTCGAGCCGGCCGGATTGGCGCCGTGATGCGAAGTAGAATGGGGGCCAGATTGAGCGGCGCCATGGCCCGCCGGCTGACCGCCAGCCCCGCCCGATCCGGCCGCAGGCGTCGAAGCCGGGCTTGCGGTGGCCGCGGCGCCAATGCCGCCCGGCGTTGCCGCAGGCGTGCCCGGCGCTTCGCGCACCTTGCGCGGGCGCCCGCGTGGCAGCGGCGAGACACGCCGGTTCGCCGTGCGCGACGCCCAATCGCGGTACGTGTCGCTGCCCAGCACCCAGCCCTTGAGCGTGGCCTGCATGAGCTGCGTCGTTTCGCGTTCGTCGAGCACCTGCTCGCAGAGTTCGCGATACGCGCGCTGACGCTCGAACGGCGTGTTGCCGAGCGCCCAGTAGAGCGGATGGTCGGTGATGAGGCTGTCGACGGTCAGGCCGATGTGGTGCCGGTAGCTCGACCATCGATAGTCTTCGGGCGCCGTCACGAGGTGGCTGCGCACCGGTGCGAGCTCGACGACGCGGCTCGCCAGCAGGAAGAAGCGCTCGCCCTCGATGACCGTCGCGCGGTAGCGCCCCTCCCAGAGCGTGCCGCGACGCGCATAGCGCCGGTTGAAATGCGCCACGTAGCGCCGGCCGACCGCCTGCATTGCCTTGGGCAGGCTGGATTCGTCGGAAGGCGTGACGAGCAGTTGCACCGCGCCGGGCATCAAAACCCACGCATGCACCGCCAGATGATGATCGCGCGCCGCGGCCTTCAGGCAGTCGATGAACAGTTCGTAGTCCTGGTCATCGACGAACGCGGGCTGCTGATCGAGTCCGCGCAGGATCACATGCTGTGGCTGATCGGGAACATAAAGACGTGCAAGCCGTGCCATGCTCGATTTTCCTGGTTCCGTTGGTGAATACCCGCAGACCCGCCAGGCCCCATCAGCGCTAGTTCTCGCTGGCATGCGGCTTCGGCGGAAAGCTCGCGGCGCTTAGTAAAAAAGCTCTAACGGTCGCGTCTGGTTTGTTGCAAACGTTGTGTTCATAATGAGCGGGCCTTTCATGGAGGAGCAATTAATATGAAATTAAAACAGGCGCTGGCAGGGGTCGCCGCGCTCGCCAGTTTCACGGCAGCACACGCACAATCCGCAAACACGTTCTACGTCACCACCGGCTGGTTCCGCTTCATGCCGCAGGACACCAGCGATCCGCTCAAGATCGACAGCGTCGGCGGCACGCCCGTCAACATGGCCGTTCCGAATACGGGCGCCAGTGTCGGCTCGGCCGACACCGTGGGCTTCTCCCTCGGCTACTACATCACCGACCACTTCGCGACCGAAGCCGAACTGGGCATTCCGCCGAAGTTCGATATTTCCGGCGGCGGCAGCTTCAGCAGCTTCGGCAAGGTCGGCTCGGCGAAACTGTGGAGCCCCGCGCTGCTGTTCAAGTACTACTTCAACAGCCCGGAAGCAAAATTCCGTCCTTACCTCGGCGTCGGCGTGACCTACGCCTGGTTCACCGACGCGAAGATCACCAACGGCTCCTTCGAACAGGGTGTGCTTGGGGGTCCGACCAGTGTTTCGACGGATCGTTCCTGGGCCCCCGTGTTTAACCTGGGCTTCAACTACAACTTCACGAAGCACTGGTTCGCCGGTTTCTCGCTCTCGTACATTCCGATCAACGTGACGGCCACGTACCACACGACGCTGAACAACCAGTTCGGCACCCAGCGAGTCGCGGAATCGAAGATTCACCTGAACCCGCTCGTGACGTACCTGAAGGTCGGCTACAACTTCTAACGCGCTGCGGCGCCACGCACCACCTCGCGCCGGCCCTTCGCCTCGCCCTTGCGGCGTCTGGCGGAGGGCGGCGTTTCCCGCCCGGCCGTGCCCTTCCTGTCTTCGCGTCTCCATCGATTTTCCCCGCCTTCGCATGGGCTTATCCTGATTCTATGCCTCTGCGAAAAAGCGTGCTGTCCCCGTAATCACCTGTTTTGTCACCAGAGAGCGGAGCCCCGCCTGGCGGGCATTTGCGCCCGGCTCGCTGCGCTCGTTCAAGGCTCGGGCACTGGAATTGCGCAATACTGGCACTCCGGTCCTCGCCCTCCCGCGCCCTTTTTCGTGCGCCCCGCGGCGAGCCTTTTACCTGTGACTTTTCAACGACGGAGCCATAAATGAGCGCCTTTCCGAACACGCGAGAAGCCCTCGGAGATTCCTGGACGCGCACGAGCCGACATGCGCGGCGCATCGCGCGCCGCGGCCGCAGCGCCGCCGCCGATATCACCGACGAGTTGCGTGATCTGCTCGCCGAGCTGGAAAACACGCTGGGCGAAGGAACCCAGGCCGATGCAGCTGCGCTGCGCGCCGACATCCGCAAGCGTCTCGACGCCGCTCGCGAGCGGCTCGAAGTCGCGCGTGCCGCCGCGCGCGACCATACCGACGCGGCCATCGCCGGCGCAGACGACTACGTGCACCGCAATCCCTGGCAGGCCGTCGCGATCGCCGGCGGTGTAGCGCTGGTAGTGGGCGCGCTGCTCGCGCGCCGCTGAAGGAGGAGCCTGGCGTCGGCCGCCCGGCCTGGGCCTCAGGCGTCGAGCGCGTGCGGCCCGATCAGGTCGATGCGGTCGGTGCAGACCGTATCGACACCCCAGCTCACGAGCTGGCGAGCGCGGTCGAGGTCGTTCACCGTATAGGCGAGGATGAAAAGCCCCGCCGACTTGATGCGCTCGACGAGCGCCTCGTCCAGATGGCGATGGCTCGCATGGAGCGACACACACTCGAGCGCCGCGGTCTGCTCGCGCCAGTCGGCGGGCACCCGCTCGAATAGCAGGCCGCGCGGCAGTTGCGGCGCGCTCTCGCGCGCCGCCTCGAGCGCCGCGTAGGAAAACGACGAGAGCAAGGGCGGCATGCCCGCCTGCGTTTCCTGCTCCCACAGGCGCGCCGCTTCGGCGCCGACCATGCGCCCTGTCTCCACGTCGCGGCCCGCGCAGGGCTTGATCTCGACGTTCGCCGCAAGCCCCAGCTCACGACAGCACACTGCGACCTGAGCGAGCGTGGGCATTGGCTCGCCCGTAAAACGCGCATCCCGCCAACTGCCCGCGTCCAGCGTCGAAAGTTCCGCGTAGCGCATGCATGCCGCGGCGCCGTGCCCGTTCGATGTGCGGTTCACCGTGTCGTCGTGCAGCAGGAACGCGACGTTGTCGACGGACAGCCTGGCGTCGAACTCGACCAGCGTATGGCCGAGGCTCGCGCCCGTGCGCAGACCCGCCAGCGTGTTTTCGGGCGCGAGCGTGCCACCCCCTCGGTGCGCGGCAACGCGCGGATATGGCCAGGACTTGATCAAATGGGCTCCCGGAATCGGCAGGGGCGGTGGGAGGGGGCGAGCCGCGTCCTCAAACGTCGTCGGCGACGACGAAGAGACGGCGGTACTCCTTCAGGGCATAGCGGTCGGTCATGCCCGCAATGTAATGCGCGATCAGCCGCGGCTGCACGGCGGCGTCCTGCGTCTGGTACGGCGGCGGCAGCAGGCGCGGGTCTTCGCTGAACGCCTCGAACAGCCCCTTCACCACACGGCGCGCCTTGTTGGCCATGCGCATCACGCGATAGTGGCGGTACAGGTTGCGGTAGAGAAAGCGCTTGAGCGCAGCCGCCTGCGCGGCCACGCGCTCGCTGTGCGCGACGAGCGCGGGCGCCGCGCGCACGTCGTCGAGCGACTGCGGCGCGCACTCGGCGAGATTGCGCCGCGTCTGCCCGATCAGATCGACGATCAGCGTGTTGATGATCCGCCGCACCGTCTCGTGAACCAGCCGTCGACCCTCGATCTGCGGATATTCGTCGCGCGCGGCGTCGTAGTGCGTTTGCCAGAGTTCGACCTCGGCGAGCTGCTCGATGGTGAGCAGGCCCGAGCGCAAGCCGTCGTCGACGTCGTGGTTGTTGTAGGCGATTTCGTCGGCGATGTTGGCGATCTGCGCTTCGATGGACGGCTGCCGGCCGAGCAGAAAACGCTCGCCCAGATCGCCCAGATGGCGCGCATGCTCGCGCGAGCAGTGCTTGAGAATGCCTTCGCGCGTCTCGAAGCACAGGTTCAGGCCGTCGAACGCGCCGTAGTGCTCTTCGAGCTCGTCCACGACCGCGAGGCTCTGGAGATTGTGCTCGAAGCCACCGTGCTCGCGCATGCACTCGTTGAGCGCGTCCTGGCCCGCATGGCCGAACGGCGTATGGCCGAGGTCGTGGGCGAGCGAAATCGCCTCGACCAGATCCTCGTTCACGCGCAGGTTGCGGGCGACCGAGCGGGCGATCTGCGCGACTTCCAGGCTGTGCGTGAGCCGTGTGCGAAAGAGATCGCCCTCGTGATTCACGAACACCTGGGTCTTGTACTCCAGGCGGCGAAACGCCGTCGAGTGGACGATGCGGTCGCGGTCGCGCTGGAACTCGCTGCGCGCGGCGGGGGGCGGCTCGGGGTAGCGCCGCCCGCGCGAGCGCGAGGCGTGCGCCGCGTAAGGCGCGAGACCCGCCTCGAATGACGCGACCAGCGCGGCGCTGGCGTCGCCGCCATGCGCGTCGCTACGTTCCTGAACACTACGGGGATCACTACGGTTATCGCTGCGGGTGTCGCTCACCGTTCCTCCGCAAGGGGTTGTCGCCGGCGCCGCCTCAGTTCTGCGTCGCGGCGGCGAGCGTGGCCTGCACGGCTTCGTCGGGCGCGCGGCCGATGTGCGTCTCGCCGAAGCGCTTGAGCAGGATGAACTTGATCGCCCCGCCCTCGGCCTTCTTGTCGACCTGCATCAGCTCGACGTAGCGCTCGGCGCCGAGCGCCGGTGCACGCACCGGCAGCTTCGCGGCCTCGACCACGCGCACGAGGCGCGTGCGCGAGGCTTCGTCCAGCATGCCCATGCGCACCGAGAGGTCCGCCGCCATCACCATGCCGCAGCCCACCGCCTCGCCGTGCAGCCACTCGCCGTAGCCGAGCCCGGCCTCGATCGCATGGCCGAACGTATGGCCGAAGTTGAGGATGGCGCGCAGGCCGCCTTCGCGCTCGTCGGCGGCCACGACCGATGCCTTGATCTCGCACGAGCGCTTGACCGCGTGCGCGAGCGCTGCGGGCTCGCAACGGTGGAGCGCTTCGACGTTGGCTTCGATCCAGTCGAAGAATTCGGCGTCGGCAATCGCGCCGGTCTTGATGACCTCGGCAATGCCGGCCGCCAGTTCGCGCTCCGGCAGCGTGGCCAGCGCGCCGATGTCGGCGATCACGGCCTGCGGCTGATAGAACGCGCCGATCATGTTCTTGCCGAGCGGATGATTGATGCCCGTCTTGCCGCCCACCGACGAATCGACCTGCGAAAGCAGCGTGGTCGGCACCTGGATGAACGGCACGCCGCGCATGTAGCAGGCGGCCGCGAAGCCCGTCATGTCGCCCGTCACGCCGCCGCCCAGCGCGATGAGCGTGGTCTTGCGGTCGGCGCGCGAGGTGAGCAGCGCGTCGAAGATCTCGTTGAGCGTTTCCCAGTTCTTGTGCGCCTCGCCGTCGGGCAGCACCACCGTGTTGACGTCCTTGCCGAGCGGCGCGAGCGCGGCGCGCAGCGTCTCGCCGTAGAGCGGATCGACGACGGTGTTCGTCACGATCGTCACCGACTTGCCGGCGATATGGGGCGCGAAGAGCGCCGTCTGACCGATCAGGCCGGAGCCGATATGGATAGGGTAGGCGCGGTCGCCCAGTTCGACGTTGACGGTAATCATGCTCTGAATCTTTTGGGTTTCCGATGCGCTGCGTGCTGCACGACTCACTGCGCGACTCACCGGGCGACCTGCGCCCTACTCGCGCGCCGTGGCCCGCACGACGCCGGCCATGTCGAGCTGCATCAGCACCATGTTGACGAGTCCGTTGACGGAAGGCCGGCCGGTTTCGATCACGAAATCCGCGACTTCGCGATACAGCGGGTCGCGCACTTCGTACAGCGCTTCGAGCCGCGCCTTGGGGTCTTCGGTTTGCAGGAGCGGACGATTCTTGTCGCGCCGCGTGCGCAGCCACAGGTCGTGCGGATGCGCACGCAGATACACGACGAAGCCGCGCGCCTTGAGCGCTGCGCGATTCTCGGGCCGCAGCACCGCGCCGCCGCCCGTCGCGAGGACGATGCCTTCGCGCCCCGTGAGCTCTTCGATCACCTGGGCCTCGCGGTCGCGAAAGCCCGCTTCGCCTTCGAGTTCGAAGATCACCGGGATGCGTGCGCCCGTGCGCGCCTCGATCTCGTGATCGGAATCGAAGAACGGACGCTCCAGCCGGCGCGCGACCGCCCGGCCCACGGTCGTCTTGCCGGCGCCCATGAGCCCTACGAAAAATACATTGGCGTTTGCGTCCCGCACTTGCAGCGTTTCCTACGAAAGGTTGGTGCCGCAGCTTACTGGCAAAGCGGCGGCATTGTCGAGCCTGCGGCCCCGTTGATCGGACCCCGTAAACATGCGGCTGCCCGCTTGCGGCCGGTTTGACCGGTCAAGGAGGGTCAATTCGGCTCCACGACGCGCGGCGTGATGAAAACCACCAGCTCGCTGCGCTGATCCCGGTGCGCGCGATGCGAAAAAAGCGCGCCCAAAAACGGTATTTTGCCCAGGAGTGGCACGCGCGTCACATCATCGCGGTCATCGGTCGCGTCGATGCCGCCAATCGAGACCGTGCCGCCGTCCTCGATTTCCACGCGCGTCTGCACGTGCTTGGTGTTGATCGCAGGCCCAGCGGCCGTTTGCTCGCCGACACTGTCCTTCGCCACGTCGAGGTCGAGTATCACGCGGCCATCGGGTGTGATCTGCGGCTCGACTTCGAGTTTCAGGCTGGCGCGCCGGAATTGCACGCCCGAAACGCCCTGCCCGACCTTGGCCTGATAGGGCAGCTCGGTGCCCTGCTCGACGACGGCCTTCGTGCGGTCGGCGGTGACCACGCGCGGGCTCGACACCACGCGCCCGCGCCCTTCGGCCTCGAGCGCGCTCAACTGGATGTCGAGCAGGCGGGTGGCGCGCGCGGCCAGCAGCGTGAGCCCAAGGCCGGCGGGCTCGAAGCCGGCGATCGGGCCCGCCGCGAGGTCGTACACCGTGCCGTCGGCTTTGGTGGTCAGGCCGCGGGGGGCCGTTGCGTCCACGCTCACCGGCGTGACGCCAAGACGCACGCCCAGCTCGCGCGACAGCCCCTCGTCCCCCTCGACGATACGCGCCTCGATCAGCACCTGGCGCGCGGGCGCATCGAGCCGCCACACGAGTTCGCCGATCTGGTCGAGTCGCGCCGGCAGGTCGGTGACGAAGAGGACATTCGTGCGCGCGTCCGCCACCGCCGTGCCGCGCTTCGAGAGTGCGCGCTGTGCGCCCGTGCCGGTCAGGAAGCGGCGCAAATCCTCGGCGCGCGCGTAATGCAACTCGAACGAGCGGCTCGCGAGCGGTTCCAGCTCCGCGGCCCGGGCGTGCGCCTCGTAACGCTGCCGCTCGCGCGCCGCCACCTCCGCGGCGGGCGCGACCCAGATCACGTCGCCGATGCGCGACATCGCAAGGCCGTTTGCTTCCAGCAGCAGGTCGAACGCGGTACGCCACGGCACGCGCTCGAGGCGCAACGTCACCTGGCCGCGCGCCCGTTCGCTTGCGACGATATTGAGCTTCGTGAACTGGGCGAACGCATGCAGAACGGCCGTGAGTTCAGCGCGCTGGAAGTTGAGCGTGATCGGCCGGTTTGGCGGCAACCCATCGTTGGCCGCCGCGGCGTCGCCAAGGCGCATTGGCGCGCGCATGGGTACAGGCGGCCCTTCGAGCGGCCCGGCCGCTGGTAAGTCGCTGCCGGATTCGCGTGAAGGCTGGGCGGCGCGTTGGGACACGCCAGCGTCACCGTCCGCGTCTGCCCGCGAAACGTCTTCGGGCGCGACTTCGGTCATAGAGGCATCGCTGCCTTCTATGAACGGATTGCCGATCCACTGTTTCGCTGCGGGCTCCCCCGCCCCGTCGGGCAACGGCGGCACTTCGTAGCGCCCGAGGGCCACGGGCGAACGTGCCCACCCAGGTTGAGGCGGCGGGACCGCAGCCCATGCAGCGCACGCGGCAACGCTCATCATCAACGCGGCGAGGACAACAACGTTCCGCTCGGGCGCGCTCATTTCGCCGGCTCCGCCCAGCCGAGCGCGCGCGTCGTCCCACCCGCCGCGACGACGACCCGCGCCGGCCCGATTGCCAGCACGCGCGCATTGCCGATCGCCTCGCCCGCCTGTGCGGTCACGACGCCCTCGGGCGTTTCCAGGAGCGCGAGGATGCGCAGCCGATCCTGCAGGATGCCGGCAAGGCGCCAACCGTCTTCCGCCCTCCCGGCCGCAGCCGCATGCGTGAAGGGATCGCGAGTCGCCGCTGTGGCGGACGCCACCGCCAGCGGCACGGCGGGAAGCGCATCGTATACGCGCAACGTTGCCGAGACCGACAGACCGGTTCCCGTGCGCCGGATGGCAAGCTCGAATGGCACCGTGAGCGCCGCCTCGCGCGCCAACTCTTCGAGCAGTCGGCGCAGTTGCGCAAAGCTGCCTTGCGCGACCAGCCTGATCGACCGGAACGCCTCGGCTTGCATGCCGCCCGCGACGCCTGGCTCCAGCACTTGCAGCACGAGGCCCGATCGCGCGGCGAGTTGCGAGATGCGGCGAATGTCGTCGGCGGAATTGCCTGCACGCGGCGCACGCGAAGGCATTCGCGCCGCAGCTTCGCGCAGCGCGGGCAGACGCGCCAGGACTTGCTGGGCATCGCCGTAGCGCTTTTGAGCGGCTTCCAGCGCGGCGCTTGCCGCCTGCACGCCAAGCGGGTCCCCGACAATGCAGGCGCCGCTTGCAGTGGCGAGAGCCAGCACGGCAATCGTCAACGCGACAACCAGCCGGCGGTGCGGGCTCCACGCGTGCAGCGGCGGCCATCCGCGTAATACCGTGCCCGCGCCTGGCCAAGACGAGACGAGCGCCCGCTCCTGTCCAGCGTGCGCAGGCATCGTGCTCATGTGGCCTCCTTCGCTGCGACACCGCTCGACGCTCGCGGCGCCTCGTGCGCTCGCGGTGCGCCGGCCCTGGGCACGGTACTCGCGCCTTGCCAGACGAGATGAGCCGCCACGCGAATCGGTTCGCCGTCGGACGCACGCTCGCGTGCGGCGCCGGCCGGCGCGCCACGCTTGAGTTCGCGCACGCTCACGGCCTCGATATCGGGCAGCGAGCGCAGCCGTCCGAGCCAGGCCGCAGCCGCCGATTCGTCCGCCGCGCTCGCCTGCAGATCGGTTTCATCGGCGAACTGCGCGAGGTGCTGCAATCCGACGCCCGGCAGAGGGTCGCTTGCCAACGCGTCCGCGAGAGCGAAAAAGCGCGCCGTAGCCAGCGCGTGCTGCCGGGCGAGTCGCTCGCCGTCACGCCGCGCTTCGCTCTCCAGCGTGAGGCGCTGCGCTTCGGCGAGCGGTGCACGCCACTGCGCCAGCGGTCGCTCCAGCACCGCGCGCCGAGCCTCGAGCGCGCTGCATTCGACGCGCTGCCAGAGCACGACACCCAGCGCACACGCGCCCCCGCCTAGCGCCGCTGCGCCCCATTCGAGCAGGCGCCAGCAACGCCGCCTGCGAATGGCGCGCTGCCGCCACGGCAGCAGATTGAATCCGCCGACGGCCCGGCGCGGTAACTCGCGCACGGCGCGCGCGAGCGTCATTCCGCCACCCCGCGCAACGCGAGTCCGAACGCCACCGCGCACGCCGGATCATGCAACAGCGCCGCCGCGAGCGGCCACTCGATGTCGGCCAGCGGTGCGCATTCGAAGGGCAGCACTGGCGCGCCCAGCGCGTCGCCGATGTCGGCCATCGTGAAGTTCGCGCCGCGCAGCATGGCAAGCTCGCCCGAGACCTGCACGCAGCCGGCCTGCTCGCCGTCGACGAGGTCGCGCAGCGCCTCCACGAGATCGGCATGTTCGAGCGCGGGAAAGCGCATGTGCCGGATGATCGAATCGTCGACGAGCAACCAGCCGTGCACGCCTTCCGGGCCGACCCAGATCGCCACCCAGGGTTCGTGCGGCGGCAACTCGTAGACCGCCGCGTGCCGCATCGCGCGCAACGCGGCGTGCGCCTCGCCGTCCACGGCACACAACGTAATGCCCGCCATGGCCGCGCATTCGATGCGCGCTTCGAGATGTTGCCGCGCCGTCGCCGCGATCGTCACCTGCGCTTCGTGGCTGCGCGGCGTGGCCGGCAGCACGCTCCAGTCGACCGCCAGCTCGCCGCGCTCCACGCCCGCCACGCGTTCCGCCTCCGCCAGCACGAGCGGCTCGAGCGCCGCGTGAATACCCGACTCGTCCATTGCACCCACCGGCGCAAGACGCGCGAGCGGCACGGTCGCGACGAGCGTCGCGCTCGCGGGCAGCGCCATGGCGCAACGCAGCGACGCCGCGGCGCTGGCGCGCGGCAACTCGCCAAACACGCCGCGAAGCGCCGCGACGATGGCCGCCCGGTCGACGATCTCCGCGCCGGCGAGCGCCTCGCGCGCGAGCGGCGCGCCCGCCAGCCATTCGAGGCGGACCGGCCCCGCCCCGACAATACGCTGGCTCAACACCACCAGCGTGACCCCGCGCGCGCTTAAATCCACACCCGCGGCAAAGCGGCGAGCGCCCAACAACAGCGGATTCCCGAAACCCATCGCATCCCTCCCGTCTGTCCGCGCGCCGCAAACCGTTCGCAGCGCGTCGATGGAGAAATTGTGCGAACCAGAGCGGCGCACGAATACTCGGCCGAACGGCCAACGATCGCCACCAGCGCTATTCACGCGCGAGGGGCACGTCTACAGTGCGAATATCAGCAATAAGCGTCAGCAGACGCGTCGACAGAAACAGCGGGTTGCGTGCTCGCATGCGCCGTCCATGTAAGCATCTCGAAAGCCCGCGAGCGAGCGGCGGCTATAATCGCGGGACCGTTTTTCTGGTGTTCGTATGCAAGATCAGCTTCCTTCGTCCGTACCGCCTTCCACGCCGCCCGAGCCGCCCCGGCGGCGCAAGCGCCCGTGGTGGGCCACGCTGCTGATCGCCTTTTTCGGCCTCATCTTCGCTGGCGTGGTGTGCGTCGCGCTGGTGCTCGGCTACGCGCTCGTCGTGGCGACGCCCAACCTGCCGTCGCTCGAGGCGCTCACCGACTATCGTCCGAAGGTGCCGCTGCGCATCTACACGCGCGACCACGTGCTGATCGGCGAATTCGGCGAGGAGCGGCGCGACATCGTCCATTTCAGGGACGTGCCCGACAACCTCAAGAAGGCCATTCTGGCCATCGAAGACGCGCGCTTCTACGATCACGGCGGCGTCGATCTCGCCGGCATCGCGCGCGCGGGCTTCGTCGCGCTCACCAATGGCCACGCCACCCAGGGCGCCAGCACGATCACCATGCAGGTGGCGCGCAACTTCTTCCTTTCGAGCGAAAAGACCTACACGCGCAAGATTTACGAGATGCTGCTCGCCTACAAGATCGAGTCGAAGCTCTCGAAGGATCAGATTCTCGAGGTGTACATGAATCAGATCTATCTGGGCCAGCGCGCGTATGGCTTCGCGAGCGCCGCGCGCGTGTACTTCGGCAAGGATCTGAAAGACCTCACGCTCGCCGAGTGCGCGATGCTGGCCGGGCTGCCCAAGGCGCCGTCGGCCTACAACCCGGTCGTCAACCCGAAGCGGGCGAAGGTGCGCCAGGAGTACATTCTCCAGCGCATGCTCGAGCTGCACTACATCACCCAGCAGCAGTACGACGAGGCTGCGGCGCAGCCGCTCGTCGTCAAGGGCGCGGGCAAGGAATTCAGCGTCCACGCCGAGTACGTCGCGGAAATGGTGCGCCAGATGATGTACGCGCAGTACCACGAGGAGGCGTACACGCGCGGACTGAACGTCGTCACCACCATCGACTCCGCCGACCAGGACGTCGCCTATCGGGCGCTGCGCAAGGGGCTGATGGACTACGAGCGGCGCCACGGCTACCGCGGGCCCGAGGCGTTCATCGACCTGCCCTCGGACAGCGACGAGCGCGAGCAGGCCATCGACGACGCGCTCGTCGAGCACCCCGACAACGGTGAACTCGTGGCGGCGGTCGTGACGGCGGCTAGCCCGAAGGAAGTACGGGTCACGTTCATGGACGGCAACACCACGAGCATCACCGGCGACGGGCTGCGCTTCGCGCAGTTCGCGCTCTCCGCGCGCGCGCAGCCGTCGCAGAAGATCCGGCCCGGCGCCATCATCCGCCTCGCGCGCAACAACGCGGGCGAGTGGTCGATCACGCAGTTGCCCCAAATCGAAGGCGCGTTCATCTCGATCGTGCCGCAGGACGGCGCGATCCGCGCGCTCGTCGGCGGCTTCGACTTCAACAAGAACAAGTTCAACCACGTCACCCAGGCGTGGCGCCAGCCGGGTTCGAGCTTCAAGCCGTTCATCTACTCGGCGTCGCTCGACAAGGGGCTCGGGCCGGCGACCGTCATCAACGACGCGCCGCTCTTCTTCAGCGCCGCCGAAACGGGCGGGCAGCCGTGGGAGCCGAAGAACTATGGCGGCGGCTTCGACGGCCCGATGAGCATGCGCACGGCGCTCATGAAGTCAAAGAACCTCGTGTCGATCCGCATCCTCAACCACATCGGCACGAAGTACGCGCAGCAGTACATCACGCACTTCGGCTTCGACGCCGACCGGCACCCCGCCTACCTGCCGATGGCGCTCGGCGCCGGTCTCGTCACGCCCCTGCAGATGGCCGCCGGCTACTCGGTATTCGCCAACGGCGGGTATCGCGTGAATCCGTATCTGATCGCCGAGGTCACCGACCAGCGCGGCATGGTGGTCGCCCAGGCCCAGCCGCTCGTGGCCGAGCGGAACGCGCCGCGCGCCATCGACCCGCGCAACGCGTACATCATGAACAGCCTCTTGCAGAGCGTCGCGCAGCGCGGCACGGGCGCGAAGTCGAACGCCCTCAAGCGCACCGACCTGGGCGGCAAGACCGGCACGACCAACGACTCGCGCGACGCGTGGTTCGCGGGCTATCAGCACACGCTGGCCGCGATCGCGTGGATCGGCTACGACAACCCGCGCAGCCTCGGCGACAAGGAAACGGGCGGCGGTCTCGCGCTGCCGGTCTGGATCGACTACATGCAGAAGGCGCTCAACGGCGTGCCCGAGTACAGGATGGCGATGCCGGACGGCATCGTCACACTCGGCGACGAGCTCTACTACGCCGACGCCACGCCGGGCCACGGCTTCGTCTCGACCGTGGGCATCAGCCAGGCAGCGCTCGAGGCGTCGGCGAGCGGTGCATCGGGCGCGGACGATGCGGGCGCCGCGCCTGCCCCGGAGCACGTGAATGCGAAGGAGAAGGAAGACATCATGAATCTGTTCCGCGGGCACTGAGGCTCGCGGCAACGGTGGCAATGAAAAACGGGCGCCAGTTTTTCGACTGGCGCCCGTTTCTTTTACGAACTCACACTTGCGAGCTTATGGCTCGAACCGCACCGGCTCGCCCGCCTGCTCCGTTGCATACGCCGTGAGCGCCGAGAAGAATTCGGTGCCCGTGCGCGTGTCGCGCCATTCGCCATCGATGAAGCGATAGTGGAAACCGCCTGCCTTCGCCGCGATCCAGATTTCGCGCATCGGCGGCTGCAAATTCACGATGATCTTCGTGCGATTCTCGAATTCGAGCGTCAGAACGTTGCCGCTGCGCTCCAGTTCGATGTCGGCTTCCGCCTCGTCCACGGCGCGCTCCACGGCCGCCAGCACGGCCTCCGCGCGGCTCAGGTAGTCATTGTCTGGCATGCTAAACTCCACCGGTTATTCATTCAGGGACAATTATGCGTGTCATTTCCCGGACGCGCGCAGCGGCCCCCAGCGCATGGACGCCCCGCGCGATTCTAGCGGCTTTTGCGATCGGCGCCGTCGCCCTTGCAGGCTGCGGCCAGCGCGGCGCGCTCTACATGCCCACCGTGCCGCCGCTTCCGCCCAAGCCCAATTTCGAAACCACGCAGCCGGAAACCGGCGCGACGCCTGCAGGCGCGCCCGCGAGTGCGCCCGAATCGGCATCGGCGCCCGTCGGCACGATCCCGGACACCTCCGGCACGCCGCTGTCGTTGTCCCCGGACACCGAACTCGGCACCCCGCCCGCGACCAACGGCAGCCCGCAACCGGCTTCCGACGCCACGCCAACCCAGTAAAACACTCGCATGACCCAGTCCGCTTTTCACCGCGATAACGGCACGCTCTTCGTAGAAGGCGTCTCGGCCGCAGATCTCGCCGCACAGTACGGCACGCCGCTCTATGTGTATTCGCGCGCGGCGCTCACCGCCGCATGGCACGCCTACGCCGACGCCTGCGCCGGCCGCCGCGCCAAGGTGCACGTCGCGGTCAAGGCGAACAGCAACCTCGCCGTGCTCAACGTGTTCGCTCGCGAAGGCGCGGGCTTCGACATCGTTTCGGCGGGCGAGCTCGCCCGCGTGCTCGCGGCAGGCGGCAAGGCAGAGGACGTGGTGTTCTCGGGCGTTGGCAAGACCGCCGGTGAAATGCGCGAGGCGCTCGAAGCGGGCGTGAAGTGCTTCAACGTCGAATCGATTCCCGAACTCGACCGCCTCAACGACGTGGCGGGCAAGCTCGGCAAGAAGGCGCCGGTTTCGCTGCGCGTGAACCCGGACGTCGATCCGAAAACGCACCCGTACATTTCCACCGGTCTGAAGGCCAACAAGTTCGGCGTGGCGTTCGAGGAAGCACGCGCGACCTATCGCACCGCCGCGGCCATGGCACACCTGGACGTGGTCGGCATCGACTGCCACATCGGCTCGCAGATCACCGAAATCGCGCCGTATCTCGACGCCATCGACAAGCTGCTCGAACTCGTCGACCAGATCGAAGCCGACGGCGTGAGCATCCGCCACATCGACGTGGGCGGCGGCCTCGGCATCACCTACGACGACGAAACGCCGCCCGACATCGGCGAGTTCGTGCGCACGGTGCTCGACCGCATCGAGGCGTATGGCGCGAAAACGGGCAAGGCGCGCGAGGTGTACTTCGAGCCGGGCCGCTCGCTCGTGGGCAATGCGGGCATCCTGCTCACCACGGTCGAGTTCCTGAAGCCGGGCTCGGAGAAGAACTTCGCGATCGTCGACGCCGCGATGAACGACCTCGCCCGTCCCGCCATGTACGACGCGTATCACGCGATGGAGCCGGTCGTTGCGCGCCAGTCGGCACCGCAAACCTACGACGTGGTCGGCCCGGTGTGCGAAAGCGGCGACTGGCTGGGCCGCGCCCGCTCGCTCGCGATCGAACCGGGCGACGTGCTCGCGATCCGCTCCGCGGGCGCCTACGGCTTCGTGATGAGCTCGAACTACAACACGCGGGCGCGCGCAGCCGAGGTGATGGTCGACGGCAAACGCGTGCATCTCGCGCGCGAGCGCGAAAGCGTGGCGCAGTTGTTCGCGAGTGAACGCGTGCTGCCGGACTGAGTCTGTCGTCCGCCCGCCCATGAAAAAAGCGACGCTACGGCGTCGCTTTTTGTTTGCCTGCCTGCGCGCGCTGCGCCTACGCGGCGCCCGCCCCCGCGCGCGCGGCACGCCAGCGCGCAAGCAGCCACACAGCCACACGCCAGCCGAGCAGCGCCAGCATGATCGCGCCGTAGAGCTTGGGCAGCACGAGGTCGTGCTTGCCCGCCTTCATCCACCAGAAGTGCAGGATCGCCAGCACGCCGATCGCGTAGATGAGCCGATGCAGCATCTGCCAGCGGCGTCCGAGCCGGCGCGCCATCGCGCGCGTGGACGTCACGGCGAGCGGAATCAGCAGCACGAACGCCGCGAAACCCACCGTGATGAACGGCCGCTTGCCCACGTCCTTGAGCATCGCGGCGACGTCGAACCACTTGTCGAACCAGATGTAGGTCGTGAAGTGCAGCGTCGCGTAGAAAAACGCGAAGAGGCCCAGCATGCGCCGAAAGCGGACCAGCGTATTCCAGCCCGTGAGTCGTCGCAGCGGCGTGACCGCGAGCGTGATGCAGAGGAACACCAGCGTCCACAGGCCCGTGGAGCGTGTGATGAACTCGATCGGATTCGCACCGAGCCCGTCCGTGAAGCCGAACAGCACGAGGCGCGCGAGCGGATACAGCGCCGCGACGAACACCGCCACCTTCGCCCACGGCAGCCAGCGCGGACCCGTCACGCTCCCCGCCTTTCGCGCAGGACGCGCCTGGCCCGCCCCCACGCGCGCGGCGGCCTGTGGTGTCGTCGTCGATTCCATCTCTCGCTCCATCTAGCGCGTTGCTCAGAAGTTCTTGCGCAGATCCATGCCCTGATACATCGACGCGACGAGGTCGCCGTAGCCGTTGTACATGAGCGTCTTGCGCTTGGGCTGGAAGAAGCCGTCCTCGCCGATGCGCCGCTCCGTGGCCTGGCTCCAGCGCGGGTGATCGACGTTCGGATTCACGTTCGAATAAAAGCCGTATTCGTTCGGCGCGTACTTGTTCCAGCTGGTGGGCGGCTGGTTCTCGACGAAGCGGATCTTCACCAGCGACTTCGCGCTCTTGAAGCCGTACTTCCACGGCACCATCACCCGCACGGGCGCGCCGTTCTGGTTCGGCAGCACTTGCCCGTAGAGGCCGACCGTGAGCAGCGTGAGCGGATTCATCGCTTCGTCCATGCGCAGGCCTTCGGAATACGGCCAGTCGAGAATCGGCTCGGCGAGGCCCGGCATTTGCGAGGGGTCGGCGAGCGTGATGAACTGCACGTAGCGTGCGTTGCCCGTGGGCTGGGCGCGGCGGATCAGTTCGGAAAGCGAAACACCGATCCACGGCACGACGATCGACCAGCCCTCCACACAACGATGCCGGTACACGCGCTCTTCGAGCGGCGCGAGCTTGAGGATCTCGTCGATGTCGTAGACCTTCGGGTTCTTCACCTCGCCCTCGACGCTCAGCTTCCACGGGCGCGGCCGCAGCGTGTGCGCGTTTTGAGCCGGATCGCCCTTGTCCGTGCCGAACTCGTAGAAGTTGTTATAGGTCGTGATGTCCTTGTACGGCGTGACCTTGTCGAGCGCGACGAACTTCGTGTTCGTCTGCGCGGCGAGCTTCTGCGCCTTCGGGTCGCCGGGGGCGTATTCCGCAAGCGCCTGCGTCGCACCGAACGGCCCCGCGATACCGCCGAGCGCGAGCGCGCCGGCTGCGCGCAGAATGCGCCGACGCTGTTCGTACACCTTTTGCGGCGTGATTTCGCTCGCGGGGATGTCGTCACCGTTGAGCAAGATCCTGCTGCTCCGCTTGATCCACATATCGCTGCTCCTGCTTCTTGCGTGGCGTGCGCCGCCAGCACATTGATCGTATCTCGACCCGTCCCGCCGTGCTGTGCACGACGTGGATCGACTGGATGACCTCAAGCGGGCAAACGCGCAATTCGCAGAAAACTTCCCGGCGGACGAAAAAAAACCGTCGGAGCGCGAGGCATCCGACGGTTAATTCGTCTTGCGGGCCGATTCGGTTACAGCTTGCCGTAGCTGTGCAGGCCCGAAAGGAACATGTTCACGCCGAGGAACGCGAAGGTCGTGACGAGCAGACCCGTGAGCGCCCACCAGGCCGCCACGCCGCCACGCAGGCCCTTCATGAGGCGCATGTGCAGCCAGGCGGCGTAGTTGAGCCACACGATCAGCGCCCAGGTTTCCTTCGGGTCCCAGCTCCAGTAGCCGCCCCAGGCTTGCGCCGCCCACAGCGCGCCAAGAATGGTCGCGATGGTGAAGAACGCGAAACCCACGGCGATCGACTTGTACATGACGTCGTCGAGCACCTCGAGCGCGGGCAGGCGGTCCGCCAGCACGCCGCGCTCCTTCATGATGTACGCCACGCCCACCATGGCCGAAAGCGCGAAGCTGCCGTAGCCGATGAAGTTCGCCGGCACGTGGATCTTCATCCACCAGCTCTGCAGCGCGGGCACGAGCGGCTGGATCTGCTGCGCGTCGCGCGAGATCGAGTACCACATCAGGAAGCCCACGGCCGCGCTGATCACGAGCAGCACGAACGCGCCGAGCGCGCGCGTGTCGTAGTGCCTTTCGTAATACAGATAGAAGAGCGCGGTGATGAGGCTGAACAGCACGAACACTTCGTAGAGGTTCGAGATGGGAATGTGCCCGACGTCCGCGCCGATGAGGTAGGACTCGTACCAGCGCACCATCAGGCCGACGAAGCCCATGAGCACCGCCGCCCACGTGAGCTTCGAGCCGATCGAGCCGCCCGAGGGCGAGCGCGAGAGCAGGCCGATCCAGTAGAACAGCGTGGCGAGCACGAACAGCGCGCTCATCCACAGGATGGCCGACTGGCTGGAGAGGAAATACTTGAGGAAGAACGCCTGGTCCGCGCGCGCGAGGTCGCCCTGATAGATCTGGATCGCAAAAATCGCGAGCACCGCGATGCCGGCCATGAGCAGCCGCGCCGGCTTCCAGCGCCAGCCCAGCACGACGAGCGCCGGCGTCGTGCCGCACAGCACCAGCTTGTCGTAGTAGTTCATGTGCGCGTGGTAGCGCGAGAGCGCGAAGCCCGCGCCCGCCACGAGCGCCAGCGCGAACAGCCAGTCCACCACCGTCAGGCGGCGCAGAAAGGGGCGTTCGTCGAACAGGCCGTCGGCGAGGGGATCGCGGTCGCGGGCAGTCGCGGCGCCATGCGCCACAGCGGCATTGGCCACCTGCGCACGTTCGGCGCGGCGGGCCTTCGCGGAGGAGGAAACCTGAGACAAGTCCATGGGCTTACCGGTGTTGATCGTGAGTGGCTGCAATCACGTGCGTGGATCAGGGCGCACGGTCCGTGCCGCTGCCGTTCGTGTCGCCCGCATTGTCCGCGGTGCCCGTTTGCGGCGCCGCGCCTAGCGCACGGCCGACCGCGTCGCGGGTACGGGCGAACTCCTTCTCGAAGTCGAGGGTACGGCGGGCGGTCGACATCGCCATGATGACGTCGACGCCGTGGTCCTGACCGTCCTGACCCTTCCGGTCCTTCAGCCAGAACCACAGACGCCGCTCACGCACGTAGAACATCGAGAAGATGCCGAGCACGAGCAACAGGCTGCCAAGATACACGACTTTCTTGCCCGGCGCGCGCGTCAACTGAAATACCGAAGCTTGCACCTGCTTGAATGAATCGAGCTGTAGATAGACAGGAGATCCATACAGGAAACTGTCGGAAATTGCGTTGATCGAGTCCTGTACGAAGCGCGCGGCGTCGGCATCGGGCTTCAGGTCGGGCTCGCCGGCCTGCTCGCGCGCGAGCTGCCAGAGGTCCCATGTCGCACCCTCGAGCATGCGCAGCAGAAGGCTCGCCGCCTTTTCCTGCTGCTCCTTCGGCACCGACTTGTCGATGAACGCGGCCACGGCCTGGAAGCCGCCTGCGGCGCCCGCAGCACCCGCAGCGCCTGCCTGCGGGGCGTCCGATCCCGCGAACAGGGTCAAGACGCGCTCGGCGCTGTCTTCGAGATGCTGTTGCAGCTCGCGGTTCGAATCGGGAACCGAGCGCGCGGCGAAGCGCTTCGCGGCCTGCGCGCGCAAGGCGGGGTCCTCGAAGGCCGCGCGCAGCATCATCCACTCCTTCGGCGTGCCGCCGGTGTCGGCGGGAATACGCAGGTAGCGGAACGGATCGTCGGGATTCTCGCGCATGCCCGCAAGGAACATGCGATCGCCGCCGCCCACGTCCACGGGCAGCATGTAGTTGTTGTACTCGCGCGCCTGGCCGTTCTTGTCGCGCACCTTGTACTGCACCGAGGGGCCGACGTTGTGCAGGTCGAGCGGCTTCGAGCTCTTCGCACCGGAGCCGAGGCGCTCGTCGAACGCTTCCTTGAGCGACTGGTGCGCCACGCCGCGCGCGTCGTTCGCGCCGCTGCCGTTCGAGATGTTCTCGACGTTGATCGCGCGGAAGTCCGCGAATTCGATGGTCTGACCATCCACGCCCGGCACCGTCTGGCCAGCGGGCACCGCGAGCGGCGCCGAATTGCCGATCGTGCCGCCGAACGGGAAGTGCTTCGCGCTGGCGCCCGACATGGGCCACGCCGTCATCGACATCTGCGAGCCGCCGTCCTGGAAGCTCGACTGATAGATCGACACGCCGTCGTACTCGAACGGCTCGTTCACCTCGATGCGCGCCGGAATGCGCTGGCCCGTCTTGTGGTCGATCACGACGATGTCGCTCGCGAACAGCTTGGGCATGCCGGTCGAGTAGTAATCGACGATGAACTTGTTGAGCTGGATCGAGAACGGCAAGTCCTGGATCAGCGAGCCGTCGGGCTGGTTGAGGATGGCCGTGGAGACGAACTGGCCCTCGGGCACCCAGGCGTAGCCGCGGAACGTTGGGTTCGACTGCGAGAGCCGGTGCTCGGGCGCAATGTCGTTGATGACCGCGTTGCTGCGGATCGGCGTCTTGTCGAACAGCCACATCTGGAATTTGATCGGCAGATTGCTGTCCAGCAGGCCGCCGAGGCAAATGATCACGATCGCGAGGTGCGCGAAGATGTAGCCGATCTTCGTGAGCGCACCGCGCTTGGCCGCGATCAGCGTGGCGCCCTCGCTCTCGCGCGTGACGAACCGGTAGCCCATGCGCACCGCCAGCTTGCCGAGCGTGGCGGCCGTTTGCTCGCGCGAGCCGCCCTCCACCGCGAACTCGCCCTTGTGATGGAACGCGCGCAGGCTGCCTTCGCGGACCTTGTCCTTCCAGCTCTTCATGTCGGCGAGCATCTTCGGCGCGTTGCGGATCACGCACAGCGAGACCGACACCACGAGAAAGCCGAGGATCGTCATGAACCACCACGCGCTGTAGACCGTATAGAGGCTCAGCGAGCGGAAGATATCGGCCCAGAAGGGGCCGAACTGGTTGACGTAGTTCGGGTACGGGTCGTCCTGCGTGAGTACCGTGCCGACGATGCTCGCGATGGCGAGCACGACGAGCAGCGCAATCGCGAAGCGCATCGAGCTGATCAGCTCGACGGCGCTTTTCACCGCCTTCTGGCGAACATTCAACTGCAAACCCTGCGTGGTGACGCTCATTCAAACTCCGCTTTTTCGCTCTTGCTGCTTTCTTGCCGATCAGGCGCTACAGCAAAAAAGGGTGCAGGCGCGCCGTCAGCGTGACGACGCCCTCACCCTTTTCTTGTTTTCCGGCCGGCCGCGCCGTGAAACTGCTGATCAACCGCGCGGCAAACCTGCTGCGCTCAATGCAGGCCGGCCGCGTAATCGGCAACGGCCTTGATCTCGTCGTCCGAGAGCCGGTGCGCGATGGTTCGCATCGGATCGTTATTGTTACGCGTGCCCTGCTGGAAAGCATTGAGCTGTGCAACGATATACTCCGACCACTGGCCCGAGAGGCGCGGATACTGGATCGGAATCCCCTGACCCGTGGGTCCGTGGCACGCCGCACAGGCCGGCACTCCCTTGTCGGCGATGCCGCCCCGCCAGATCGACCGGCCGAACGGCACGGTCTTCGCGTCGCGCGCGTAGCCGGGTTTGGGTGTCTGGGAGGCGAACCAGGCTGCGACGTTGATCATATCCTGGTCTGACAGGGCGGCAGCGAAGCCGGCCATGATGGGGTTTGCGCGCGCCGCCGGCTTGCCGCCGGGCTGCGGTTTGAAGTCCTTGAGTTGCTTGACGAGATAGTCGGCGTGCTGGCCGGCGAGCTTGGGATACGCGCCGCCGGTGCTGTTGCCGTCGGCCGCGTGACAGGCCGCGCACACCTGCGCGGCAATGGCTTGCCCCCGGGCGACGTCGGGCTTGGCCGGCGTTCCCTGATCCGCCGCGTTTGCCTGCCCCGCCATCATGAATAAACCTGCTGTAAGACCTGACGCTATCGCACTCTCGAACACCTTCAAGCACTTGCCCAGTCGATTCATTCGCGCACCTTGTTTCGTCTTGTGGGAATCAGGTTCTGCAATGTACGACAGCGACCGATCTACCTCGAAAGGCCCGCGCCGGCCTTGCTGGTATTCAGTAAACCATCGCATTGTACAATAGCGCGCAAGGCGCCACGGCGCCAGTCGGGCCTGCCCCCGATATCCCAGAATCCATCCCGGGCACTTCCGGGCCCGGCGGGCCACCCGCCGCGTTGTCTCACATTGTGGTCCTTTTCCGATGGCCTTCCTGCTGCACCAAGCCCGCTTCTTCACGACGGTGAATCATCTGCGCGACGTGCCCGCTACGGCGCGGCCCGAGGTTGCGTTCGCCGGCCGTTCGAACGCCGGCAAGTCCACCGCCATCAATCTGCTGTGCAACCAGAAGCGGCTCGCCTTCGCCTCGAAGACGCCAGGCCGCACCCAGCATATCAACTACTTCTCGGTCGGCCCCGCCGACGAACCCGCGGGCTATCTCGTCGACTTGCCCGGCTACGGCTACGCCGAAGTGCCGGCCGCTGCGAAGGCGCACTGGGAGCAGTTGCTTTCGCTTTATCTGCAAACGCGCGCGCAACTCTCCGGCCTCATCCTGATGATGGACGCCCGCCGCCCGCTCACCGACCTCGACCGCCGCATGATCGAGTGGTTCGCGCCTACGGGCAAACCGATCCACGCACTCCTTACGAAGTGCGACAAATTGACGCGTCAGGAAAGCGTGCTCGCGCTGCGTACGACCAGCAAGGCGTTCGACGAGTACAGCAAGCAAGGTTACGAAGGGAAGCTGAGCGCCCAGCTCTTTTCGGCGCTCAAGCGCGTGGGGCTCGACGAGGCGCACGCCGTGATCGAGAGCTGGATCGTGCCGCAGGCATCTGTCGGCGAAACCGACGCGCAAGCGGAGTAACGCCCCTCGGGTCAGTCGCTTCAGGCCGGCCCTCAATCGTGCAAAAGCCCACACCGTCGGGCTTTTCACGCGCATTCATCAGATCTTTTCGCAGCGCCGGCGCGGCATCTGCCGCGTTATGTGCGCTAGCGCACACAGACCACGCCAACGCCGGGCATAAGCGCCCTTTCCGGCCTGCGCCGCGGGTCTTGCTACGCCCCTTCCGGCGCACATAAAAAAACCCGCCGTGGTTTCCGGCGGGTTAAACAGCCTTATCGAAAAACGACAGGCACCCGCTCAGGGAGGAGAAGCGGGGAGCTCGGCGCCAGGCGCCTCGCTCGATCGGTATGATATACCATTGTCCCGAAAAGTTTCCTGCGCCCCGGGACCCATCCCGTTTCAAGATATCCGCCGACATGAGCTTCTATCCGCATCATCGTCCGCGCCGCATGCGACGTGACGATTTCTCGCGCCGTCTGATGCGCGAAAACCTCCTCACCACGAACGACCTGATCTACCCCGTATTCGTTATTGCGGGCAACAACGTGCGCGAAGCCGTGCCGTCGATGCCCGGCGTCGAACGCGTGTCGATCGATCTGCTGATGGGCGTCGCCGAACAGTGCGTCGAACTCGGCATTCCGGTGCTGTCGCTCTTCCCCGTTGTCGATCCGGCGCTCAAGACGCCCGATGGCATCGAGGCGACGAACCCCGACGGCGTGATTCCGCGCGCCGTGCGCGAACTGAAGAAGCGTTTCCCCGAGCTCGGCGTGCTGTGCGACGTCGCGCTCGACCCGTACACGAGCCACGGCCAGGACGGCGTGCTCGACGAGAACGGTTACGTCATCAACGACGAGACCATCGAGATCCTCGTCGCGCAGGCACGCGCCCAGGCGGAAGCCGGCGTCGATATCGTCGCGCCTTCGGACATGATGGACGGGCGCATCGGTGCGATCCGCGAGATGCTCGAAAGCGAGAACCACATCCACACGCGCATCATGGCGTACTCGGCCAAATACGCTTCGGCGTTCTATGGTCCGTTCCGCGATGCCGTGGGCTCGGCATCGAATCTGGGCAAGGGCAACAAGATGACCTACCAGATGGACCCGTCGAACTCCGACGAGGCGCTGCGCGAAGTGCGCCTCGACATCGAGGAAGGCGCCGACATGGTGATGGTGAAGCCCGGCATGCCGTATCTCGACATCGTGCGCCGCGTGAAGGATGAATTCCGCTTCCCGACCTACGTGTACCAGGTGAGCGGCGAGTACGCCATGCTCAAGGCCGCCGCGCAGAACGGCTGGCTCGATCACGACAAGGTGATGATGGAATCGCTGCTCGCGTTCAAGCGCGCGGGCGCCGACGGCATCCTCACGTATTTTGCGCTCGACGCCGCGCGTTTGCTGCGCGCACAGAAGTAAGCGCCGCACGCATCGCATGAAAAAAAGGCACGTCCGCGGACGTGCCTTGTTGCTTTTGGGCCGATGCGCGTTCTCGCACACGCGCAAGGCCGCCGGTCAGGCCAATCAGGTCGATGGCGCTGCTGGCGTCTGCGGCGCCGGCGCCGCCACGCGATCGAGGCGCGCGAGGAAGCGGTCGGCATTCTCGTAGCCGACCACGCGCAGTACTTCGTGCCCTTGCGTATCGAAGAAGATGATGCCCGGCGGTCCGAAGAGGCCGAAGCGCTTGAGCAGTGCCTGGTCGTCCGAATTGTTGGCGGTCACATCGGCGCGCAGCAGCCCCAGCTCCGCGAGGCGCGCCTGCACACGCGGGTCGCTGAACGTGAACTTCTCCATTTCCTTGCAGCTCACGCACCAGTCGGCGTAGAAGTCGAGCATCGACGGCTTGCCCGCGGTCTTGAGCGCCGCGTCGAGTTGCGCAGGCGAGCGCACGGGCGCGAAGACCAACGCGTTCGCTTCGTTGGCGCCGGCGGACTGCGCCGCGCCGGCAGCGGCAACATCGCTCGCGCCGCCCACGCGCGCGGCCAGCACCGCGAGCGGACGCAGCGGATCCGTCGAACCCGCCGCAAGACCGACGATCAGCGTCGCGGCCCAGATCGCGAACGCCGCGCCGAGACCACGCCCAAGGCGCCGCCAGACGTTAACCGCACCTGCGTTCGGCGTGAAAAGCCCGAGCGCGGCGGCCGCGAGCAGCAGCCAGAGGGCGGCGAGCAGCATCTGCGCGGTGGCGCCGAGCACCGGCCAGACGATCCACAGCGCGGCCGCGAGCAGCACGACGCCGAAGAACACCTTCACGCCATCCATCCATGTGCCCGCACGCGGCAGCAGCGAACCCGCGCCGAGGCCGAGGATCATCAGCGGGACGCCGAGACCGAGGCCCATGGCAAAGAGTGCCGCGCCGCCCAGCACGGCGTTGCCCGTGTGCGCGATGAACGCCAGCACCGCGAAGAGCGGCGCGGTCATGCAGGCGCCCACCACGAGCGCGGAAAGCGCGCCCATCACGGCGACGGCGGCGAATTTGCCGCCGGAACGGCCCTGGGTGGCGCGCGAGGCGCCGTCCTGCCAGCGCTGCGGCAGCGCGATGTCGTAGCCGGCGATCAGCATGACGGCGAACGCGGTCAGGAGCACCGCGAACACGCCCAGCACCCACGGGTTCTGCAGCCAAGCGCCAAGGCTCTGGCCGACCAGCGCAGCGGCAATGCCCAGCACCGTGTAGACGAGCGCCATGCCGAGCACGTAGACGAACGAGAGCGCGAAGCCGCGCGAGCGCGTGACGCGGGCGCCCTCACCGACGATGATCGCCGACAGGATCGGGATCATCGGGTACGAGCAGGGCAAGAGGCTCAGCACCATGCCGGCCACGAAGTACAGGCCGACCACGGCGAAAAAGCCGCCGCCTTGTAGCAGCGATTGCGCGTAGTCGGCGCTCGTGGCGCGCTCGTACCAGGGCTCCTCGGTGTCGCCTGCTGCGGGTGCTGCGCTGGTGTGCGGCTGGGGCGTGGGCGTCGGGTTCGCTGCGCCCGGCACGGGGCTCTGGCCAGCCGTCGCGGCCTGCAAAGCCGCGCCGCTGACGTGGAACACGTGTTCCGCGGGTGGATAACAGATGCCCGCATCGGCGCAGCCCTGCGATGTCACCGCGAGATCGAACGGACCGCTCGCCTTTTGCACCGGCACGCGGATCGTCAGCTCGCCTCGATAGGTTTCGACGTTCTTCTGGAAGGTCGGATCGAACTTCACGTGGCCGGGCGGGATCTGCGCCTCGCCCAGTTGTGCCGTGCCGTTGCGCGCGACGAAGGCGAAGCGCTCGCGGTACATGTAGTAGCCGTCGGCGATCTTGAAGTGCACGTCGACCATGCCCGGCGCTTCGCTCGCGCTGAACGTAAAGGCCTGGTCGGGCGGCAGGAAGTCGTCGTCGGCCGCACGCGCGAGCGACGCACCGATCAGCATCGGCAGCAGAGCGCAGACGAGCAGGAGAAAGCCGGACAGCGAAGCGTACGGCGCGGCGCGCGAGCGCCGATCGAAGCGGTTAGACATGAAGGGTGCGCTGAGTCTCGGCATTGACCCATTGCCCGTAGGCATTCGACGCCGTGGCTTGCCACGAGAGAATCTCGGGCGTCTCGTAGGGATGCTGGGTCTGGATGAACTGTTCGAGCTCGGCCGCGCGGGCGAGGCTCGTCTTGAAGAGCAGCTGGATCTCGTTGCCCGACTCGATGTTGCCCTGCCAGTGATACTGCGAGTGGACGGCGCCCAGGCGCGTCACGCACGCGGCGAGGCGCTGCGCGAGCGCCCCGGCGGCGAGCGTTTCGGCGGCGCCCTCGTCGGGCACCGTAGTCAGCATCAGGGTCACATTGAGGGTCACGACGAACTCCGGCGTGGCGCCCGCGTGCGACGGCAAACGGGCTTCGGGGCAGAACGTAATCGTACCATCGGCGCCGACCGGCTTCTCTCGTGCACCGTGAGGCAAAAGGGGACTGCAACCGGTAAACACGCTTCAACGCACTTTCATCCGCGCCCGAAAACAAAAAAGCCAGGCTAGGCCTGGCTTTTTCGCATGCCGCTCAATCCGGGGATCGAGCGACGGAAAGCTTATTCCGCTTCCTGGACGTTCTCTTCCGCGACTTCCGGACGGTCGAGCAGTTCGACCAGTGCCATCGGTGCGTTGTCGCCAACACGGAAACCGAACTTCAGGATACGCAGGTAGCCGCCCGGACGGTTCGCGAAACGCGGACCGAGCACGTCGAACAGCTTCGTGACCGAGTCACGATCGCGCAGGCGGTTGAACGCCAGACGACGGTTTGCGAGCGACGGCTTCTTGCCCAGCGTGATGAGGGGCTCGACAACCTTACGGAGTTCCTTCGCCTTCGGCAGCGTCGTCTTGATGACTTCGTGCTCGATGAGCGAGTTGGACATGTTACGGAGCATTGCCAGACGGTGGCTGCTCGTGCGGTTCAGTTTCCGCAGACCATGACGGTGACGCATTTCAATTTCCTTGAAACAAAGTTTTGGTCCAGCTCTTCTATCGCCTCGCAACTATCGAGGCACGGGCCGGTACGTGAAAAAGGCAAGACGCGGATTCTAAAGGAAAATCCGCGTCCGTGCCAGACTTCTTACTTGTCGAGACCAGCCGGCGGCCAGTTTTCGAGCTTCATGCCGAGCGTGAGACCGCGCGAAGCGAGCACTTCCTTGATCTCGTTGAGCGACTTGCGGCCCAGGTTCGGGGTCTTGAGCAGCTCGTTCTC
Source organism: Paraburkholderia sp. BR10937 (assembly GCF_040965695.1). Taxonomy (NCBI): domain Bacteria; kingdom Pseudomonadati; phylum Pseudomonadota; class Betaproteobacteria; order Burkholderiales; family Burkholderiaceae; genus Paraburkholderia; species Paraburkholderia sp. BR10937. The sequence goes on from NZ_JBFRCL010000043.1 coordinate 35,350, forward strand.
GGTGCGCTGGATCAGATCGCCGATGTAGTAGATGTTCTCGGCCTTCAGGCAGTTCGCCGAGCGAACCGTGAGTTCGAGATCGTCCACCGGACGCAGCAGGATCGGGTCGATCTGCGGGGCGCGCGAAGGCGCTTCCGCGGCCGTTTCCGTGCCTTCCAGCGCCGCGAACACCGACAGCTGATCCACGAGGATGCGGGCCGACTGGCGGATCGCTTCCTCAGGCGAGATCACGCCGTTGGTTTCGATGTTCATCACGAGCTTGTCGAGGTCGGTACGCTGTTCGACACGCGCGCTTTCCACGGCGTAGCTCACGCGGCGAACCGGCGAGAACGACGCGTCCAGCACGATGCGGCCGATGATCTTGGCCGACTCGTCGCCGTAACGGCGCACGTTGCCCGGCACGTAGCCACGGCCCTTTTCGATCTTGATCTGCACGTCGAGCTTGCCGCCCTTCGTCAGATGCGCAACCACGTGATCCGGGTTGATCACTTCGCAGTCGTGCGAGAGTTCGATGTCGCCAGCGGTGACAACGCCTTCGCCTTCCTTGCGCAGCGTAACCGTCACTTCGTCACGGTTATGCAGCTTGAAAACGACACCCTTCAGGTTCAGCAGCAGGTTGACCACATCCTCTTGCACACCATCGAGCGTCGAGTATTCGTGCACGACGCCTGCGATCGTCACTTCGGTCGGCGCGTAGCCCACCATCGACGACAGCAGCACGCGCCGGAGCGCGTTACCCAAGGTGTGGCCATAACCGCGTTCGAACGGCTCCATGACCACTTTCGCGTGGTTGTCGCCGAGCGATTCCACAGCGATGATCTTGGGTTTCAGCAAACTGGTTTGCATAGGTTTTCCTTTTCAATACCCTCGGCTCGTTACACCGATAAGGCTGAGATGGCAACAACCTGAAAAAAACGGCCGAGGCCGCCTCCTGCGCGAAGCACAGAGGTTACCCCGGCCGTCAATCCGATTACCGCGAATACAATTCGACGATCAGGCTTTCGTTGATGTCGCCAGCGATGTCGCTGCGCTCAGGCATGCTCTTGAACGTGCCTTCGAACTTCTTCGCGTCGACCGACACCCAACCTGCCATGCCGCCTTGCTCTGCGAGCGAGAGGGCTTCGACGATACGCGCCTGCTTCTTCGCCTTTTCGCGAATTGCGACGACGTCGCCAGCCTTCACTTGCATCGACGGGATGTTCGAAACGACGCCGTTCACCGTGAGCGCCTTGTGGCTCACGAGCTGACGCGCTTCAGCGCGGGTCGAAGCGAAGCCCATGCGGTACACGACGTTGTCGAGACGCGATTCGAGCAGTTGCAGCAGGTTTTCGCCGGTGTTGCCCTTGATACGGTCAGCTTCCGCGAAGTAGCGGCGGAACTGGCGCTCGAGCACGCCGTAGATGCGCTTCACTTTCTGCTTTTCGCGGAGCTGCGTGCCGTAGTCGGACGTACGTGCGCCCGAGGTGCGGCCGTGCTGACCCGGCTTGCTGTCGAGCTTGCACTTGTCGGCGAGCGAGCGGCGTGCGCTCTTCAGGAAGAGGTCGGTGCCTTCACGGCGGGACAGCTTGGCCTTCGGGCCGATATAACGTGCCACGTTGCTTTCCTTCGATAATTGATCACGCGAGGGCTAAACGGGAAAACCCGGCCTTCGCGCTAGTCCGGCTCTTTGAACCGAACGGTGGACTTAGTCAATTCAATAACGCCGAGAGCCTGGGTCGCCGTTTCCGGCGGCTCAGGCGTTCGGCTAAAACGACGCCTTAGATACGGCGGCGCTTCGGCGGACGGCAGCCGTTGTGCGGGACCGGCGTAACGTCGGAGATCGCGGTGATCTTGATGCCAAGACCATGCAGCGCGCGCACCGCCGATTCGCGACCCGGGCCGGGGCCCTTGATACGCACTTCGAGGTTCTTGACGCCGTATTCCATTGCAACACGGCCAGCCGATTCGGCTGCGACCTGAGCTGCGAAGGGCGTCGACTTACGCGAACCCTTGAAGCCCTGACCGCCCGACGTTGCCCAGGCAAGCGCGTTGCCTTGACGGTCGGTGATCGTGATGATCGTGTTGTTGAACGACGCGTGAACGTGAACCACGCCCTCGGCGACGTTCTTCTTAACCTTCTTGCGAACGCGTTGCGCCGCGGAGTTGTTCGAAGCCTTAGCCATTACGTTTTCCTGTAACTTTCAGTTCCGCTTACTTCTTCAGCGACTGTGCTGCGCGGCGCGGACCCTTACGCGTACGTGCGTTGGTACGCGTACGCTGGCCACGCAGGGGCAGGCCCTTGCGATGGCGCACGCCGCGGTAGCAGCCGAGGTCCATCAGGCGCTTGATGTTCATCGTCACTTCACGGCGGAGATCGCCTTCGACGACAAACTTGCCCACTTCCTCACGCAGCTTTTCCAGATCCGCGTCGTTCAGGTCCTTGACCTTCTTGTTGAACGGCACACCGGCGGCCACGCAGATGTTGCGCGAACGCGTGCGGCCAACACCAAAAATTGCCGTCAGGCCGATTTCGGTGTGCTGGTGGTTCGGGATGTTAACCCCTGCAATACGAGCCATTGTTTTTCCTCAAACAAAAAGCGCAAGCGCGCTAATCAGCCTTGGCGCTGCTTGTGGCGCGGGTCCGAGCTGCAGATCACGCGAACGACGCCGTTGCGCTTGATGATTTTGCAGTTGCGGCAAATGCGCTTTACCGATGCCATCACTTTCATGATATTACCCTTTTTCCTAAATCACTTCGCCCGGAACACGATCCGCGCACGCGACAGATCGTAAGGCGTCAACTCAACCGTCACCTTGTCGCCCGGGAGGATGCGGATGTAGTGCATCCGCATCTTTCCGGAAATATGTCCCAGAACGACATGGCCGTTTTCCAGCTTCACCCGGAAGGTCGCGTTGGGGAGGTTTTCGATAACCTCGCCTTGCATCTGGATTACATCGTCTTTGGCCATAGGTCCTTTTAACGCATCGGGACGCCGCCGCCCTTGAAGTTGGCCTTCTTGAGCAGCGATTCATATTGTTGCGACATCACGTACGACTGCACCTGCGCCATGAAGTCCATTGTGACGACGACAATGATCAGCAGCGACGTTCCACCAAAATAAAACGGCACATTCCAGCGCAGCACCAGAAACTCCGGCAGCAGGCAAACGAACACGATATAGATCGCACCGGCCAGCGTCAGACGCGTGAGGATGCGGTCGATATAGCGTGCCGTCTGATCGCCCGGACGGATGCCAGGTACGAACGCGCCACTCTTTTTCAGGTTGTCGGCCGTTTCCCTGCTGTTGAACACCAGTGCGGTGTAGAAGAAGCAGAAGAACACGATCGCCAACGCATACAGCAACACGTACACGGGCTGGCCAGGCTTGAGGGCTTCGGCCACATTGTGCAGCGTGTCCGCAAACCAGCCGGTTCGCGAACCCGAACTGAACCAGTTCAGGATGGTTGCCGGGAACAGGATGATCGACGACGCGAAGATCGGCGGAATCACACCCGACATGTTCAGCTTGAGCGGCAGGTGGGACGACTGCCCGCCGTAAATCTTGTTACCGACCTGGCGCTTCGCATAGTTCACGAGGATCTTGCGCTGGCCGCGTTCGATGAACACCACCAGGTACGTCACGGCTGCGATCAGAACGACCACGATGATCGCCGAGATGATGCTCATCGAGCCGGTGCGAACCAGTTCGAAAAGCCCACCGAGCGCATTCGGGAAGCCTGCCGCGATCCCGCCGAAGATGATGATCGAGATACCGTTGCCAAGCCCGCGTTCCGTGATCTGCTCACCAAGCCACATCAGGAACATCGTGCCCGTTACGAGCGTCACGACCGTCGTCAAGCGGAACACCATGCCCGGATCGATCACGAGGCCGGGCTGGTTTTCCAGCGCGACCGCGATGCCGAACGCCTGAAACGTCGCCAGCACCACCGTGAAGATCCGCGTGTACTGCGTGATCTTGCGTTGTCCAGCCTGCCCTTCTTTCTTCAGCGCTTCCAGCTGCGGCGAGACGATCGCCATCAGCTGCAGGATGATCGACGCCGAAATATACGGCATCACACCCAGCGCGAAGATCGTGAACCGAGACAGTGCGCCACCCGAGAACATGTTGAACATGCCAAGGATGCCGCCCGACTGGCTCTGAAAGAGCTTCGCCAGTTGGTCCGGATCGATACCCGGAACCGGAATATGCGCGCCGATACGATAAACGACCAGCGCCAGCAGCAGGAACACTGCACGCCGACGCAGGTCGCCGAACTTCGGTGCGCTGCGACCGGTTTTTGCGAGACTCGGGCTGTTAGCCAAGTAGCTTCTCCGATGCAGATGCTAGTGACGGCGGGCAAGCCCGCACGCACCACTCACAATCACTCGGCAAAAGAACCGCCTGCTGCTTCAATCGCAGCACGCGCATTCTTCGTCGCACCCAGACCCTTGACGACGACCTTACGCTTGATCTCGCCGGTAGCGATGATCTTCGCGCTGCGGGTCAGTTCGCCAACGAGGCCTGCCTGCTTGAGAGCCAGCAGATCGATTTCGTCGACCGGCAGCTTCTCGATGTCGGCGAGGCGCACTTCACCGACGAATTCCTTCGTCAGCGAGGTGAAGCCACGCTTCGGCAGACGACGCTGCAGCGGCATTTGACCGCCTTCGAAGCCAACCTTGTGAAAGCCGCCCGAACGCGATTTCTGACCCTTGTGACCACGGCCAGCGGTCTTGCCGAGGCCGGAGCCGATGCCGCGGCCGACGCGACGCTTTGCGTGCTTCGCGCCTTCTGCCGGCTTCAGGTTATTCAATTCCATTTTCAACTCCTGGAGTCTTTGGTCGACCGCTTAGCCGATGACCTTAACGAGGTACGAGACCTTGTTGATCATGCCGCGCACAGCCGGCGTGTCCTGCAGCTCGGAGACCGAGTTCAGGCGGCGCAGGCCGAGACCGCGCACAGTGGCACGGTGCGTTTCGCGGGTCCCAATCAGGCTCTTGACGAGCTGAACCTTGACAGTTTTTTCAGACATGGTGCCCACCCTTAGCCCAGAATGTCTTCGACGGACTTGCCGCGCTTCGCCGCGATGTCAGCCGGGGTCGACTGCTTGCGCAGACCGTCCAGCGTGGCGCGAACGAGGTTGTACGGGTTCGTCGAACCGTGGCTCTTGGCCACGACGTTCTGCACGCCCATCACGTCGAACACTGCGCGCATCGGGCCGCCGGCGATCACGCCCGTACCTGCCTTCGCCGGAGCGAGGAGGACGACCGATGCGCCATGCTTGCCGTGCACTTCGTGTTGCAGGGTGCCGTTCTTCAGGGGCACCTTGAACATGTTGCGGCGAGCTTGTTCCATCGCCTTCTGGACAGCAACGGGCACTTCCTTCGACTTGCCCTTGCCCATACCGACGCGGCCATCACCGTCGCCAACCACGGTCAGTGCGGCGAAGCCGAGAATACGGCCACCCTTCACGACCTTGGTCACGCGATTGACCGAAATCATTTTTTCGCGGAGGCCGTCGTCGCGTTCGTCAGCCTGAACTTTCGCTTGCATCTTTGCCATGACGAATTCCTTCCTTAGAACTTGAGCCCGGCTTCGCGCGCAGCATCAGCCAGCGCCTTGACGCGGCCGTGATAGCGGAAACCCGAGCGGTCAAAGGCGACGGATTCGATGCCGGCGGCCTTAGCCTTTTCTGCGATACGCTTGCCGATCAGCGAGGCTGCGGCGACATTGCCGCCCTTGCCCGACTGGTCAGCCAGTTGCGCACGCACTTCAGCTTCGAGCGTCGACGCGCTGGCCAGCACCTTGGTGCCGCAGGGCGAGAACACTTGTGCATAGATGTGCGTGTTCGTGCGATGCACGGCCAGACGCGCGACCTGCAGCTCAGCGATCTTGAGACGCGTCTGACGAGCGCGGCGCAGGCGAGATTGAGTCTTATCCATGATTGCGCACCCTTACTTCTTCTTCGTTTCTTTGAGGATCACAACCTCGTTGGCGTAGCGCACACCCTTGCCCTTATAGGGCTCCGGCGGGCGGTAGCCGCGGACTTCCGCAGCGACCTGGCCAACTTGTTGCTTGTCGATCCCCTTGATCACGATTTCCGTTTGCGACGGGGTTTCAGCCTTCACGCCTTGCGGCATCTGGTGCACCACGGGGTGCGAGAAACCCAGCGACAGGTTCAGCTTGTCGCCTTGCGCTTGAGCACGATAACCAACGCCAACCAGCGTCAGCTTGCGCTCGAAACCCTTCGTCACGCCTTGCACCATGTTCGCGACAATCGCGCGCATCGTGCCCGACATCGCATTGGCTTCGCGGCTTTCGTCGGTCGGCTCGAACTTGAGCGCACCGTTGTCGTTCACCACCTTCACGAGGCGGTTCGCAGCTTGCGAAATCGTACCCAGCGGGCCCTTGACGGTAATCTTCTCGTCGCTGAGCGTCGCTTCTGCGCCTTGCAGCGCGATCGGGCTCTTACCTACTCGAGACATGTTTCTTCTCCTTAGGCCTTAAGCGACGTAGCAGATAACTTCGCCGCCGACGCCAGTAGCGCGCGCCTTGCGGTCCGTCATCACACCCTTCGGCGTCGACACGATCGCCACACCAAGGCCGTTCATGACCTGGGGGATTTCGTTGCGGCCGCGGTACACGCGCAGACCCGGCTTCGAGACGCGTTCGATGCGCTCGATAACGGGACGGCCAGCGTAGTACTTCAACGCAATGTTCAATTCCGACTTCGCACCTTCGGTCTTCACCGCGAAGTCGTCGATATAACCTTCGTCCTTCAGAACCTGCGCAATCGCAATCTTCACTTTCGACGAGGGCATAGCAACCGAAACCTTCTCGACCATCTGCGCATTGCGGATGCGAGTCAGCATATCGGCGATAGGATCACTCATGCTCATTTATGTTTCTCCTATTACCAGCTCGCCTTGGTGATGCCAGGGATCTCACCACGGAACGCGATTTCACGAATCTTGTTACGTGCGAGACCGAATTTGCGGAACGTGCCACGCGGACGACCCGTGAGCGCGCAGCGGTTACGCTTGCGAGTCGGGTTCGAGTTGCGGGGCAATTGTTGCAGTTCCAGGCGAGCCGAATAGCGCTCTTCTTCCGACTTGCTTTGGTCGTCGATGATCGCCTTCAGCGCTGCGCGCTTCGGCGCGAATTTCGCTGCCAGACGAGCGCGCTTCTTTTCACGTTCGATCAGTGCCAGTTTAGCCACGGTAACCTCAGTTTCTGAACGGGAACTTGAAGCCGGCGAGCAGTGCCTTTGCTTCTTCGTCGGTCTTCGCGGTCGTCGTGATGCTGATGTTCAGCCCACGCAGCGCGTCGATCTTGTCGTAGTCGATTTCGGGGAAAATGATCTGCTCTTTCACACCGATGTTGTAGTTACCACGGCCGTCGAACGCCTTGCCCGACACGCCACGGAAGTCGCGCACGCGGGGCAGCGCAACCGTCACGAAACGGTCCAGGAATTCGTACATGGCATTGCCACGCAGCGTAACCATCGTGCCGATCGGGTAGCCTTCGCGAATCTTGAAGCCGGCGATTGCCTTGCGCGACTTCGTGATGACGGGCTTCTGGCCGGCGATCTTCGTGAGGTCGCCAACGGCGTGCTCGAGGACCTTCTTGTCAGCGACGGCTTCACCAACACCCATGTTCAGGGTGATCTTGGTGAGGCGCGGCACTTCCATGACCGACTTGTAACCGAACTTCTCGATCAGGCCAGGAACGACCTTCTCTTTATAAAATTCTTGCAAACGTGCCATTTTTTACTCCGCAGCGTCAGGCGCTCAGAACAGCACCGGTCGTCTTCAGGAAACGAACCTTCTTGTCCCCTTCGACCTTGATGCCCACGCGCGACGGCTTACCGTTCGCGTCGACCAGTGCGACGTTCGAGATAGCCAGCGGCATTGCCTTGGCTTCCACGCCACCCGTCGTACCCTTCATGGGGTTCGGCTTCACATGCTTCTTCGCGATGTTGATGCCTTCGACAGTGACGCGCTCTGCGCCGATGGCCAGCACGACGCCGCGCTTGCCCTTGTCTTTGCCGGTAACGACGATAACTTCGTCACCCTTGCGAATCTTGTTCATCGCGGCTCCTTACAGCACTTCCGGCGCCAGCGAAACGATCTTCATGAATCGTTCGCTACGCAGCTCACGCGTAACCGGCCCGAAAATGCGGGTGCCGATCGGCTCAAGCTTGGTATTCAAAAGCACGGCGGCATTGCCATCGAACTTGATCAGCGAGCCGTCTTGACGGCGCACGCCCTTCGCAGTGCGAACCACAACAGCGTTGTAGATTTCGCCCTTCTTTACGCGCCCGCGCGGCGTTGCTTCCTTGACGCTCACCTTGATGATGTCGCCAATGCTGGCATAACGACGCTTCGAGCCGCCGAGCACCTTGATGCACAGGACTTCACGTGCACCCGTGTTGTCGGCTACTTCAAGCCGAGTTTCGGTCTGGATCATGGTTTATCTTTCCCAACTTAATCCGGTCGCGCCACCATGGCACATCCGGTCAGTCTTGGTCCCGTCAGCCGCGCCGCCACTAGAACGACCGCTCAGCTGCTTGGGTAAGAACAGCAGCGACGGCAAACGAAACCGGCCATCGCATTCCGGTGAATCTTGCTAACCCGGACTGGCGCCCGGATCTGCTTCCCCACCTATTTCCGCCTGCCGCTTTGCCAACAGCAAACCCATAAAGAGGGAAGACCAAGACTATAACTCGATAATCTTGGTCTAGCAAGCGAAATCTTCAGCGATTTCAATTACTTCTACACCCCGGGAAGTTGCTCCCCGGGGTGTTGCGCCACTTTTAGATGACGCGTGCTGCTTCGATCAGCTTCGACACGGTCCAGGCCTTCGTCTTCGAGAGAGGACGGGTTTCCTGGATTTCAACGAGGTCACCCTCGTTGTACGTGTTCGCTTCGTCGTGAGCGTGGTACTTCTTCGACTGCACGACGTACTTGCCGTAGATCGGGTGCTTGACGCGGCGCTCGACCAGGACGGTGACCGTCTTGTCCATCTTGTTGCTGACGACCTTGCCGACCAGCGTCCGCTTAAGCGAGGTTTTCACGCTTTCGTTCATTTCTGGTTCGCCTTCTGAGTCAGGACGGTCCGCACACGTGCGATATCGCGACGAACCTTCTTCAGCTGGCTCGTGTTCGTGAGCTGCTGGGTCGCGAGTTGCATGCGCAGGCCGAATTGCGCCTTCAAGAGGTCCGACAGCTCTTTGTCGAGCGCGGCCTTGTCTTTCTGAAGAAGTTCAGATGCCTTCATCAATCACTCCTTAGGCGCCGAGCTGGCGAACCATGAAGACCGTCTTCAGCGGCAGCTTGGCTGCAGCCAGACGGAAGGCTTCACGGGCCAGTTCTTCGGACACACCATCCATTTCATACAGCATCTTGCCCGGCTGAATCTCGGCGACGTAGTACTCAGGGTTACCCTTACCGTTACCCATACGCACTTCCGCCGGCTTTTGCGAGATCGGCTTGTCCGGGAAGATACGGATCCAGATGCGGCCGCCACGCTTGATGTGACGCGTCATCGCACGACGCGCTGCTTCAATCTGACGCGCGGTCAGGCGACCACGACCGATAGCCTTCAGACCGTATTCACCAAACGAAACGGCGTTGCCGCGCGTTGCGATACCGGTGTTACGACCCTTCTGCTCTTTGCGATACTTCCTGCGTTTCGGTTGCAGCATCGTTATTCTCCACTCTTGCCGTCACCGCCGGCGGCGCCACGGCGCGGTGCGCCACGACGGGCACCCGGTGCGCCTTCGCCATCACGACGCGGACGACGATCGCCCGGACGCGCATTGCGGCGCGGACGCTTTTCTTCGGCGACTTCTTCCACCACCGGTGCGTCGTTGCGGCCGAGCGTGTCGCCCTTGTAGACCCAAACCTTCACGCCGATGATGCCGTACGTCGTCTTCGCTTCCGAAGTTGCGTAGTCGATGTCGGCACGCAGCGTGTGAAGCGGCACTCGACCTTCGCGGTACCACTCGGTACGTGCGATTTCGATACCGTTCAGACGGCCGGCGCTCATGATCTTGATGCCCTGGGCACCCAGACGCATTGCGTTCTGCATCGCGCGCTTCATTGCGCGACGGAACATGATGCGGCGCTCGAGCTGCTGCGTGATCGAATCGGCGATCAGCTGAGCATCGGTTTCCGGCTTGCGGATTTCCTCGATGTTCACGTGAACCGGAACGCCCATGCGCTTCTGGAGTTCGGCCTTGAGGAGTTCGATGTCCTCGCCCTTCTTGCCGATCACCACACCCGGGCGCGAGCTGTAAATCGTGATGCGAGCGTTCTTTGCCGGACGCTCGATCACAACACGGCCCACCGAAGCGTTCTTCAGCTTCTTCTTCAGGTATTCACGAACACCGATGTCTTCCTTCAACATCGCCGCGAAATTGTTGTTGTTCGCGTACCAACGCGAAGCCCAATTGCGGCTGACGGCCAAACGGAAGCCAGTCGGATGAATTTTCTGTCCCATCGTATGGCTCCTTAATTCCCGACCGTCACAGTGATGTGACAGGATTGCTTCTCGATGCGGTTGCCGCGGCCCTTGGCGCGCGCGGTGAAACGCTTCAGCGAAGCTGCCTTGTCGACGTAGATGCTCTTGATCTTGAGCTCGTCGATATCAGCACCTTCGTTGTGTTCCGCGTTTGCGATCGCCGAGAGCACAACCTTTTTCACGATGCCAGCCGCTTTCTTCGGCGAGAACGTCAGAACGTTCAGTGCCTTGTCGACCGGCAGACCGCGGATCTGGTCAGCCACAAGGCGCGTCTTCTGCGCCGAGATGCGGGCACCGCGATGAATTGCCTTCACTTCCATCTTGATTGCCCCTTATTTCTTGGCCTTCTTGTCGGCCGCGTGACCCTTGAACGTACGGGTCAGTGCGAACTCGCCAAGCTTGTGGCCGACCATGTTTTCCGTGACATACACCGGAACGTGTTGACGGCCGTTGTGCACGGCGATCGTCAGGCCGATGAAGTCCGGCAGGATCGTCGAGCGACGCGACCAGGTCTTGATCGGTTTCTTGTCACGCGATGCTGCAGCCGCCTCAACCTTCTTCAGCAAATGGGCGTCGCAGAACGGACCTTTCTTAATAGAACGTGCCATTGCCTACTCCTTAACGCTTGTGACGGCGCTGGACGATCATGCTCGTCGTGCGCTTGTTGCTGCGGGTGCGATAGCCCTTCGTCGGCGTGCCCCACGGGCTCACCGGGTCGCGACCAGCCGCAGTCTTGCCTTCGCCACCACCGTGCGGGTGGTCGACCGGGTTCATTGCAACGCCACGGACCGTCGGGCGGATACCGCGCCAGCGGTTCGCGCCAGCCTTGCCGATTTGACGGAGGCTGTGCTCTTCGTTGCCGACTTCACCGATCGTTGCGCGGCATTCGACGTGCACGCGGCGGATTTCGCCCGAACGCAGACGAACCTGCGCGTAGACGCCTTCACGTGCCAGCAGCATTGCCGACGTGCCAGCCGAACGCGCCATTTGCGCGCCCTTGCCCGGCAGCATTTCGATGCAGTGGATCGTCGTACCGACCGGAATGTTGCGGATCGGCAGCGTGTTGCCTGCACGGATCGGCGCTTCCGAACCCGACATCAGCTGCGTGCCAACCGTCACGCCCTTCGGCGCGATGATGTAGCGGCGCTCGCCGTCTGCGTAAAGAACCAGCGCAATGTTCGCGCTACGGTTCGGGTCATACTCGAGACGCTCCACCTTCGCGGGGATGCCATCCTTCGTACGACGGAAATCGATCACACGGTAGTGCTGCTTGTGACCGCCACCCTGGTGACGCGTCGTGATGCGACCGTTGTTGTTACGGCCAGCCGTCGAGGACTTCTTTTCGAGCAGCGCCGCGAACGGTGCGCCCTTATGGAGGTCCTTGTTGACGATCTTGACCATCGCGCGGCGACCCGGCGAGGTCGGCTTAACTTTCACGATTGCCATGATTACTTGGCCTCCGCTTCAAAGTTGATTTCCTGGCCGGGCTTCAAGCAGACATACGCCTTCTTCACGTCCTTGCGCTTGCCGTTGAAGCGGCCAAAGCGCTTGGCTTTGCCCTTCTGGACCAGCACGTTGACGGACTCGACTTCCACCTTGAACAGCAGCTCGACAGCAGCCTTGACTTCCTGCTTGTTCGCGTCCGGCGCGACTTCGAAGACGACTTGTTCGTTCTTCTCCGCAACCAGCGTCGCCTTTTCGGAGATCACCGGTGCGAGCAGGACCTGCATCAAACGATGATCGTTCTTGCGAATCTCGCTCATGACAGCAACTCCTCGATCTGGGCGACCGCTGCCTTCGTGATCAGGATCTTCTTGAAGTAGATCAGCGAGAGCGGGTCGGCAAAACGCGGCTCAACGACTGCCACGTGGGGCAGGTTGCGCGACGCGAGATACAGGTTCTCGTCGACCGTGTCGGTGATGACCAGCACGGATTCGAGACCCATGGCCTTGAACTTTTCGGCCAGCAGCTTCGTCTTCGGCGCTTCGAGCGAGAGCTCTTCGACGACCGAGATGCGGCCTTCGCGGGCCAGCTGCGAGAAGATCGAGCAGAGACCTGCGCGATGCATCTTCTTGTTGACCTTGTGCGAGAAGTTTTCTTCCGGCGAATTCGGGAAGATGCGACCACCGCCACGCCACAGCGGGCTCGACGACATACCGGCACGAGCGCGGCCCGTACCCTTCTGACGCCACGGCTTCTTGGTGGTGTGCTTGACCTGTTCGCGGTCCTTCTGCGCGCGGTTACCGCTGCGCGCGTTCGCCTGGTAGGCGATAACGATCTGGTGGATCAGCGCTTCGTTGTAGTCACGGCCGAACACGACGTCCGACGCGTTAACAGCTGCGCCTTCCTGACCATTGGCGTTCAGGAGCTTCAGTTCCATTATTGCGCTCCTTTCTTGGCGCGCGCCTTGACGGCGGGCGTCACGAAAACCTTGCCGCCCTTTGCACCCGGCACGGCACCCTTGACCAGCAGCAGCTTGCGCTCTGCGTCGATACGGGCGATTTCGAGGTTTTGCACCGTCACGGTTTCGTCACCCATGTGACCGGTCATGCGCTTGCCCGGGAACACGCGACCCGGATCCTGCGCCATACCGATCGAGCCCGGCACATTGTGCGAGCGCGAGTTACCGTGCGAAGCACGACCCGAAGCGAAGTTGTAACGCTTGATGGTACCGGCGTAGCCCTTACCGATCGAGGTGCCTTGCACGTCGATCTTCTGGCCTTCTTCGAAGAGTTCCACACCGATCACGGCGCCAGCGGACAGTTCGGCGGCCTTAGCGGCGTCGATCTGGAATTCCTTGAGGATTTCACCGGCTTGAACGCCAGCTTTGGCGAGATGACCTGCGAGCGGCTTCGTCACGCGCGATGCGCGGCGAGTACCGAAAGCAACCTGCACGGCCGTGTAGCCGTCGGTTTCAACAGTCTTGATCTGCGTCACGCGGTTGTCGGACACGTCCAGCACGGTCACGGGAATCGAATCCCCTTCGGCCGTGAAGATACGGGTCATGCCAACCTTGCGACCTACGAGTCCAAGGCTCATCGTTTTCTCCATTCCCGACTGCGATTGGTCGGGGCTAATTTACAAAGTACCGGCATGTTTACGAGGTAAAGGCTCGAAGGGACACACCGATTTTTTGCGCAAACGCGCGAAAAGACGTCAAGTATAACGTCCTTCCTCGTTTTCCGCAAGCAATCAAAGACTTAGCACCACCCGAAGATTCTGGCGGCGCTGGAGGCTCTTACTGCAGCTTGATTTCGACGTCCACGCCAGCCGGGAGGTCCAGCTTCATCAGCGCGTCAACGGTCTTGTCCGTCGGGTCGACGATGTCCATCAGGCGCAGGTGCGTGCGGATTTCGAGCTGATCGCGCGACGTCTTGTTGACGTGCGGCGAACGCAGGATGTCGAAACGCTGGATACGCGTCGGCAGCGGCACCGGACCGCGGACGATGGCGCCCGTGCGCTTCGCCGTATCGACGATTTCAGCAGCCGACTGGTCGATCAGACGGTAGTCGAAAGCCTTCAGACGGATACGGATTTTTTGGTTCTGCATGATGATTCCTTGAAAAGAGCGAGGCGGACTTGCGCCGCCAGACGATATAAAGAGCGCAGGACCACCTCGCGGCAAGGCGCCGCGAGGTGGTCCCTGGGTACATCAACTTCTACAGCGAGCCGAGTATTCTACTCGATTTACTCGATGATCTTTGCAACCACGCCGGCGCCGACGGTACGGCCACCTTCGCGGATTGCGAAGCGCAGACCTTCTTCCATCGCGATCGGAGCGATCAGCTTCACCGTGATCGACACGTTGTCGCCCGGCATGACCATTTCCTTGTCCTTCGGCAGCTCGATCGAGCCCGTCACGTCCGTCGTACGGAAGTAGAACTGCGGACGGTAGTTGTTGAAGAACGGCGTGTGACGGCCGCCTTCGTCCTTGCTCAGCACGTACACTTCAGCCGTGAAGTGCGTGTGCGGCGTGATCGAACCCGGCTTGGCCAGCACCTGGCCACGCTCCACGTCTTCACGCTTCGTGCCGCGCAGCAGGATACCCACGTTGTCGCCTGCCTGACCCTGGTCGAGCAGCTTGCGGAACATTTCCACGCCCGTGCAGGTCGTCTTCACCGTCGGCTTGATACCGACGATTTCGATTTCCTCGCCGACCTTGACGATGCCGCGCTCGACGCGACCCGTCACCACCGTGCCGCGACCCGAGATCGAGAACACGTCTTCCACCGGCATCAGGAACGCGCCGTCAACTGCGCGCTCCGGCGTCGGGATGTACGTGTCCAGTGCGTCGGCCAGGTTCATGATCGCCACTTCACCCAGTTCGCCCTTGTCGCCTTCCAGCGCCAGCTTGGCCGAACCCTTGATGATCGGCGTGTCGTCGCCCGGGAAGTCGTACTTCGACAGGAGCTCGCGCACTTCCATTTCGACCAGCTCGAGCAGCTCGGCGTCGTCGACCATGTCGCACTTGTTCAGGAACACGATGATGTAAGGCACGCCGACCTGACGGGCGAGCAGGATGTGCTCACGCGTTTGCGGCATCGGGCCGTCAGCGGCCGAGCACACCAGGATCGCGCCGTCCATCTGCGCCGCGCCCGTGATCATGTTCTTCACGTAGTCAGCGTGGCCCGGGCAGTCGACGTGTGCGTAGTGGCGGTTAGCCGTTTCGTACTCGACGTGCGCGGTGTTGATGGTAATACCACGTGCCTTTTCTTCCGGCGCTGCGTCGATCTGGTCGTACGCCTTCGCTTCGCCGCCGAACTTCGCGGTCAGAACCGTCGTGATCGCTGCCGTCAGCGTGGTCTTGCCGTGGTCAACGTGACCGATCGTGCCCACGTTCACGTGCGGCTTGGTCCGTTCGAATTTACCTTTTGCCATGTTTCTCTTCTTTCAAAAAAGTGATGAATCGGTGACTGTGCTACGCGGGCCCAGTCCATGCCGGGCCCGCTGCGTGCTCAAATGAGCGCCGATGCTTACTTCGCCTTCGCGCTGATGATCGCGTCGGCCACGTTACGCGGTGCTTCTGCGTAGTGCTTGAATTCCATCGTGTACGTTGCACGACCTTGCGTCAGCGAGCGCAGCGACGTCGAGTAGCCGAACATTTCCGACAGCGGCACTTCAGCGCGAACGATCTTGCCGCCGCCAACCATGTCTTCCATGCCCTGGACGATACCGCGACGGCCCGACAGGTCGCCCATCACGTTGCCCATGTAGTCTTCCGGCGTTTCGACTTCCACAGCCATCATCGGTTCGAGGATGACCGGCTGCGCCTTGCGCATTGCTTCCTTGAACGCCATCGAACCAGCCATGCGGAACGCATTTTCGTTCGAGTCAACGTCGTGGTACGAACCGAACGTCAGGTGAACCTTCACGTCGACGACTGGGAAGCCCGCCAGCACGCCAGCCTTCAGCGTTTCCTGGATACCCTTGTCCACCGCCGGGATGAATTCGCGCGGAATCACACCGCCCTTGATCTCGTCCAGGAACTCGTAGCCCTTGCCCTGCTCGTTCGGCTCAAGCGTGATGACAGCGTGGCCGAACTGGCCGCGACCGCCCGACTGCTTGACGAACTTGCCTTCGACGTCCTTCGCCGTGGCGCGGATCGTTTCGCGGTACGCAACCTGCGGCTTGCCGACGGTCGCTTCCACGTTGAATTCGCGCTTCATGCGATCGACCAGAATTTCGAGGTGGAGCTCGCCCATGCCCGAAATGATGGTCTGGCCCGATTCCTCGTCCGTCTGGACGCGGAACGACGGGTCTTCCTGCGCCAGGCGGTTCAGGGCGAGGCCCATCTTTTCCTGGTCAGCCTTGGTCTTCGGCTCGACGGCCTGCGAAATCACCGGCTCCGGGAACACCATGCGTTCCAGGATGATCGGGTTCGCCGGGTCGCACAGCGTGTCGCCCGTGGTTGCTTCCTTCAGGCCAACGGCTGCGGCGATGTCGCCTGCACGAACTTCCTTGATTTCTTCGCGGTTGTTCGCGTGCATCTGCAGAATACGGCCGAGGCGTTCCTTCTTGCCCTTGGTCGAGTTCAGCACGGTGTCACCCGAGTTGACGACGCCCGAGTACGCGCGGAAGAAGATCAGCTGGCCGACGAACGGGTCGGTCATGATCTTGAACGCGAGTGCCGAGAACTTCTCGTCGTCGGATGCGCGGCGCTCTGCCTTCTCGCCGTTTTCGAGTTCGCCCGTGACCGGGGGAATGTCCACCGGCGACGGCAGGAAGTCGATCACGGCGTCCAGCATACGCTGCACGCCCTTGTTCTTGAACGCGGTGCCGCACAGCATCGGCTGGATTTCGCAAGCGATGGTCCGGTCGCGGATCGCCTTGACGATTTCCGCCTCGGACAGCTCTTCGCCGCCGAGGTACTTTTCCATCAGCTCTTCGCTGGCTTCAGCAGCCGACTCGATCATCTTTTCGCGCCACTCGTTGCACGTGTCAACGAGTTCGGCCGGGATGTCGACGTAGTCGAACTTCGTGCCTTGCGAGGCCTCGTCCCAAATGATCGCCTTCATCTTCAGGAGGTCGACGACGCCCTTGAAGTTTTCTTCAGCGCCGATCGGCACCACGACCGGAACCGGGTTCGCCTTCAGGCGGTTCTTCAGCTGGTCGTAGACCTTGAAGAAGTTCGCGCCGGTACGGTCCATCTTGTTGACGAACGCGAGACGGGGAACCTTGTACTTGTTCGCCTGACGCCACACCGTTTCCGACTGCGGCTGCACGCCGCCCACGGCGCAGTAGACCATGCACGCGCCGTCGAGCACGCGCATCGAGCGCTCGACTTCAATCGTGAAGTCGACGTGACCCGGGGTGTCGATGATGTTGATGCGGTGCTCGGGGTAGTTGCCGCCCATGCCCTTCCAGAACGCGGTCGTAGCAGCGGACGTGATCGTGATACCACGCTCCTGTTCCTGCTCCATCCAGTCCATGGTCGCGGCGCCGTCGTGAACTTCACCAATCTTGTGGTTCACGCCGGTGTAAAACAGAATGCGCTCGGTCGTCGTCGTCTTGCCGGCGTCGATGTGAGCGCTAATACCGATGTTGCGGTAGCGCTCGATAGGAGTCTTGCGTGCCACTTTGATCCTCTATCGGGAGGTGCGCGCCGGATCGATCCCGACCGGGTTGATCCCAACGCGCCTGAACACAAACGGGCGAGGCGCTCGATAAGCGCACCCGCCCGGAATTTTTTCCGTTTCTTGAGCAAGCCCCGGTAAGGGCTTTCTCTTAGAAGCGGAAGTGCGAGAACGCCTTGTTCGCTTCTGCCATCCGGTGAACTTCGTCGCGCTTCTTCATCGCGCCGCCACGGCCTTCGGCCGCTTCGGAGAGTTCACCTGCCAGACGCAGGGCCATCGACTTCTCGCTGCGCTTCTTCGCGGCTTCACGCAGCCAACGCATCGCCAATGCCATACGACGCGAGGGGCGCACTTCGACCGGAACCTGATAGTTCGCACCACCAACGCGGCGGCTCTTCACTTCCACCACCGGCTTCACGTTGTTGAGCGCGACAGTGAACACTTCCAGCGGGTCCTTGCCACCCTTGGTCTGGATCTGTTCGAAAGCGCCGTACACGATACGCTCGGCAACCGACTTCTTGCCGGAGAGCATCAGCACGTTCATGAACTTGGCTACATCAACGTTGCCGAACTTCGGATCCGGCAACACTTCCCGCTTGGGGACTTCGCGACGACGCGGCATGTTTCTTCCTTTAACTTTTCAGTTGAAGCGTGGATTGAACCCTACGCTCCGCGGCCACCAACTAACCCGATTCATCCATTACGACTTACCAGCCTGGTCGGGTGACCACTTACTCGACAGCACCGGCCAATCCGGCACCTGTCGCTTTTATCGCCGGCACTCGAAAGCGCAGACGACGCTTGACTCTTACTTCGCAGCCTTCGCGCGCTTCGCGCCGTACTTCGAACGAGCCTGCTTACGATCCTTGACGCCCTGGGTATCCAGCGAGCCACGAACCATGTGGTAACGCACACCCGGCAAGTCCTTCACACGGCCGCCGCGGATCAGCACGACCGAGTGTTCCTGCAGGTTGTGGCCTTCACCACCGATGTACGAAATGACTTCGAAGCCGTTCGTCAGGCGCACCTTGGCGACCTTACGGAGTGCCGAGTTCGGCTTCTTCGGCGTCGTCGTGTACACACGGGTGCACACGCCGCGACGCTGCGGGCAGTCCTGCAGGGCCGGCGACTTGCTCTTCGTAGCTTCCGAAGCGCGGCCTTTGCGAACCAGTTGATTGATGGTTGGCATTGTTTATTCCTGAAATTGAACAAAATCGACGCACTTATTTCCGGGCAAAGCGGAAAACCATACGTATCGAGCTCCGGAACTGGTTATTTGACGTTAGTTTTCGTCAAATCGATTGACGAGCACAGACATCCCAAAGACCGGAACCCAGCATGATATTCCGAAAAGGCCAAGCGAGTCAATGGCTTGCGACATTTCGGACGACAGAGGAAGTGACAGCGCCGTGACATTCCGGCGGCGTCCGGAATACCCGGCGGGGAACAGCGCGCCTTATTCGTCGCCGACGACCTCGACGAGCTCCTCGCCAAAGCGCTCGAGCTTGCGCGCCCCGATGCCCGGGATGTCACGCAGCTCGTCCACTGACTCCGGGCCGTTGCGCGCGATTTCCGCCAGCGTGGCGTCGTGGAAGATGACGTAGGCCGGCACGCCCTCGCTCTTCGCGGTCTCGGTGCGCCACAGGCGCAGGCGCTCCCAGCGCGAGCGCTGGCGCGGGCTCATGCCAAGGGTCGGATCGGCGCGCTCGCTGGTGCGGCTCGACGACGTGCGCGTACGCGTGGGCTTCACATAGCGGCGCATCGTGACATTCTGCTCGCCCTTGAGGACCGCCTTGCTCGCCTCGGTGAGCACGAGCGAGCCGTAGCCGTCGTGGTCGACGGTGAGATAACCGAACGCCACCAGTTGCCGGAAGATCGCGCGCCATTCCGGCTCCGAAAGCGCGGAGCCGATGCCGAAGGTCGAGATTTTTTCGTGCCCGCGCTGCAGGATCTTGTCGTTGCGGTTGCCGCGCAGGATGTCGATCAGGTGGCCGGCGCCGAAATTGAAGCCGCTCGCCCGCTGCGCGCGGAACACGCACGAGAGCGCCATTTGCGCCTCGCGTGTAGCGTCCCACGTGGCGGGCGGCTCGAGGCAGGTATCGCAGTTGCCGCACGGCTTGCTCTCTTCGCCAAAGTACGCGAGCAGGCGCACGCGCCGGCACGTGGCCGCTTCGCACAGGCCGAGCAGCGCGTCGAGCTTGCCCGTCTGCACGCGCTTGTGCTGCTCGTCGGCTTCGGACTCGTCGATCATCTTGCGCTGCTGCACCACGTCGCCGAGACCGTAGGCCATCCAGGCATTGGCCGCCAGCCCGTCGCGCCCCGCGCGGCCGGTTTCCTGGTAGTAGCCTTCCACGCTCTTGGGCAAATCCAGGTGCGCGACGAAACGCACGTCCGGCTTGTCGATGCCCATGCCGAACGCGATGGTGGCGCACATCACCACGCCCTCCTCGCGCTGGAACATCTCCTGGTGCTTCTGGCGCACCTCGAATTCCATGCCGGCGTGGTACGGCAGCGCGCGCAACCCCTGCCCCTTCAACCACTCGGCCGTTTCTTCGACCTTGCGGCGCGAGAGGCAATACACGACGCCGGCATCCGTGGTGCCGTCGGCGCGCGTATGCTCCGCGCGGATGAAGTCGAGCAATTGCGAGCGTGCGTTGTCCTTCTCGACGATGCGGTAGCGGATGTTCGGCCGGTCGAAGCTCGAGACGAACACACGGGCGTCGTCGAGCGCGAGACGGTGCGCGATTTCGTCGCGTGTGATGGCGTCGGCGGTTGCCGTGAGCGCGATGCGCGGCACGTTCGGAAATCGCTCGTGCAGCACCGAGAGCTGGATATATTCGGGCCGGAAGTCGTGGCCCCATTGCGAGACGCAATGCGCTTCGTCGATTGCGAAGAGGCCGATGCGCGTGCGCTCGAGCAGGTCGAGAAAGCGCGACGTCATGAGGCGCTCGGGCGCGACGTAAAGCAGGTCGAGATCGCCTTCGCGCAGCGCCCGCTCGGTCGCCGCCGCTTCGGCGCCGCTCAGCGTCGAGTTGAGATAGGCGGCGCGCACGCCCACTTCCGTGAGCGCGGCGACCTGGTCCTGCATGAGCGCGATGAGCGGCGACACGACGATGCCGGCACCGAGCCCGGCTTCGTGCCGCACGAGCGCGGGAATCTGGTAGCAGAGCGATTTGCCGCCGCCGGTCGGCATGAGCACCAGCGAATCGCCGCCCCCTGCGACGTGCTCGACGATTTCGGCTTGCTGCCCTCTAAACGCGGGATAGCCGAAGACTTCGTTGAGGATTTCGAGGGAACGGGACATGAAGGCGGTGAGCGTGCGGGGCTGAGGCGGTGGGCAGGATTTTACCAACCCGGACGAGCCTTGACCGCCGCTACCGTGAAGATTGGCCATTCGGCCAGGAGAAACCGGGAAGTCGCGCGCGCAGATTGCGAACGCGAACAACCGGGGTGAGGCGGGTTCGTCAGGCAGCGAGGCGCCGGCGCGCGATGCGAAACGCACCGACGATCGTCACGACGGCCACGATGGCCGCTGCGATCGTGAATGCGCTCGCGCCGAAGAGCACGACGTTGGCGCCGACGAACATCAGCGAGCCGATCGTGAGCAGCGCGGCGCCGCCCTTGACCCGGCCCGCCAGCAGCATGATGAAACCGATAATCAGGAATGCCCACATCACGAGAAAGGTCGCGAAGAAGTTCGCTGCGGACTGATTGCTGACGTGATGCAGCAGCTGCGAAAAGCTGGCGACACACGCCACCAGATTCAGGATGAGACCGACCCCGACCACCCACATGATTACCGCCTCCAGATTCAGATAAATGCCGCCAGTGCCGTACGAAAAGACCCACACAGGCGAACTTGGCGCGCTACGTTAGCACGCCTCACCGATGCGCGCAGCGACCCGGCCGGCACTGCGGCACGAGGCCGCAGGCGTAAGCGGGAAGCGCGCGCGCCAATAAAAAAAGCCGCCCGGTGAAAACCAGGCGGCTTTTGCGTGGGCATTCGAGCCCGAAGCGAAAGGCGGCTTGCGCCGCCCCGCGCTTACTCGTCCGTCGTATGCGGCTGTTGCGGCTGCTCGGCGGCCGGGGTTTCCGGCGTACCGAACTCGAACGCTTCTTCCGCTGCGATCTGGTCGAAACGCTCGCGGTCCGACGACTCCTTCGCACGGCGCGCCTTGTGGAAGGCGAGACCCGTACCAGCCGGAATCAGACGACCGACGATCACGTTTTCCTTCAGGCCACGCAGATCGTCGCGCTTGCCCATGATCGCCGCTTCGGTCAGCACGCGGGTCGTTTCCTGGAACGAAGCCGCCGAGATGAACGAATCGGTCGAGAGCGATGCCTTCGTAATACCGAGCAGCACGTTCTCGTACGTTGCCGGGCGCTTGTCCTCGGCGTTCATCTTGTCGTTTTCGTCCAGCATGTCCGAACGCTCGACCTGCTCGCCCGGGATGAAGCGCGTATCACCGTTGTCGGTGATCTGCACACGACGCAGCATCTGACGCACGATCACTTCGATGTGCTTGTCGTTGATCTTCACGCCCTGCAGACGGTACACGTCCTGCACTTCGTCCACGATGTAACGCGACAGCGCTTCGATACCCTGCAGACGCAGGATGTCGTGCGGATCGGCCGGGCCGTCCACGATCATTTCGCCCTTGTTGACGACCTGACCGTCGTGGACCAGCACCTGCTTTTCCTTCGCGATCAGGAACTCGTGCTGATTGCCTTCGAGGTCCGTGATAACGAGGCGCTGCTTGCCCTTCGTGTCCTTACCGAACGACGTCGTACCCGTGACTTCCGCCAGGATACCTGCGTCCTTCGGCGAACGTGCTTCGAACAGTTCCGCCACACGCGGCAGACCACCGGTAATGTCACGCGTCTTCTGGGCTTCGGTCGGGATACGTGCGAGCACTTCACCCACCTGCACCTGCTGACCGTCCTTCACGGTGATCAGCGCGCCGACCTGGAAGCCGATCTGCACCGAATGCTCCGTGCCCGGGATCTTCACTTCGTCGCCGTTCGCGTCGAGCAGCTTGACCTGCGGACGCACGCTCTTCGCCGCCTGCGAGCCGCGGCGCTTCACGTCGATCACGACGAGGGTCGACAGACCCGTGACGTCGTCGATCTGTTTGGCCACGGTCACGCCTTCTTCGACGTTCTCGAACTTCACCGTACCGCCGTACTCGGTGATGATCGGACGCGTGAGCGGATCCCACGTTGCGAGCTGCGTGCCGGCCTTGATCGCTGCGCCATCGAGCTGCAGCAGCGTCGCGCCGTACGGCACCTTGTGACGCTCGCGCTCGCGGCCGTGATCGTCGGCGATGATGGCTTCGCCCGAACGCGAGATGACGACTTGCTCGCCCTTCGCATTCGTGACGTAACGCATCGTCGCCGTGAAGCGCACGGTACCGTTCGACTTGGCTTCCACCGACGAGGCCACTGCCGCACGCGACGCCGCACCACCGATGTGGAACGTACGCATCGTGAGCTGCGTGCCCGGTTCGCCGATCGACTGTGCCGCGATCACGCCGACGGCTTCGCCGACGTTCACGCGCGAGCCACGGCCGAGGTCGCGGCCATAGCAGGCTGCGCACAGACCGTAGCGCGTTTCGCAGGTGAGCGGTGTGCGCACGCGCACTTCGTCGATGCCGAGGCTTTCGATCGTTTCGACCGCGTCTTCGTCGAGCAGGTCGCCCGAAGCGTAGATCGTTTCCTGCGTTTCCGGATTGACGACGTCCGCCACTGCAACACGGCCGAGAATACGGTCGCGCAGCGCTTCGACGACTTCGCCGCCTTCCACGAGGGCCTTCATCGCCACGCCGTTCGACGTGCCGCAATCGTCCTCGACGACCACGAGATCCTGCGTCACGTCGACGAGACGACGCGTCAGGTAACCCGAGTTCGCGGTCTTCAGTGCCGTATCAGCCAGACCCTTACGTGCACCGTGGGTCGAGATGAAGTACTGCAACACGTTCAGACCTTCGCGGAAGTTCGCGGTAATCGGCGTTTCGATAATCGAGCCGTCCGGCTTCGCCATCAGGCCGCGCATACCCGCCAGCTGGCGAATCTGGGTTGCGGAACCCCGCGCGCCCGAGTCGGCCATCATGTAGATCGAGTTGAACGATTCCTGACGCGTTTCCTTGCCGTCGCGGTCGATGACCGGTTCCGTCGCGAGCTGCTCCATCATCGCCTTGCCGACCGCTTCCGACGTGTTCGACCAGATGTCGACCACGTTGTTGTAGCGCTCCTGCGCGGTGACGAGACCCGACATGTACTGACGGTCGTACTCCTTCACCTTCTTCGCCGCTTCGCCGACGATGGTTTCCTTCTGCGGCGGCACGAGCATGTCGTCCACGCAGATCGAAATACCGGCGCGCGTTGCCAGGCGGAAGCCCGACTGCATCAGCTGGTCAGCGAAGATCACCGTTTCGCGCAGACCGCACTTGCGGAATGCCGTGTTGATCAAGCGCGAAATTTCCTTCTTCTTCAGCGGCTTGTTCAGCACCGAGAACGGCAGACCCGGCGGCAGAATTTCCGACAGGATCGAACGGCCGACCGTGGTCGCGTACAGCGAGATCTTCGGCACGAATGCCGGTGCGCCTTCCGACTTGTCCTCGTTGTGGACCATCTCGGTAATACGCACGTTCACGCGCGAGGCCAGCTCGACTTCCTTGTTCTCGTACGCGCGCAGCACTTCCGACACGCCCGTGAACGTCATGCCTTCGCCCTTGCCGTTGATCGCTTCACGCGTGGCGTAGTACAGGCCCAGCACGATATCCTGCGACGGCACGATCGACGGATCGCCGTTGGCCGGGAACAGGACGTTGTTCGACGCGAGCATGAGCGTACGCGCTTCCATCTGCGCTTCGAGCGACAGCGGAACGTGAACAGCCATCTGGTCACCGTCGAAGTCGGCGTTGAACGCCGCGCAAACGAGCGGGTGCAGCTGGATTGCCTTACCTTCGATCAGCACCGGCTCGAAAGCCTGGATGCCGAGACGGTGCAGCGTCGGCGCACGGTTGAGCATGACCGGGTGCTCGCGGATCACCTCTTCGAGGATGTCCCACACCACCGGCGTCTGGTTCTCGACTTCCTTCTTCGCAGCCTTGATGGTCGTGGCAACGCCCATCGTTTCCAGCTTGTTGAAGATGAACGGCTTGAACAGCTCGAGCGCCATCAGCTTCGGCAGACCGCACTGGTGCAGCTTGAGCGTCGGACCCACCACGATGACCGAACGGCCCGAGTAGTCCACGCGCTTGCCTAGCAGGTTCTGACGGAAGCGGCCGCCCTTACCCTTGATCATATCGGCGAGCGACTTCAGCGGACGCTTGTTCGCGCCCGTCATCGCCTTGCCGCGACGACCGTTGTCGAGCAGCGAGTCCACGGCTTCCTGGAGCATCCGCTTTTCGTTGCGGACGATGATCTCCGGCGCCTTGAGCTCGAGCAGACGCTTCAGACGGTTGTTACGGTTGATGACGCGGCGATACAGATCGTTCAGGTCCGAAGTCGCGAAACGGCCACCGTCCAGCGGCACCAGCGGACGCAGTTCGGGCGGCAGCACCGGCAGCACTTCGAGCACCATCCATTCGGGCTTGATGCCCGAACGCTGGAAGGCCTCGAGCACCTTCAGGCGCTTCGCGTACTTCTTGATCTTCGCTTCCGAGCCGGTGTTCTTCAGCTCGGTGCGCAGCGTCTCGACCTGTTCGTCGATGTTGATCGCGCGCAGCAGCTCGCGCACGCCTTCCGCGCCCATTTCGGCACGGAATTCGTCGCCGTATTCCTCGACCTTATTGTAGTAATCCTCTTCGGTCATGATCTGCCGCGCCTTCAGCGGCGTCATGCCCGGTTCGATCACCACGTATGCCTCGAAGTACAGCACGCGCTCGATGTCGCGCAGCGTCATGTCGAGCACCATGCCCAGACGCGACGGCAGCGACTTCAGGAACCAGATGTGCGCGACCGGCGAGGCCAGCTCGATGTGGCCCATGCGTTCGCGACGCACCTTGGCGAGCGTGACTTCAACGCCGCACTTCTCGCAGATCACGCCACGGTGCTTCAGGCGCTTGTACTTGCCGCACAGGCACTCGTAGTCCTTGATCGGCCCGAAGATCTTCGCGCAGAACAGACCATCCCGTTCCGGCTTGAAGGTACGGTAGTTGATGGTCTCCGGCTTCTTCACTTCGCCGAACGACCACGAGCGGATCTTGTCCGGCGAGGCCAGACCGATCTTGATCGCGTCAAAAACTTCTTCTTGTTGGACTTGCTTGAATAGATCGAGCAGAGCTTTCATTGCCTTCTCTCCGTAGTCCGATTAGTTGCGGTCGAGGTCGATGTCGATGCCGAGCGAGCGGATTTCCTTCACCAGCACATTGAAGGATTCCGGCATGCCCGCGTCGATCACGTGGTCGCCCTTGACGAGGTTTTCGTACACCTTCGTCCGGCCCGTCACGTCATCGGACTTCACCGTCAACATTTCCTGCAGCACATACGAAGCGCCATACGCTTCGAGCGCCCACACTTCCATTTCACCGAAGCGCTGACCACCGAATTGCGCCTTACCACCCAGCGGCTGCTGCGTGACGAGCGAGTACGGACCCGTCGAACGCGCGTGCATCTTGTCGTCGACAAGGTGGTGCAGCTTCAGGTAGTGCATGTAGCCCACGGTGACCGTACGCTCGAACATCTCGCCCGTGCGGCCGTCGTACAGACGCACCTGGTTCTTCGAGGGCGTCATGCCGAGGTTCTGGGCGACGTCGTCCGGGAATGCCAGATCGAGCATCTTGCCCATTTCCTCTTCGGTCGCACCGTCGAACACCGGCGTTGCGAACGGCACGCCTTCGCGCAGGTTCTTCGCGAGTTCGAGGATCTCGTCGTCGCTGAAGCTGTCGAGGTCTTCCTTGTGGCCCGATTCGTTGTAGATCTTCGTGAGGAACTCACGCAGCTCTGCAACCTTCGTCTGACGCGCAAGCATTTCGCCGATACGCCAGCCCAGACCCTTCGCGGCCCAACCGAGGTGCACTTCGAGAACCTGACCCACGTTCATCCGTGACGGCACGCCGAGCGGGTTCAGCACGACGTCTGCCGGACGGCCATCGGCCATGTACGGCATGTCTTCGATCGGAACGATCTTCGACACCACACCCTTGTTACCGTGACGGCCTGCCATCTTGTCGCCAGGCTGCAGACGGCGCTTCACCGCGAGGTACACCTTGACCATCTTCAGCACGCCCGGCGGCAGTTCGTCGCCTTGCGTGAGCTTCTTGCGCTTCTCTTCGAAGGCCAGATCGAACTGGTGACGCTTCTCTTCGATCGAGTTCTTGATCGCTTCGAGCTGCGCCGCTGCTTCTTCGTCCGCGAGGCGGATGTCGAACCAGTGGTAGTGATCCAGATCTTCGAGGTATGCGCGCTCGATCTTCGTGCCCTTCGCGAGCTTCTTCGGACCGCCGTTCGCGACCTTGCCTTCGAGCATGCGGGCGAGACGCTGGAACGCGTCGCCTTCCACGATGCGCAGCTGGTCGTTCAGGTCGAGGCGATAGCGCTTCAGTTCATCGTCGATGATCTGTTGGGCGCGCTTGTCGCGCTGGATGCCTTCACGCGTGAACACCTGCACGTCGATGACCGTGCCGCTCATGCCCGAGGGCACGCGCAGCGACGTATCCTTCACGTCCGAAGCCTTCTCGCCGAAGATTGCGCGCAGCAGCTTTTCTTCCGGCGTGAGCTGGGTTTCGCCCTTCGGCGTGACCTTGCCCACGAGCACGTCGCCCGCTTCGACTTCCGCGCCGATGTACACGATGCCCGACTCGTCGAGACGGCCAAGCTGCACTTCCGCGAGGTTCGAAATGTCGCGCGTGATTTCTTCCGGCCCGAGCTTCGTGTCGCGAGCAACGACATTCAGTTCTTCGATGTGGATCGACGTGTAACGATCGTCCGCAACGACCTTCTCCGAGATCAGGATCGAGTCCTCGAAGTTGTAGCCGTTCCACGGCATGAACGCGATCAGCATGTTCTGGCCGAGCGCGAGCTCGCCCAGATCGGTCGATGCGCCGTCAGCCAGCACGTCGCCGCGCGCAACCTTGTCGCCCATCTTCACGATCGGACGCTGGTTGATGTTCGTGTTCTGGTTCGAACGCGTGTACTTGATGAGGTTGTAGATATCCACACCCACTTCACCAGCAACCGCTTCGTCGTCGTTCACACGAATCACGATACGGCCTGCGTCGACGTAGTCGACCACGCCGCCACGCAGCGCCTGAACCGTCGTACCCGAGTCGACCGCAACCGTGCGCTCGATACCCGTACCGACGACCGGCTTTTCCGGACGCAGGCAAGGCACGGCCTGACGCTGCATGTTCGAACCCATCAGTGCACGGTTTGCGTCGTCGTGCTCGAGGAACGGAATCAGCGAGGCTGCAACCGAGACGATCTGCGACGGCGCCACGTCCATGTACTGGATGCGGTCCGGCGTGACCATCAGCGTTTCGCCCGCTTCACGCGACGAAACCAGTTCGTCGGTCAGCGTGCCGTCTTCAGCCACTGCCGCGTTCGCCTGAGCGATCACGTAACGGCCTTCTTCGATCGCCGACAGGTAGTCGATCTGGTCGGTCACCTTGCCGTCTGCAACCTTGCGATACGGCGTTTCGAGGAAGCCGTATTCGTTCAGGTGCGCGTACAGTGCGAGCGAGTTGATCAGACCGATGTTCGGACCTTCCGGCGTCTCAATCGGACACACGCGGCCGTAGTGGGTCGGGTGCACGTCGCGGACTTCGAAGCCTGCGCGCTCACGCGTCAGACCGCCCGGGCCCAGTGCGGAAACACGACGCTTGTGCGTGATTTCCGAGAGCGGGTTGGTCTGGTCCATGAACTGCGAGAGCTGCGACGAACCGAAGAACTCGCGAATCGCCGACGAAATCGGCTTCGAGTTGATCAGGTCGTGCGGCATCAGGTTTTCGCTTTCGGCCTGGCCGAGGCGTTCCTTCACTGCACGTTCGACACGCACGAGACCTGCGCGGAACTGGTTTTCTGCGAGTTCGCCCACACAACGCACGCGACGGTTGCCGAGGTGGTCGATGTCGTCCACTTCGCCCTTGCCGTTACGCAGCTCGACGAGGATCTTGATGGTCGCGAGGATGTCGTCGTCCTGCAGCGTCATCGGGCCGACGATTTCGTCACGGCCGACGCGGCGATTGAACTTCATACGACCCACCTTCGAGAGGTCGTACGCTTCTTCGCTGTAGAACAGGCGGTTGAACAGCGCCTCGACCGCTTCTTCGGTCGGCGGTTCGCCCGGGCGCATCATGCGGTAGATCGCGATGCGCGCGGCCATCTTGTCGGCGGTTTCGTCGATACGCAGCGTCGACGAGATGTACGGACCCTGGTCCAGATCGTTCGTGTAGAGCGTCTGGATGTCCTTGATCTTCGCTTCGCGCAGCTTCTCGAGCACGCTTTCGGTGATCTCGTCGTTCGCGTTCGCGATCACTTCGCCCGTGTCGCCGTCGACGACGTTCTTCGCGAGAACGCGGCCGAGCAGATAATCTTCGGGGACCGAAATGTACGTCGTCTTCGCGCTTTCGAGGTCGCGAATGTGCTTCGCGTTGATGCGCTTGTCCTTCTGGACAATGACCTTGCCTTCGCGATCGCTGATGTCGAAGCGCGCGACTTCACCGCGCAGACGCTCCGGCACGAACTCCATCTGCGCGCCTTCCGGCATCAGCGTGAAGTTGTCGAACACGAAGAAGTTCGCGAGGATCTGTTCCGGCGTGAGGCCGATGGCCTTCAGCAGGATCGTGACCGGCATCTTGCGGCGACGGTCGACGCGGAAGTACAGCACGTCCTTCGGGTCGAACTCGAAGTCGAGCCACGAACCGCGGTAAGGAATGATACGGGCCGAGAAGAGCAGCTTGCCCGAGCTGTGCGTCTTGCCCTTGTCGTGTTCGAAGAACACGCCAGGCGAGCGGTGCAGCTGCGAGACGATGACACGCTCGGTGCCGTTGATGACGAACGAACCGGTCGGCGTCATGAGCGGAATTTCGCCCATGTACACTTCCTGTTCCTTCACTTCCTTGACGACCGGCTTGCTCGGCGATTCCTTGTCGAGCAGGACGAGACGGACCTTGGCGCGCAGCGCCGAGCAGTACGTCAAGCCGCGTTGCTGGCATTCCTTGATGTTGAATGCCGGCGACGACAGCATGTAGCTGACGAACTCTAGACGAGCAAAGCCGTTATGGGAAACAATAGGAAAAACGGACGAAAACGCTGCCTGCAGACCTTCCGGTTTGCGTTGTGCGGTCGCCGTTTCTGCTTGCAGGAATGTGCTGAATGATTCAAGCTGGGTAGCCAGCAGGAAAGGAACCTGGTGAACGATGGGGCGTTTCGCGAAACTCTTGCGAATACGCTTCTTCTCGGTGAAGGAATAGTGCATACGATCTCCGAATCACGGCGGGTAGGACGACCCGAGTGTTCACCGACTGAGACCCGATGGCTTCGCGAGCCCTGGAAGCTTGGTGGTTGGCCTCTACCAACCGCTGGCTGACGGCAACGGATTTCGGCTTGTCATAACGTGCCCGCTGCCCGACCAAACTTGCCTTCTGCAGTCGCTTCAGAAGACAAAGAGAAGCGTCGTGCGCACTGATGATGCCCTTGAGGCGCTCACCCGGCGAAAGACGTTTTTCTTTGGCTTCTGGGTCCCGCATCCCGCCTCCGACTTCTAAAAAATCGAACACAAAAACGCAGAACCCACAAAGCACAAAAAGGCCGGCGGTGTAAAAACCGCCAGCCTTCGCACAGCGCGCTGAAACTTACTTGATTTCAGCCTTCGCGCCGGCTTCTTCCAGCTTCTTCTTCGCTTCTTCAGCAGCAGCCTTGGGCACCGCTTCCTTCACGGGCTTCGGTGCGCCGTCGACCAGGTCCTTCGCTTCCTTCAGGCCGAGACCCGTCAGTTCGCGAACGGCCTTAATGACCGAAACCTTGTTTGCGCCGGCTTCGAGCAGGTTGACCGTGAACTCGGTCTGCTCTTCAGCAGCAGCAGCAGCGCCGCCGCCTGCCGGGCCAGCGACTGCCACAGCAGCTGCCGACACGCCAAACTTCTCTTCGAACGCCTTGACCAGTTCGTTCAGTTCAAGAACCGACATCGAGCCAACGGCTTCGAGGATGTCTTCTTTTGCGATTGCCATTTGAAATTACTCCAGATTTGAATTCGGAAACAGCTAGCGATCTTTCTCGCCCGCTCTTGCTCGTTCGTCTGCCTGAAATCAGGCAGCTTCTGCTTGCTTCTTCTCCGCCAGCGCGGCCAGAGCACGCGCGAAGCCGGAAACGGGAGCTTGCATAACGAACAGCAGCTTCGAGAGCAGTTCTTCGCGGCTCGGGATGTTGGCCAGCGCTTGCACGCCTGCCACGTCCATCACCTTGCCTTCGTAGGAACCAGCCTTGATGACCAACTTGTCATTGCTCTTCGCGAAGTCATTGACGACCTTCGCAGCAGCAATTGCATCTTCCGAGATGCCGTAGATCAGGGGGCCAGTCATCTGCTCTGCCAGCGGAGCAAACGGGGTACCTTCGACAGCGCGACGCGCCAGCGTGTTCTTCAACACGCGGAGGTACACCTGCTGCTCACGCGCTTTCGCGCGCAGCTTGGTCAGATCGCCAACCGCGATTCCACGATACTCGGCCAGCACCATGGTCTGAGCCTTCGCGACTTGCGCGGAAACTTCAGCCACGACGGCCTGCTTACCTTCTTTGTTCAGTGGCACGGTTAACCTCCAGATTCGACACACTTTGCTTTCGCTACATGTGCCGCGTTCAACAACGGCGACCGACCAGTCCGGAGTAAATCAGTTTGCATCGTCAGGCGTTACTGCCTGCATCCGCTCACATCAGCACTTCAAAACCTTTTCGGGTTCGCCATCTGCGTTGGCTTTGCATTAAGGAAGCACCCAACTGCTGCACTTCCGCCAACGGTCTTTGACAACCGGTTGCACCGCGCTTGCTGCCGCTGCACAACCGCCCAAAGCCCTTTAAATCCGCGCTGCCACCCTCTCGGGCCTCAGCGCGGCAAAACTATTACGCTGCGAGCGACGTCTGGTCGACGCGAACGCCAACGCCCATCGTGCTCGAGACAGCGATCTTGCGCAGGTACACGCCCTTGCTCGTTGCCGGCTTCGCCTTGGTCAGCGCGTCGAGGAGCGCGTCCAGGTTGGTGCGCAGCGCGGTCGGCTCGAACGATGCACGGCCGATCGTGGCGTGGATGATACCGGCCTTGTCGACACGGAATTGCACCTGACCAGCCTTCGCGTTCTTGACCGCGGTCGCCACGTCCGGCGTCACGGTGCCGACCTTCGGGTTCGGCATGAGGCCGCGCGGGCCGAGGATCTGACCGAGCGTACCGACGACGCGCATCGTGTCCGGCGAAGCGATCACGATGTCGAAGTTCAGGTTGCCGCCCTTGATCTGCTCGGCGAGGTCTTCCATACCGACGATCTCTGCGCCTGCTGCCTTAGCCTGCTCAGCCTTTTCACCTTGCGCGAACACTGCAACGCGGACCGACTTGCCGGTACCAGCGGGCAGAACGACCGAACCGCGAACGACCTGGTCCGACTTCTTCGCATCGATGCCGAGCTGCACTGCAACGTCGATCGACTCGTCGAACTTCGCCGTGGCGCATTCCTTCACGAGCGACAGTGCGTCGCCGATCGGGTACTGCTTTTGGCGGTCGATCTTGGCAGCCAGTGCCTTTTGACGCTTGGAAACCTTAGCCATTTACACGCCCTCCACGACGATGCCCATCGAGCGGGCGCTACCAGCGATCGTGCGAACCGCTGCATCCATATCGGCTGCCGTGAGGTCCGGCATCTTGGTCTTGGCGATTTCCTCGGCTTGCGCGCGGGTGATCGTAGCGACCTTGTCGGTGTGCGGCTTGGCCGAACCCTTGTCGACCTTCGCTGCCTTCTTGATCAGAACCGTAGCCGGCGGCGTCTTCAGGATGAACGTGAAGCTCTTGTCCGCGAAAGCCGTGATCACGACCGGAACCGGCAGACCCGGTTCCATGGCTTGAGTCTGCGCGTTGAACGCCTTGCAGAACTCCATGATGTTCAGGCCGCGCTGACCCAGTGCCGGGCCGACCGGCGGCGACGGATTGGCTTTACCTGCAGGAATCTGCAGCTTGATAAAGCCGATGATTTTCTTTGCCATGTTGAAAACCTCTTTGGAACGCGTGAGCGTTCTGGTGAGTGGTAGCGCGCGTTCGCCACAATCTTCGCTGTGCCAACTGCTTTGGCGACATCTACAGCCGACCGGACTACTGGCGCTCCTCTACGGCCATAACGCGGACCGTAAGCGCGGAAAAACGGATCGCACCCGAGGCGCGATCCGTAGTATTCGATTTACAGCTTTTCGACCTGGCCGAATTCGAGTTCGACCGGTGTAGCGCGACCGAAAATGGTGACGGAGACCCGGACGCGCGACTTTTCGTAGTTGACTTCTTCGACGCTGCCGTTGAAGTCCGTGAACGGACCTTCCTTCACACGGACCATCTCGCCGACTTCGAACAGGGTCTTGGGGCGCGGCTTCTCAACGCCTTCCTGCATCTGCGACATGATCTTTTCGACTTCGCGCGGCGAAATCGGGCTCGGGCGATTACGCGCTCCGCCGACGAAACCGGTCACCTTTGCCGTGTTCTTCACGAGGTGCCACGTTTCGTCCGTCATTTCCATCTCGACCAGGACATAGCCCGGGAAGAAACGACGTTCGGTCACCGATTTGTGACCACCCTTCACCTCGACCACTTCTTCAGTCGGCACGAGGATCTGGCCAAACTTGTCCTGCATGCCAGCACGTTCGATGCGCTCCTGAAGCGCACGTTGCACGCTCTTCTCCATGCCGGAGTAGGCGTGCACCACATACCAACGTTTTCCGCTCGGGGATGCCGGTGTATCGCTCATATCATTTCCAACCCAGAATCGCCGAGAAAATCACCCACTCGATGGATTTGTCGCAAACCCACAGAATGATGGCCATTGCCAGCACAAAGCCGAAGACCACCAGGGTCGTTTGCGTGGCCTCTTTGCGAGTCGGCCAGACGACCTTGCGAACTTCCTTGTACGAGTCCTTGGCAAACGCGATGAAGCTCTTGCCGGGCGCCGAGAGAAGACCGACTACCACCCCCGCGATCACGCCCACTGCGAGCGCTGCACCGCGGACATACCACTCCTGGCTACCGAGCCAGTAGAACCCTACGAACCCGGCCACAACCAACAATACGCCCGCCGCAAGCATCAGCTTGTCGCTGGAAGTATTAACAGTTTCGACGGAAGGATTCGCCATAACACCTTAAAGAACAACGCGCCGAAGCGCGAGAAGTTGGCAGGGGCAGAGGGAATCGAACCCCCAACCTTCGGTTTTGGAGACCGACGCTCTGCCAGTTGAGCTATACCCCTAAACCATTTTGGGGTTGGCGGCATCGCCAACCCCGAAACCACTTAGTCGATCAACGAGACTGGCAAAAACTTACTCGATGATCTTTGCAACCACGCCGGCGCCGACGGTACGGCCACCTTCGCGGATTGCGAAGCGCAGACCTTCTTCCATCGCGATCGGAGCGATCAGCTTCACCGTGATCGACACGTTGTCGCCCGGCATGACCATTTCCTTGTCCTTCGGCAGCTCGATCGAGCCCGTCACGTCCGTCGTACGGAAGTAGAACTGCGGACGGTAGTTGTTGAAGAACGGCGTGTGACGGCCGCCTTCGTCCTTGCTCAGCACGTACACTTCAGCCGTGAAGTGCGTGTGCGGCGTGATCGAACCCGGCTTGGCCAGCACCTGGCC
This sequence comes from Paraburkholderia sp. BR10937, assembly GCF_040965695.1. Classification (NCBI taxonomy): domain Bacteria; kingdom Pseudomonadati; phylum Pseudomonadota; class Betaproteobacteria; order Burkholderiales; family Burkholderiaceae; genus Paraburkholderia; species Paraburkholderia sp. BR10937. The sequence goes on from NZ_JBFRCL010000043.1 coordinate 69,743, forward strand.
ACGCTCCACGTCTTCACGCTTCGTGCCGCGCAGCAGGATACCCACGTTGTCGCCTGCCTGACCCTGGTCGAGCAGCTTGCGGAACATTTCCACGCCCGTGCAGGTCGTCTTCACCGTCGGCTTGATACCGACGATTTCGATTTCCTCGCCGACCTTGACGATGCCGCGCTCGACGCGACCCGTCACCACCGTGCCGCGACCCGAGATCGAGAACACGTCTTCCACCGGCATCAGGAACGCGCCGTCAACTGCGCGCTCCGGCGTCGGGATGTACGTGTCCAGTGCGTCGGCCAGGTTCATGATCGCCACTTCACCCAGTTCGCCCTTGTCGCCTTCCAGCGCCAGCTTGGCCGAACCCTTGATGATCGGCGTGTCGTCGCCCGGGAAGTCGTACTTCGACAGGAGCTCGCGCACTTCCATTTCGACCAGCTCGAGCAGCTCGGCGTCGTCGACCATGTCGCACTTGTTCAGGAACACGATGATGTAAGGCACGCCGACCTGACGGGCGAGCAGGATGTGCTCACGCGTTTGCGGCATCGGGCCGTCAGCGGCCGAGCACACCAGGATCGCGCCGTCCATCTGCGCCGCGCCCGTGATCATGTTCTTCACGTAGTCAGCGTGGCCCGGGCAGTCGACGTGTGCGTAGTGGCGGTTAGCCGTTTCGTACTCGACGTGCGCGGTGTTGATGGTAATACCACGTGCCTTTTCTTCCGGCGCTGCGTCGATCTGGTCGTACGCCTTCGCTTCGCCGCCGAACTTCGCGGTCAGAACCGTCGTGATCGCTGCCGTCAGCGTGGTCTTGCCGTGGTCAACGTGACCGATCGTGCCCACGTTCACGTGCGGCTTGGTCCGCTCAAACTTACCCTTGGCCATTTTCGACTCCTAAGAGGATTTTTCCGTACGTTGCGCGGGGCGCGCAAACAATCACTGGCTTGCTGCTGCCTGCTCGATGCGAGGCTTCTGAGGCCCGCTAGATACCGGCTGGTGCCCATGGGCAGGATCGAACTGCCGACCTCTCCCTTACCAAGGGAGTGCTCTACCACTGAGCCACATGGGCGAAAACTGCTCTGAACCGCTTAATGCTTCGCTGGAGCGGGTGAAGGGAATCGAACCCTCGTCGTAAGCTTGGAAGGCTTCTGCTCTACCATTGAGCTACACCCGCGAGGTTCGCCGGCCTCTTGATCGCGCAACTGCTAGCGCTTTCTTTACCGGCCCATCACTGCTACAGCTGAATTCTGGTGGAGGAGGTTGGATTCGAACCAACGTAGGCGTAAGCCAACAGATTTACAGTCTGCCCCCTTTAGCCACTCGGGCACCCCTCCGCAGAGAACTGATGATTATGGGGGAACATCCGAATCGTGTCAAGCACTTTGTTCGGCGTCGATCCCACAACGCTCTCACTTATAGGGAGAGCGGAAAAGCAAAAACCCCGGCTTTTTAGGGCCGGGGTCTCGCTTGTAGAGGAGCCTGACGATTACCTACTTTCACACGGGCAATCCGCACTATCATCGGCGTGGAGCTGTTTCACGGTCCTGTTCGGGATGGGAAGGGGTGGGACCAGCTCGCTATGGTCATCAGGCATGACGG
>NZ_JBFRCL010000044.1:0-69907 GCF_040965695.1 Paraburkholderia sp. BR10937
GGGCGTGGGTCGGGCTTGGGTCGGGCATTCGATCGCAAGGCGGCGCGATACCCCTTGCACGGTTCAGTAAGACTTCGGCAACCCGAGCACCTTCTCCGCGATGAAGCACATGATCATTTGCGGGCTGACGGGCGCGAGCCTTGGAATCATACACTCCCGCAAATAGCGTTCGACGTGGTATTCCTTCGCGTAACCCATGCCGCCCAGCGTGGCAATGGCCGTCTGGCACGCCTGGAACGCGGCTTCGGCGGCGAGGTATTTTCCGGCGTTGGCTTCGGCGCCGCACGGCTCACCCGCGTCGTACAGCGTGGCGGCCTTCATCACCATCAGGTTCGCCGCCTCGAGCGCCATCCACGCCTGCGCGAGCGGATGCTGGATCGCCTGGTTCTGCCCGATGGGACGTCCGAACACGACGCGGTCTTTCGCATACTGCGTTGCGTGGCGCAGCGCCGCCTGGCCGAGCCCGACCGCTTCCGAGGCGATCAGGATGCGCTCCGGATTCAGGCCATGCAGCAGATAGTGGAAGCCCTTGCCCTCCTCCCCGATGCGGTCGTCCACCGGCACACGCAGGCCATCGATGAAGAGCATGTTCGAATCGACGGCCTTGCGGCCCATCTTCTCGATCTCGCGGACTTCGACGCGTGTGCGGTCGAGATCGGTATAGAAAAGGCTCAGACCATCGGTCGGCTTGGCCACCTGGTCCAGCGGCGTCGTGCGCGCGATGATGAGCATCTTGTTCGCGACCTGCGCTGTGGAGATCCAGATCTTGCGGCCGGTGAGCACGTAGTGATCGCCATCGCGCACGGCCTGGGTTTTCAGGTGCGTCGTGTCGAGGCCGGCGTCGGGTTCGGTTACAGCGAAACACGCTTTGTCGCGGCCCTCGATGAGCGGCGGAAGAAACCGCTGCTTCTGCGCTTCGCTGCCGAACACCTGCACCGGATTGAGCCCGAAGATGTTCATATGCACGGCCGACGCGCCCGAAAGGCCCGCGCCGGATGCGCTGATGGTGCGCATCATCAGCGCCGCCTCGGTCATGCCGAGTCCCGAGCCGCCGAACTCTGGCGACATCGCAATGCCAAGCCAGCCGGCATCGGCGAGTGCGCGGTGAAAGTCGTGCGGGAAGCCGCCTTCGCGGTCGCGTTCGAGCCAGTAGCTGTCGTCGAAGCGCTCGCAGATCTTTTCGATTGCAGCGACGATCGACTGCTGGTCTTCATTGAGGTTGAAATTCATGCGGACTTCCTCTCGAGGCATAAACGAAAACGGTGTTACAGCGGGAACACGCCCGCCAGCACCGCGGTGAACACCATCAGCACCGTAGCGGCGAACAGGAATGGAATCGTGAACTTCTGATGCTCGGCGAGTTCCACGCCCGTCAGGCCAACGATCAGGAAGGTGGCCGGTGTGAGCGGGCTGACGGGAAAGCCCGTGGTCATCTGACCGAGAAGCGCCGCCTGCGCCATCTGCACGGATGGCACGCCCAGTATTTCCCCGCTCTTCGCCAAAACAGGCAGGATGCCGAAATAAAACGAATCGGGATCGAACAGCAGGCTGAGCGGCATCGAAACGAGCCCCAGCACGAACGGCATATGGCGCGCGTGATCGGCGGGCACATGCTGCACGACGACTTCGGCCATGGCATTGAGCATGCCGGTGCCGGTCATGATGCCCGTGAACGCCCCCGCCGCAAGCAGCACGCTCGCCATCATCAGGGCCGCCTTCGCATGCGCGTCGACGCGTTCGCGCTGCTGGTTCACGTTGGGATAGTTGATGACTAGCGCCAGCACTGTGCCGATCATGAACATGACCATGGGATCGACGACGCCCGACACGAGCGTCACGAGCACGACCAGCGTGAGCACGAGATTGATCCAGAAACGCTCGGGCCGGCGCAACGCGAGTTCCTCCGGCGTGAGCACGCGCGGGGTGGCGGCAATGCCGGCGGCATGTTCGCGTGTGAGGCCAAGGCGCTTCTCCTCGCGCTTGCCGAGCACGTACGCCGTGCCGAACACGAAAACCAGGCCGACGATCTGCACGGGAATCATCGGAAAGAAGATCACGGTGCCCGGAATATGCAGGGCCGCGGAAGCGCGCAGCATGGGCCCGACCCAGGGAAGGAAGTTGACGCCCGCGGCCATCGAGGCGACGCACGCGAGAATCCGGCGGTCGAGACCGAGGCGGGTATAGAGCGGCATCATCGCGGGCAGCGTGACGAGGAACGTGACGGCGCCCGACCCATCGAGGTGGATAAGCAGCGCAAGCAGTGCGGAGCCCATGACAATGCGCGGAGGATGGCAGCCCACCACGCGCAGCACGCCGTTAATGATCGGATCGAGCATGCCCGCATCCGTCAGGATGCCGAAGAAAAGAATCGCAAAGACGAACATCCCCGCAACCGGACCGATGTTCTGCACCCCGTGAACGATGAATTTCGCAGTGGAGAGCCCGAATCCCGCGGCGAGCGCGGCGACGATGGGCACGGCGATCAGCGCGACGAGCGGCGAGAGCCGCTTCGTGATGATCAGCGTGAACAGGGCGATGATCGCGAGCGTTCCGGTTAGCGCGAGCATGAACCGGTCTCCCTGTGCGTACGACTGCTTGCCTCGTGGGTGGATGCCATTGCTGTCTCCTGCGCGGCGTTGCGTGCGCCGCCGTTGTGGTTATGTCCGGCTGCCTGTCGATGCGCGGGCCAGGTATCGCGTGTTCGTTCGCCGAAGACCTGCGCCGCATGTTCGTCGAGTGCCGGCGGCGCGCTCCGGTACGTGGCCGGCGTGCGGCCCAGCTTGATCGGCGAGGCGATGCCGCGGTAGGTCCCCATCTCGACCTTCATTGCGCGGTGGTCGACGTGCGGATGCGCGAGCGCCGCCCCGAGGCCGAGCACCGGTGCACAGGGCACGCCGTTGCGCACGAGCAGATCGGCGAGCTGCGGGCCATCCCAGCCGGCGAAACGTTGTTCGAGTTCCGCTCGCAGTTCGTTCCGGTGCTGGCTGCGCGAGCGATTGTCGGCAAAGCGTGGATCGTCGGCGAGGTGCGCGACGTCGATCAGGCGGCAAAGCGCCGCGAACTGTGTGCTGTTGCCGACCGCGAGGAAGATGTCGCCGCTGCCGGTGTGGAACATGTCGTAAGGCGTAATGTTCGGATGGGCGTTGCCGGTGCGCGCCGGCTCCTTGCCCGAATAGAAGTAGTTGGGCGTGTGCGGGTGGAGGATCGAGAGCGCACAATCGAACAGTGTCGATTCGACGAACTGGCCGCGCCCGCTTACCTCGCGCTCGCGCAACGCCATCAGGACGCCGAGGGCCGCATTGAGTCCCGTCACGAGATCGACGATCGGTACGCCGACGCGCAGCGGCGCACCGCCTGCCTCGCCATTGACGCTCATGAGCCCGGTCATCGCCTGAATCGCCGCGTCGTAGCCGGGCAAGGCGCCGAGCGGACCGTCCGCGCCGAAGCCGGACACGCGGCAATGCACGAGCCGGGGAAAGCGTGCGGCGAGCACGGTCTCGTAACCGAGCCCCCATCGCTCGAGCGTGCCGATCTTGAAGTTCTCGACGAGGACGTCGGCCGTTTCGAGCAGCGCGAGCAGCCGTTCGCGCTCTGCCGGCTGGGTGAGATCCAGCACGACGCCCAGCTTGTTGCGGTTGACGCCCTGAAAGTACGAAGCGGTCTCGCCATCGAACGGCGGCCCCCAGCCGCGCGTTTCGTCGCCGCCAGGTGGCTCGATCTTGATCACTTCCGCACCGTGGTCGGCGAGAATCTGCGTGCAGTAGGGTCCGCCGAGAACACGGGACAGGTCCACGACGCGCAGGCCGTGCAGGGATCCAGCTGCTGGAGATGAAGGAGTGTTCATTTCGATCTGTACTACTGACTGATTGATGCCGATTGTGAATTGCCAGCCGGTGTCTGACAGTGGAGAACGGTGCTGTCGGGCGTTCTGGCTCAACGTGAGCGCACGCACTAAAATTCACTGCTGTGAATGAATATTCACACACAGGAATACGCGAGGTCAAGCTGGATCCCAAAAAGCCGCACCAGGAATGTCCCTGGTGATGGATGGCCAACGGCCGTCGCCCTGCCGGCTTTTATCGGCGGCAAGGGGTGAGCCCGGGACAATCAGGCAAGAACGAAAAGGCGGGGGGAAAAGTTCAGGCCGGCCAGAAGAGAGAGCGCTGGTGGCGGTCAGCGCAGCAATCGTCCGGACTATCGCCCACGAAACGGTACGCGCCGATGGCCGCCTGCTCGACGACGAGTGGGGCGGACTTAAGGCTGCGCGCAGAATATTGCGCCGCGCCTGCCCGAGCCGTGTTACCGCTTCTGCCGCTACGGAAATCTGACGATCGGAGCACGATTCGTTGATCCTGCTAGCGCCGTATGCGCGCTGACGGCGTTTGCTTCAAGGCCTTCGCCGCACTGAAATGAACGTGACCTAACCTTGAGTGATCTTGAATCACAACGTGGTTCAACCCGGATGGGTGCGGATTACGCACTGGGTCAATGCGATCGCGGTCGTGCTGATGGTAATGAGCGGCTGGCAGATTTACGACGCCTCGCTGATCTTTCCCGCCATCCAGTTTCCACCTTCGGTCACGCTCGGCGGCTGGCTCGCCGGGGCGCTGCAATGGCACTTCGCCATGATGTGGCTGCTGGTCGCCAATTTCATCGTCTATCTCACTCGCGCACGGCAAGCGTACCTGGTCGCTCGACGAACTGCACGCACTGCCGCAGGAAAGCCAAAAGGTGTTCATTGTCGCAACGCCTGCGTCGCAGGGGACTTACCTTGCGCAGCGCGTTGTGGTCGAAAAGGACGGCGTGGTGCCGCCGATGTGAGGGTGGACCTTACCTCGCAACATTCACGTTCCACCCTTGAGACGCTTCGGGACTGGGTCCCGGAGTACCTAACTTTCGCGAGTCATCCCGCGACCGACGGCTCCTGGGCCAATTGCAGCCATTCGGTCACCACGCATGAGCGTCCGCTACGGGGAAACCAATGGACAATCCACAAGGACCGCTCCGTCGGCCATAAACCAATCCGAATCGCTCACACCGAATGATCACTGGTTGGGCCGGGTACGATTTTCACCAGAGAAAACTTTGACGCACGAGCCTCAGCAGAGGCTCCAGTCGGTTGCACAACGCCACGCTCATGCAGCGGAGACCTCCCTCCCCGGAGCGAGCCCGCCGTACATCCGCTCGCACAGTCCAACGCTTGCACCGAGTTTCCTCGACAGTTCCGATGCGGCGCGCAGCATCACCATCGCGATGTCGCCCGACGTACGCGCGGCGTCGAGCCGCGACGCCGGTCCGGAGAGCGTGAGCGCAGCCATGAACTTGTCGCCGGACCCGAAGATGGGTGCCGCGAATGCAGCCGTATGGAGATCGCGCGCCCCCGACGTGAAAAGCGGCAACTCAGGCGTCGTGTCGAATATCGCTTCGCCGAGCCCCCAGAATCTCAAGACCTGACCGATCGCCGTATCGTCGAGCGCGAACACGGTGCCGGGCAGCCGCGTTTCGCGCAGACCTTCGGATGGCTCCGCGCGGAACAGGCAGAGGCGCTGCGAGTGATCGATGACGTAGTACGACGCACTCTCCATCGTCGACGTCGCGAGCGCATGAAGTGCCGGCTCGACCACCGACGAAAGATGGAACGACTGCTCGTAGAGCTTGCCGAGATACAGAACGCGCGGCCCCAGCGAATACGAGCCGCTGTCCGAGCGGATCACGTAGTTCATGCGCTCCAGCGAATTCATCAGGCGATAAACGGTCGTCTTATGCATGCCCGACGCTTGCGACAGCGCCGCGAGCGACAGCGACTCGGCACCCGGCTTGAAGATGTCGAGTAGCGAAAGCGCCTTTTCGACCGACTGCACCCCGTCGTTTCCCATCGTCCCCTCTCCAATTTCTGTTGTCCGATTGTACATCGTACAACATTCTGCTCTGTTGTTTTACCATGTACAACTATGTTGTACATGGTGGAGGGTAAACGAGGATGGCAGGTGCGCCTTACGCACCGTTATAGTGATTTTACTTTGTACAACACGGTTGTACTTCGTACAACGCAATCGAAGAGGTTGATTACCATGAGCGCATCTCCCAGCATCACGCCCGCGATCGTTCGCGACATCACGCGCGTCTCGCCCGAGCTCGTCAAAGCCGCGTCGCAGTTCCAGGCGGCCATTCTCGCCGACGTTGCGGGCCGCCGCGGCACCCTGCATGGTCGCGTCAAACCCGTTGCCGCGGGCATGAAGGTCGCGGGCCCCGCGGTCACAGTGGAGGTTCGTCAGGGCGACAACCTTGCAATTCATGCCGCGCTCGCCATCGCCAAACCGGGCGACGTCATTGTCGTCGACGGCAAGGGCGACCTGTCGTGTGCGCTCATCGGCGAAATCATGACGACACAGGCCCAGGAAAGCGGCCTCGGCGGCCTCGTCCTCGACGCCGCGGTGCGCGACTCTGCCGAACTGGCGAAGAACGGCTTTCCCGTGTTCGCCGCTGGCCTCAACCCGTGCGGCCCGACCAAAAGCGTGGCAGGTCGCGTCAATTTCCAGATTTCCGCGGGCGGCGCCACGATCAACCCCGGCGATCTCATCGTCGGCGATGCCGATGGCGTCGTCGTGATTCCGCGTGAGGACGTCGAGCGCATTCTCGTGCTGGCGCAGCAGAAGGTCGATGCGGAAGCCGCCCGCATCGCCGCCATCCGCAAGCGCGAGGCGCTGCGTCCGGCCTGGCTGGACAAGGAGTTGCGCGCAGCAGGCATGCTGGCCGAAGGCGAGGTCCTTTAATGAACGCTTCGACGCAAAAGCCGGTTCTTATCGTCACCGGCGCCGATCTCGCGGTGGAGGCGCTCGAGATGCTGAGCGACTTCGAGGTCGTGTTCGCGGGCCGTCAACCGACAGAGGGCGACCTGGTAGCGCTCTGTGCCTTGCACAAGCCCACTGCCATCATCGTCCGCTATGGAAAGATCAACGCGCGCGTCATGGACGCCTGCGGTGGCAACCTGCGGGTCATCTCCAAACACGGCAGCGGCATCGACGTCATCGACCAGACCGCAGCCGCTGAACGAGGGATCGCCGTGCGCGCCGCCGTTGGAGCAAACGCGGCGGCTGTTGCCGAACACACCTGGGCGCTCATTCTCGCCTGCGCGAACTCGGTCCCGCAGCTCGACGGGCGCATGCGCGCGGGCCATTGGGACAAGTCCACGCACAAGTCTCTCGAACTTGCTGGTCGCACCATCGGCCTCGTCGGGCTTGGCGCAATCGGGCGGCGTGTAGCGGCAGCCGCAACGGCATTCGACATGCGTGTACTCGCGTTCGACCCGTATGCGAAGGAAGCGCCCGCCGGCGTTGCACTCGTCAGCCTCGACGAACTCTTCTCCTCTTCCGACATCGTATCGCTGCACTGCCCGCTGACCGACGAGAACCGCAAGATGATCAATGCGCAAGCGCTCGGCAAGTTCAAGGTGGGCGCGATTCTGGTCAACACGGCGCGTGGCGGCTTGATCGACGAAGCCGCGCTCGCCGAGGCGCTCTCGAGCGGCAAGCTGCTCGCGGCCGGCCTCGACAGTTTCGATGTCGAACCGATGCCCTCGCCCCATGTGTTCCAGGGCATCGCGAACGTCATTCTGTCGCCGCATATCGGCGGTGTCAGCGACGCGGCGTACGTGAACATGGGCAAGGGCGCGGCGGCGAATGTGCTCGCCGTAGTCGAGCATGCGCGCAGCGCTTTGCAGTCCTGATCGAAAACGCAGGTTCGATATGTTCTATCTCAAGCAGCCGGAAGTCCGCCAGGCGGACGTGTTCACCCGCATGCCGGAGCACTTGCGCAAAGCGGGCGTGCAAACGGATTGGTCCAGAGCGAATCGCGGCGGGCAGCCGACCGACTCCTTCCTTGAAGGTCCGGTCTGGAACCCGTCCGGCCATCTCTATGTGACCGACATCCCGCACGGCCGCGTGTTCCGTATCTCCGCCGATGGCAAGTGGGAGCTCGTCGTCGAATACGACGGCGAGCCGAACGGCATGAAGCTCGTCGATGACGGCCACCTGCTCATCACGGATTACCGCAACGGCTTGATGCTGCTGGATATCGCACGCGGCGAGGTCACGCCGTATCTCGAGCGTCGCAATACCGAGCGATTTCGCGGCGTCAACGACCTCACGTTCGACTCGAAGGGCAACCTCTATTTCACGGACCAGGGTCAGACGGGTCTGCACGACCCGACCGGGCGCGTCTACCGGCTCACGCCCGAGGGCAAGCTGGACATGCTGCTCGGTAACTGCCCGAGCCCGAACGGACTCGTGCTTTCGCCCGACGAAAAGGTGCTCTACGTGGCGATGACGCGCGGCAACTGCGTGTGGCGTGCGCCGCTTCAGGCCGATGGCGCGGTGAGCAAGGTCGGCCAGTTCTTCACGTCGTATGGCCCGAGCGGTCCGGACGGCCTGACCATCGACAGCGCGGGAAGGCTCTTCGTCGCCAATCCGGGGCTGGGTCGCGCGTGGGTGCTGAACCACCTCGCAGAGCCCGAACTGATCTTGACCAGCCCTATGGGTGCCTCGCTGACGAACTTGTGCTTCGGCGGCCCGGATATGAAGACACTTTTCATGACCGAATCTGTCTCCGGCACCGTGCTGAAGGCCGAGCTGGACATCGCCGGGCCGCTTCCCAAACAGCCGAAAACGCCGAACCAGGCGACCTGAAGAAAATTGCCGGCAGCGCGGGCAAACGCCTGCCGGCTTCGAGACAGCAAGTTGCATCGAGCCAAGAGCAACAGAGGAGCGCACATGCAAATCTCCCAATCCCTCCGCGAGGCGCCTTCGTTTGCGGACAATAAAGATGCCGGATCGATACCTTCGTCGATGTCGGCTGCGCAGCACGCTGAAAGCGAGCGCACGCTTGCGCGCGCGTTCCGGCGCATCCTGCCGTTCATTTTCGCGTGCTATGTGATCAGCTATCTGGACCGCACCAATGTCGGGTTCGCGGCGCTCACGATGAACAAGGATCTCGGCCTGACCGCGCAGCAATTCGGCGTGGGCGCGGGGCTCTTCTTCATCGGCTATTTTTTCTTCGAGATTCCAAGCAATCTGATCATGCAGAAAGTGGGCGCGCGTATCTGGATCGCGCGCATCATGATCACGTGGGGCTTGATCTCGATGGCGACGGCCTTCGTTGTCGGGCCGAAAAGCTTTGCCGCCGCGCGCTTTCTGCTCGGCATCGCCGAAGCCGGCTTCACGCCGGGCATTTACCTGTATTTCACGCAATGGTTCCCGGGCAAGTGGCGCGCGAAAGTCACAGCGGCCTTTCTCGTCGGCATTCCCGTTGCGAACATGATCGGCTCGCCCGTATCCGGCGCGCTGCTCCAGCTCGGCGGCCTGCACGGGTTGCGCAGCTGGCAATGGTTGCTGCTCATGGAGGGGCTGCCCGCGATTGCGCTCGGTGTCGCTTGCCTCTTCATCCTCGCAGACCGCCCCGAAAAGGCCCGCTGGCTGAGCCGCGAGGAAAAGGACGTGCTCGCGCATCGGCTCGCGCTCGAACAGCGCAGTATCGCAGGCAAACACGGCTCCAGCCTGCGCGACGCCATGATGAACTGGCGCGTGTTTGTTCTCGCTTTCATCAACTTCTGCGGAATTGTCGGTTCGATCGGCGTGGGCCTGTGGATGCCGCAGATCATCAAGCAGTTCGGCGTCGGCCACGCAACGGTGGGCTGGCTCGCCGCCATTCCTTACGCGCTTGGAGCCGTCGTGATGCTCTGGTGGGCGCGCCTCGCAAACCGCGCCGCACATCGCATTCCATACGTGGCGGGCGCGCTCTTCGTCGCCGCCGCCGCGCTCGCAATCAGCGCGATGCTCGACACGCCGCTCTTCAAGCTCGTCGCGCTGTGCGTGACCGTGAGCGGCATCCTGGCGTTTCAGGCGACCTACTGGGCGATTCCTTCCGGCTTCCTCACCGGCCGCGCCGCCGCGGGCGGCATCGCGCTGATCGTTTCGATCGGTAATCTCGGCGGCTTCGTCGGGCCGTCGATGATCGGCGCCATCAAGGATAGGTTCGGCGGCTTCACCGTGCCGCTACTTGCCGTTGCCGCCGTGCTGCTGCTCGGTGCGCTCACGATCGCATGGCTCGGCGACCCCGGCGCGGGTGTCGGGGAAGAGCCTGCCGCCTGAACACGCTTTTCTTTTTTTGTTGTCCGCCTCTCGCTTCTCGCTAACAAACCAACAAACGGAGACACCATGCAGAAACACAAGACCTGCACGACGCATGCCATCACACGCACTTCGCCGCGAGCCCTCGCGCTCACGGCAACGGCAACGGCAGCGGCAGCTGCGGCGGCACTCGCCCTCGCGCCGCACGCCGCTCACGCACAAAGCAGCGTGACGCTCTATGGCATCGTCGATGTGGGCATCGAGCACATCAACAACACGCCGGGCGGCGGCGGGCTCACGCGCGTAGTGTCGGGCAATCTCTCGGGTTCGCGCTGGGGCCTCAAAGGCGTGGAAGATCTCGGCGGCGGCATGAAGGCAATCTTCACGCTCGAAAACGGCTTCAACGTCAACGACGGCACGAGCGCGCAATCGACCAAGGGCCTGGGCGCGAACGCCGCGACCACCTCGCGCCTGTTCGGCCGCCAGGCATGGGTGGGCCTCACGTGGCATGGCCAGCAGCTCACCTTCGGCCGCCAGAATTCGGTGCTCTACGATCAGGCCGTCGTGTTCGATCCGATGGGTGCATCCTCACGCTACTCCACGCTCTCGATCGACTACGCCATGGCGGGCCGCGTGGACAATTCCGCGAAGTACGTGGGCGCCTTCGGCCCCGTGAGTGTCGCTGCGATGTACAGCACGCGCTACGACACCGGCTACGGCAGCGAAGTGCCCGGCGCGCAACTCACGGGCCGCTACTTCGGCGGCTCGCTCACCTACGCAGGCGGCCCGCTCGCCACCAGCCTCTCGTACGAGCAGCGCAACAGCAACACGGTCGCGACCAACACTGCCACGGAGCGCCGCGCCACCGCCGCCGCAACCTGGCTCGTCGGCAACTTCAAGGCGTTCGCGGGCTACCGCTACCTGCAGGCGTCGCGCGCCTTCCTGCCCGCGAATCCGATCGGCGCCGCCAACGGCTCGCAGTCGGGTGCGGCCAATCTCTGGTGGGCCGGCGCGAACTACTCGTTCACGGCCGCCTTCTTCGTGACGGCGGCCGCCTATTACCAGGACGTGCACGGCAGCAGCGCCGATCCGTGGATGTCCGTGCTGAGCGCCGACTATCTGCTCTCCAAGAGCACCGATATCTATGCGACCGCTGCGTTCGCGCGCAACAAGGGCGGCTCTGCGCTCGGCGTGAACGGCTACGGCACGGTCGCGACGAATTACGACCAGACCGGCTTCGTGGTCGGCATGCGCAAGAAGTTCTGAGCAGGATCACCATGCAGATCGTCCACGCCCCGCATCTTCCGGTTCGCGACGCCTGGCTCGCGTTGCATCGCGAAGATGCGGTGCTGCCGGAGCTTCCCATCGTCGATGCGCATCATCACCTCTGGGACCGGCAGACAGGGCGCTATCTCGCCGACGAGTTCCGGCAAGACATGGCGGCCGGGCATCGCATTGTATCGACGGTGTTCGTGCAGTGCCGCTCGATGCTGCGAACCGACGGCCCGGATGCCATGAAGCCCGTGGGCGAGGTCGAGTTCGCCAATGGCGTCGCCGCGATGTTCGCGAGCGGCACGTATGGCGCGATGCGCTGCTGCGAGGCCATTGTCGCCGGTGCGGATCTTGCGCTGGGGCATGACGTCGCTGCGGTCATCGAGGCGATGCTCGAGGTCTCCGGGGGCAGATTGCGCGGCATCCGCAACCCCTTGGCGTGGCACGAGGACGAACGGGTTCGGTCGAGCCCGGTGACGCCGCCGCGCGATCTCATGCAGAACGCGGCGTTCATCGACGGCGTGCGCACGCTGGGCCGGTACGGACTCTCGCTCGACGTCTGGGTCTATCACACCCAGCTCGACGCGCTGTTCGAACTGGCGCGCCTCGTCCCGGACGTCACCATCGTCATCGACCACTTCGGCGGCCCGGTCGGCGTCGGTATTCACGCCGGCCAAACGACGCAGACGAGAGCGGCGTGGTCGGCATCGCTGCGGCGTCTCGCCGACCTGCCGAATACACGGCTCAAGCTCGGCGGCGCCGGAATGCCCGTGTTCGGCTTCGACTTCGCACAGGCCGAGCGTCCTCCTGCTTCGGAAACGCTCGCAGCCGCGTGGAAACCGTACTTCGACGTCTGCGTGGAGCTATTTGGCGCCGAGCGCTGCATGTTCGAAAGCAACTTCCCCGTCGACAAGGGCATGTTCAGCTACACCGTCCTTTGGAACGCCTTCAAGCGACTCGCCGCCAGCGGATCGATGACGGAGAGGTCGGCGCTTTTCAGCCGCACCGCTGCAACGACATACGGCCTCACGGTACCAGGAGACGAGTAAATGAAAGTGAACACCCCTATCGCCGGCGGGGCGCCCGCGAGTACGAAGCGCGCCGGCATCCGCTCCGTGACTGCGCCTGAGTGGCGGGCGCTGTCTCTCGCGGGACTCGGCTGGACGTTCGAGAGTTACGACTCCTTCCTGCTCTCGCTCCTGCTGCCGACACTCGCCTTGCAGTTTGGCCTCACGAAAGCCCAACTCGGCGTGTTCACGAGCATCACGGCCGCCGGTCAGATCATTGGCGGCATCCTCTTTGGCTATGTGTCGGATCGAATTGGCCGCGTGCGCACCGCGCTGCTCTGCATCGGCATCTATTCCCTCTTTTCGGGCCTGCTCGCAGTCGTGCCGAACGAGCACTGGTTCGCCGTCGCGCGGCTGTGCGGCGCGCTCGGCATGGGCGGCATGTGGACCGCAGGCGCGGCGCTGGTGGCGGAAACCTGGCACGCGAGCCGGCGCGGCAAGGGCGGCGCGCTCATGCAGATGGGTCTTCCCATTGGCGCGATCATCGCGATCAGCATCGCGGGCGTCGTGAGCGAACTGAATGGCGGATTGGGCGGTCAGGGCTGGCGCACGCTGTTCCTCATCGGCGCCGCGCCGTTCTTCATCCTCTTCTGGGTTGCGCGCAAAATTCCGGAATCGCCGATCTGGCTCGAGCGCAAGGCATCCGCACAGCGGGCCGCCGCCAGCCAGAACGCGCCGCGCGCACAGCTCAACGTCCGTGGCTTGCTCACAGCTTTCTTCTTCATCTTCTTTCTCCAGTACCTCTACTGGGGCGTGTTCACCTGGACGCCGACCTTCCTCGTCACGGTCAAGCACTTTGACTTCGCGCACAGCCTGAAATTCGTGCTTGCACTGCAGTTCGGCGCCATCGCAGGCTTCCTGCTTTTCTCGGCGCTGGTCGACAAACTCGGGCGGCGCCCGATGTTCATCGCGTATCTGCTCGTGGGGGCGGCGGCCGTCGGCGTGTACATCGGCTCGGCGGATCCATCGTTGATCCTGTGCGCGATCTTTCTCACAGGGTTCGGCGTCAACGGCATCTTCGCGGGCGCCGGTCCGTTCCTCGCGGAAGTGATTGGCGACACCGCCTCGCGCGGCTTCCTCATGGGCCTCGCCTACAACGGCGGGCGCCTCGGCGGCTTTATCGCGCCGCTCATCATCGGCTCGCTCGCCACCACGCCAAGTGGTTTCGTCGAGGGACTCGCGACAACGATTGTCGCCTTCGCAGCCGCTGCGGTCGTCGTCCTGTTTGCACCGGAAACACGTGGGAAGACGCTCGCATGAATACGGCAGCACGTCAAAGTGCGTTTTACGACCGGCTCTTCCCGGCGCTCGCGGAGCCCGCGCTGCGTCGCTACGCATGCGGACAGGTGTTTTCCGTTCTCGGCAGCTGGACCCAGAACATCACGCTGAACCTGCTCGTCTATCACCTCTCGGGCAAGGCTTCCGTGTTGGCACTCCTGAATTTTCTGCTCTACGGACCTCAACTGATCGTCGCGCCCGTAGCCGGCTCGCGCATCCGCGCCGCGAACGCGCGCCGCGCCACACTCTGCGTGCTCGCCACGTCATTGACGCTCACGTCGAGCCTGCTCGTGCTTTGGGTAACCGGTGCACTCGGCGTGAAACTCATTCTTCTGCTGGCGCTGGCGATCGGCATTTCGAGCGCGATCGAGACGCCGGCGCGGCAGCTCCTGCTAGTCAGCAGTCTGCGAAATCCTTTGCTGACGTCCAACGCGGTCGCCATGAACACGATGGTCTACAACGTCGGACGCATGGTGGGGCCGAGCATCGCCGGGTTCGTCTATCCGCTGCTGGGGCCGGCGGCGGCTTTCGCGATGTACGCGTGCGCATTGTGCGTGATGGCGATGTGCGTGCGTTCGATCCACCCCGCCAATCTTTCGGCCCGTTCGCGCGCGGACGGAGGCGGACTCCGGGATGCCGTGGGCTACGTCCTCTCGGATACGTTTTCCGCTCGCTACCTTCCGACGCTTGCCTGCATGGGCCTTTTCGCTGCGAGCTATCAGACGCTGGTGCCACTGCTTGCCGACCACGCCTTTCATAACGCGGCGCGCTACACGGGCATTTTCTTCGCCGCTGCGGGCGGCGGCTCGCTCACCGCTGCGATTCTGCTCTCGTCTGCGTGGGGGCCACGTACAACCAGGAAACTGCTCGCTTTCGCACCGTGGTCAGCTGTCGCCGCGCTTTTCACACTGGCGTTCACCAACGAAGCCGGCCTTTCCGTGCCCGCTTTCTGCGTGCTCGGCTTCAGCCTCACGTTTTCAGCAACGTCTACAAACGCCACCATCCAGCAGCGCTGCCCGGACCACGTTCGCGGCGGACTCGTCGGCATGTACGGCATGGCCTACAACGGCACGATGCCGTTCGGCTATCTGCTCGTCGGTACGGTGTCCGAAGCGTTGGGCGTGCGTTCGACTTTCACGGCGATGGCGATCGTGCTCGCATCGAGTGTCGTCGCCATTACCGCCCTGCACCATTTCAAGCAACGCCGCTCAGGCGCACAATAAACGCATTGGAGACGCGTATGAACATTTCCAGCACTGATTTCGCAACCGAAGTGGAGACCCGGACCATCAAGAAAGTCGTCCTGCGTCTCGTCCCCTTCCTCATGATCTGTTACCTCCTCGCATTCATCGACAGAGGCAACGTCGGCATGGCTTCGTTGCAGATGAACAACGACATCGGTCTGTCGGCACAGGTATTCGGATTTGGCAGCAGCCTGTTCTTTGTCTCCTATTTCATCTGCGAGGTGCCGAGCAACCTCGCGCTCCAGAAGTTTGGTGCGCGTGTGTGGCTAGCGCGCATCATGATTACGTGGGGCCTTGTTTCCGCCGGCACCGCGCTGGTTCGCTCGCCGTCGAGCTTCTACGTGCTGCGCTTTCTCCTCGGTGCCGCAGAGGCCGGCTTCTTCCCTGGCGTGCTCCTTTACCTGTCGTACTGGATTCCGGCGAAGTATCGTGCGCGCATCATCGCGACTTTCATGGTCGCCATCCCGGCGGCAAGCTTTGTCGGCTCGCCGATTTCCGCCGTATTGCTGCAGATGGACGGATTCGCGGGCATTCGCGGGTGGCAGTGGCTCTTCATCCTTGAAGGCATCCCGACGGTCATTCTCGGCTTGATCTGCCTGAAACTGCTTACCGACAAGCCGGTGCAAGCGACCTGGCTGAAGGACGATGAACGCGAATGGCTTACGGAAGCGCTCTCGCAGGAAAAGCGGGAACCCAAAAAAGTCGCTCAGATGTCCCTCGCGAAACTGTTCTGCAACCGCTACGTCCTCTGCCTCGCGCTCGTCGATGTATGCGCGTCGGGTGCGGGGAGCACGCTCTCGGTATGGCAGCCACAGTTGCTAAAATCATTCGGGCTGACGGTCATGCAGACCGGCCTCCTCAATGCGGTTCCGTACGCGCTTTCCTCCGTCCTGATGGTCTACTGGGGACGTAGCTCCGACCGTCGCCAGGAGCGACGCTGGCACACTGTCATCCCCATGCTGCTTATCGGCCTCGGCCTCTTCGGCACGTCGCTGAGCGGCTCGCTCGGGCCAACCATCTTCATGCTCTGCGCGGTTCTCGTCGGCGCGTACGCCTTCAAGGGACCGTTCTGGGCACTGGCCTCCAGCATGCTTTCGAACAGCACGGCAGCAGCTGGACTGGCCACCATCAACGCCATCGCCAACCTGTTGGGCGGCGGCCTTATGGTCAACGTCTATGGATGGGTGAAGGGCGCAACGGGAAGCTACGCACTTGCGCTGATGCCACTCGGCGCGCTCACCCTCGTCAGCGTCATCACGCTCGTGCTGCTCACTCGGCCCGGTTCCGGTACGCAACTCCACAAGAACAAAGTCGAGATCGCCTGAGATGCAGACCACTCGCAGAAAGTTTCTCGCCGCGATCGGCGCGGCTGGAATTACGGCCAGCATGCGCGCGTTCGGCGCTGACGAAGAAGTCTGGTCGACGGGTGTCAATCCGCCGGCGTTCAAAATGCCGGCAGGTGCAATTGATTGCCACATGCATATCTACGACGACCGCTTCCCCGTCGCGCCTGGCACTTCGCTTCGGCCGCCAAATGCGACAGTCGAGCAATATCGACACGTGCAGAAGCGCCTCGGCATTCATCGCAACGTTGTCGTTACACCGTCGACTTATGGAACCGACAACCGCTGCCTCATCGACGCGCTCAGGCAGTTCGGCAGCAACGCGCGCGGTGTAGCTGTCGTCGACACATCGGTGACCCGCGAGCAGCTCGATGAAATGAACACGGCAGGCGTGCGCGCCATCCGCTTCAACTTGAGCTACCCAGGCGCCACAACCATTGACATGCTTGCGCCTCTCGCAGCGCGCGTTGCGCCGCTGGGCTGGCACATCGAACTTGTAGTCCAGGGTGCGAGGCTGCCGGAACTCGAACCACGCCTGAACGCCTTGCCGTGCCCGCTGGTCATCGACCACATCGCGCACATCCCGCAACCGGGGGGCCTCGGCTCGGAAGCAATGAACACCGCGCGGCGCCTCGTCGACAACGGTAAAACCTGGGTTACGCTCTCTGGCCCGTACGTGGACACCAAAGTCGGCGCGCCCGCCTATGCGGATGTGGCGCCGGTCGCCAAGGCCTTCATTGCGATGGCGCCCGACCGGATGCTGTGGGGAACCGATTGGCCGCATCCTACGGAAAGAGCGCGCAAGCCGGACGATGCATTGCTGGTCGACGTCATGGCTTCGTGGATAGGACGCACGGACTGGCAGGAGAAGATCTTCGTCGAGAACCCAGAGAATCTTTATGGATTCGTGGGCGCAGACTGAGCGAAACAAATGGTTGTGATAGCTGGGGCGGAACGGCCACTCGTCCGAATGGCTGTCGATGCCGATTGCCTTACGCCAATGCAGCTGCCGTCTCACCGAAAGCCGTCGCATCCAACATAGCGGCTGGAAAGCCTGCCGACGTGAATTCGCTCGGTCCCCAGGTCGGGCCGGGAACGCGCGCGGCGGCAGCCACGATCAGCTACGGGCAAGGCGTCAGCGATGCGAGCAAGTTTTGGCCACCCCAACCCGTCGCGCCGGACGAAAAAAAAGCACCGCGATCATTCGCAAGTGCTTGATTTTCTTACTACCAGCGGACTGGTGGGCCGGGTGGGGTTCGAACCCACGACGTCCTTTCGGAGGCGGATTATGAGTCCGCTGCCTGCAACCAACACGGCGTCCGGCCCACGAAGCTACGAGGCGTAGCGACAAACGAAACAACGATGACGTATCAACAAAAAAGCCCGGTCTACCCAAAGGCCGGGCTTTTCGACGACAGGCCGACATACTACACGAAAGCGGGTCGGCCTGGCCATCTTGCACATGACTTCGGTGCATTAAAACTAACCAATCTCAATTCCCTTCAAGGAACGACTTGAGCTTGTCCGAACGGCTCGGGTGGCGCAGCTTGCGCAGCGCCTTCGCTTCGATCTGGCGAATGCGCTCGCGCGTCACGTCGAACTGCTTGCCCACTTCTTCGAGCGTGTGATCGGTGCTCATTTCGATACCGAAGCGCATGCGCAGCACCTTCGCCTCGCGCGGCGTGAGCGAGTCGAGCACATCCTTCACGACATCGCGCATCGAGGCGTGCAGCGCGGCGTCGGCAGGCGCCACCGTGTTGTTGTCCTCGATGAAGTCGCCCAGATGCGAATCGTCGTCGTCGCCGATCGGCGTTTCCATGGAGATCGGCTCCTTCGCGATCTTCATGATCTTGCGGATCTTGTCCTCCGGCATTTCCATCTTCTCGGCGAGCGTTGCCGGATCCGGCTCGAGACCGGTTTCCTGCAGGATCTGCCGCGAAATGCGGTTCATCTTGTTGATCGTTTCGATCATGTGAACCGGAATGCGGATCGTGCGCGCCTGGTCCGCGATCGAGCGCGTGATGGCCTGACGGATCCACCACGTCGCGTAGGTCGAGAACTTGTAGCCGCGACGATATTCGAACTTGTCCACCGCCTTCATCAGGCCGATGTTGCCTTCCTGGATCAGGTCGAGGAACTGCAAGCCACGGTTCGTGTACTTCTTCGCGATCGAGATCACGAGACGCAGGTTCGCCTCGGTCATCTCGCGCTTCGCCTGGCGCGCCTTGAGTTCGCCGGCCGCCATCTGGCGGTTGGTTTCCTTCAGGTCCTTGAGCGGCAGCACCACGCGCGCCTGCAGATCGAGCAGACGCTGCTGCTGTTCGCGGATCGCCGGAATGTTGCGCGAAAGGATGCCGCTATACGCATGGCTCTCGCCGACGATCTTCTCCGACCATTCGAGGTCGGTTTCATTGCCCGGGAAACGCGCGATGAACTCCGAGCGCGGCATGCCGCACTTGTCCACGACCGTGTGAAGAATCTGGCGTTCGACCTGGCGCACTTCGTCCACCTGCGCACGCAGCGTGTCGCACAGACGCTCGACGGTACGCGCCGTGAAGCGGATCGACATCAGCTCGTTCTGGATGGTTTCCTGCGCCTTGAGGTAAGACTTCGACTTGTAGCCTTCCTTCTCGAACGCGCGGCGCATCTTGTCGAACCACTCGCTGATGAGCGCGAACTTTTCGAGCGAGGCACGCTTGAGGGCTTCGAGCTGCGCCGCGTTGGCCGTCGCCTGCGCCGCGCCGTCGTCCTCTTCCTCCTCCTCTTCTTCTTCCTCTTCGGCCTCTTCCTCTTCGTCCTCGTTCTCGATCTCTTCCGCTTCCTTGGCGTTGAAGCCGTCGGTGTCCTCGGCGTTCGGATCGATCAGGCCGTCGACGAGCTCGTCCACGCGAATCTCGTCGTTCGCCACGCGTTCGGCCATGGCGAGGATGTCGGCAATGGTGGTCGGGCAGGCGGAGATCGCCATGACCATGTGCTTGAGGCCGTCTTCAATGCGCTTGGCGATTTCGATTTCGCCCTCGCGCGTGAGAAGCTCGACCGTGCCCATTTCGCGCATGTACATACGCACCGGGTCGGTCGTGCGGCCAAATTCGGAGTCGACGGTGGAGAGCGCGACTTCCGCTTCCTCTTCCACTTCGTCGTCCGAAGAGGCGTTGGGCGCGTTGTCGTTGAGCAGCAGCGTTTCGGCGTCGGGCGCCTGCTCGTAGACGGCTACGCCCATGTCGTTGAACGTGCTGATGATGCCTTCGATCGCCTCGGTTTCCGTGAAGTTGTCCGGGAGGTGATCGTTGATTTCCGCATAGGTGAGGAAGCCGCGCTCCTTGCCGAGCTTGATGAGCGCACGCAGCTTCGTGCGGCGCTCCTCGAGCTCCTCGACGGTGCCGGGCTGCGACGACGCAAATGCGTCTTTCAGCAGCGCCTTTTCCTTCGCTCGCCGGTCGCGCGCGCGGGTGGTCTTTTCGACCTTGCCCGCGGCAGGGGTGCTGTCTTCGCTCTGGTTTGCGTCGTCATCGACGGGTACTTCATTCAGCTTTTTCGTCATGGAGTTCGCCGTACCGGCTAGTGTCTCGACTCGCGGCTGCTGGACAACAGCCTCTTGAACCGTGGATGCTTGAGCCTCGCGCTCTGCCGCATCGTCCTCGACGGCAGGCACTTCCCTTGCACTTCTCGAACCGGACCGTTTCGTTGCCGGCTGCGTAGCGGCTTTCGCCGCACGGACAGGCGCTGCTCGCGCAGCCGAAACAGTCATCGACCTCTTCCGGGTAGCCGGTTCAGAACGGTTGGTGGACTCACTGCCCGACGACCGGGCGGAAGAACTGGCAACTGTGGCCTCTGTGACCTTGCTGGTCGGCTCCGTCGAGCCCTTGCCTGCTGCCTTTTTTCCGCCTGTAGTCTTTGCCATTGCCATTCCGCCCCTTGCTGGAAAACCGGACATTCACGGATTACCCCAACCCATTATGCCCACCCGGAAAAAACAAAAACAAACCGCTGAAAACCTGTTATTTTAGCACGCAGGGCAATAATCCCCCTGTGCGGTCCTTCCCTTACAAACCGAGCTGACGTTTCATGTCAGCCCGCGTCTGATTCAGTGACATCAATTCGGCAAGTTCCTCAGGCGTATGTCGCGACTGCCGCGAAAGCGCGTCCAGGCGATCGCAACAGGCGTCGTACCGCATTTTCAGGATTGCCGCCGTCAATTCTTCGCTCACGAGCCGCTCCTGCTCGCGGCGCTCCTCTACCGCAGCGCCATCTTCCGGATTTTTCATCAGCAAATCCCGAACGTTTTCATCATAGTCCAGAATTTCGCGAAAAATCTCCTCGAAGGTTGGAGCATTGGCCCCATTTCTCAGGAGGTCCGAAAGGAGCTGAAATTCCGCCGAGTCGCCCAGCGCCCGCGCGTGAGTGGTCACTTCCTCGAACAGCTCGCCGTGGCGCGTCAGTCCAATCAGCGCTTTTTCGGCCTCTTCCTCCAGCTGCAGCACGATGCGCGGATGCATCACGAGGTTGCGCAGCGCCTTGCGCTCGATACCGGTCACGAGGTGCCGGTCCTTGCGTGCGGGCGCCTGGCGCGCCGCCTGGGCGATCCGCGCGTCGACTTCGCACAGCGCGGCCACTTCCTCGAACGGCACGTCCAGGCGGTCCGCGAACATGTGCATGATCTGAGCCCGCAGGGCATTCGCCGGCAGCTGCTGCAGGAGCGGCTTCGCGTCGAACAGCGCCCGGGCGCGCCCTTCCGGCTGGTCCAGTTCCTTGTCCGCCAGCACCTCGTTGAGCATGAACTGGGACAGCGGCATGGCCCGCTCGACCTGCTCCGAGAACGCCTCGGCGCCGAATTCGCGCACATAGCTGTCGGGGTCGTGCTCCTGGGGCAGGAACAGGAAGCGGATCGTGCGGTTATCGGCCGCGTGCGGCAGGCATGCGTCGAGCGCACGGCGCGCGGCGCGGCGGCCCGCCGAGTCGCCGTCGAAGCTGAAAATCACCGTGTCGGTCTGACGCATGAGCTTCTGCACGTGGATCGGCGTGCACGCGGTGCCGAGCGTCGCCACGGCGTTCTGGAAACCCAGCTGCGCGAGCGCGACGACATCCATATACCCCTCGACCACCAGAACATAGCGCTGTTCCCGGATCGCGAGGCGCGCCTCGAACAACCCGTACAGTTCGCTGCCCTTGTTAAATAGCGGCGTTTCCGGGGAATTCAAATACTTCGGCTCGCCGCCGTCCAGCACGCGGCCGCCAAAGCCGATGACCTGACCCTTCACGTTGCGGATCGGGAACATCACGCGGTCGCGGAAGCGGTCGTAGCGGCGCGCCTGGCCTTGCGCGTCCTGCTTTTCGCTGACGATCACGAGGCCCGCCTCGACCAGCGCGTCGTCGCGATACTGGGTAAACGCAGATTCGAGGTTCTGCCATCCATCGGGCGCGTAGCCGAGGCCGAAGCGCGCGGCGATTTCGCCCGTGAGGCCGCGCTTCTTGAGGTACTGGATGGCGTTGGTCGCGCTGCGCAGCTGCTTGCGGTAGTAGTCGCAGGCGGTCTGCATGACGTCGGAGAGCGCGGTGGTGACGGCCTTCGAGGCAGCCGGCGCATAGCCGCCCGCGGCGCCGCCGCCGCGCATGGGCGAAGGCTCTTGCGGCACGGTCAGGCCGACCGACTGGGCGAGTTGCTCGACGGCTTCAGGGAAAGTCAGCCCGGCATGCTCCATGAGGAAGCCGATGGCGGTGCCGTGCGCGCCGCAGCCGAAGCAGTGATAGAACTGCTTGGTTGGACTAACCGTGAACGAAGGACTCTTCTCGTTGTGGAACGGACACAAGCCCATGAAGTTCGCGCCGCCCTTCTTGAGCTGCACGTAGCGACCCACCACGTCGACGATATCGACGCGGTTCAGCAGGTCTTGCAGGAACGAATGCGGAATCATCGAAGCGAGCGCGCTTGGGCAGCCGGGGCTCGCGCGGCCCTACGTGACATACGCGTGACGTACGGGCCTCGCAGCGTCGCCCTGGGCCGGGCCGGCGCCGCGTGCGAGCCGGGTGCGCTTACTTCGAGAGCGCGGCTTTGACGAGCCCGGAAACGGCCGTCATGTCGGCGCGCCCGGCCAGCTTCGGCTTGAGCACGCCCATCACCTTGCCCATGTCCTGCGGGCCGGCTGCGCCCACCTGGGCGACGGCGGCCTGCACTTCGGCGGCGATCTCGGCGTCCGAGAGCTGCGCGGGCATGTAGGCGGTCAGGACGGTCAGCTCGGCGGCTTCCTTCTCGACGAGATCGGTGCGGCCCGCGGCCTCGAACTGGCTGATCGAGTCCTTGCGCTGCTTGATCATCTTGTCGATGACGGCCGTGATGCCCGCGTCGTCGAGCGTCACGCGATCGTCGACTTCACGTTGCTTGATAGCGGCGAGCAGCAGACGAATCGTGGCGAGGCGCTCGCTTTCGCGCGCACGCATCGCGGTTTTCATGTCGTCGTTGATCTGGTCTTTGAGACTCATCACTCACCTGAAATACGTTGGGGTTGCTGGAATGCAAAAACCCGCCTGGAAACGCTTCCAGGCGGGTTGGCGCAAATTCGACATGGTTGCGACCACACCAGAGGACAGCGGCGGCCGCGTTGCGCGACGAAACCAGAGACCGCGGACCGGCTGTCCACGTCGCCGTGACATTGATGCGAGGCCCACGCTGGAACTGCGCGGCCACGCGTCACGGCTACGCCGGAATCAGTACAGCTTCTTCGGCAACATCTGGCTGCGCAGACGCTTGAAGTGGCGCTTGACCGCCGCCGCCTTTTTGCGCTTGCGTTCAGCCGTGGGCTTCTCGTAGAACTCGCGCGCGCGAAGCTCGGTCAGGAGACCGTTCTTCTCGATCGTGCGCTTGAAGCGGCGCATGGCGACTTCAAAGGGTTCGTTTTCTTTTACGCGGATGGTCGTCATTTTCCAATAACGGATCGGGGGTAAAGAAGATTGAGTATAGCAGTTCCGGATTTGGGCATCGCGTGCCGGTTTGGGGGGAAACCCCAATTCCGGCAACCGCACCGACCGCCCGCAGAGCCTTCCCCGGCGGGGCTGCGCAGCATCAGGCAGCGCCCGGCCCGACCAGCAGCAACGGCACATGCGTGATCTCGATGGCGCGCTGTGCGACGCTGCCGAGCAGCCAGCGCGCGACGCCCCGCCGGCCCTGCGTGCCGAGCGCGACGAGATCGGCTTGCCAGTCCCGCGCGTCGCGCAACACGGTGTGGGCAACATCGTCGCGCATGCGCCCGGTGGCCACGAGCGCCGTTTCATAGGCGCGGCCTGACACGTCGAGCTGCGCGTGTGCGCTGGCGAGCGCCTTGCGCCCGAGGTCGGCGAGCGCATCCTCCAGCACCGAACCGGGCACCGGATCGCCGGCCACGCTGCTGCGATCGACGACATAAACCGCGCGCAAGATGGTTTGCGGTTCGGCCAGCCGCAACGCCGCTTCGATCGCCTGCGCCGAGACCGGACTGCCGTCCGTCGCCAGCAGGATGCGGGCGAGCGGCGCGTGACCGTTCGCTTCTTCGTACTCCACGGGCACGACCAGCAGCGGACAGGGCGCGCAAACCGCGAGCGCGCCCGAAACCGATCCGTCGACCCAGCGCTTCATGCGCCCCTGGTGCCGCGTGCCGACCACCAGCATGTCGGCCTGCCAGTCGCGTGCCGCATTGGCGAGCGCAGGCACGACAGCGCCTGCTTCGGCGGACAGACCGACCACCTGCCCTTCGACCAGCGCGACTTGTCCGTTGAACGCCGACATCGCGTGCTCGAGCGTGCGCTCGGCGGCGTGGAGATATTCGTCGCGCGCCGCGTTGAGCGCACCCGTCATCCACGCATCGCCCGCGATGTAAGCGCCGCCCGCATTCCACGCATCCGGCTGTTCGGCCGCGCAGACGATACGCACCTGGGCGTCGCGCGGCACCACGCGCGACGCGAAACGCAGTGCCTGCGTCGATGCCTTCGAATTGTCCACGGCAATCATGATTCGCCGCAGGGGCCCGCGCATTTGCACGCTGTGCTGCTGTTCCTCTCGATTCACGTTTCGTACCTTTTCCTCGTGGGTCAGGCATTCAAGCGTGAACCTCGGACACAGAGCCAACAATGACAGGGGTCAACCGCGAGAGATTCGGCAGGGCGTATCGGTCAGAAAATCAGCCTGCACCCAGCGAATATTCGGCGGCGGCTTCCCCGGCCGCGACGCCCGAGGCCCAGGCCCACTGGAAGTTGTAGCCGCCGAGCCAGCCCGTCACGTCCACGGCTTCGCCTATGAAATAGAGCCCCGGCACGCGCTGGCTCATCATCGTCGCCGAGGAAAGCTCGCGCGTGTCCACGCCGCCGCGCGTGACTTCGGCCTTCTTGTAGCCTTCGGTGCCCGTGGGGGTGAGCGTCCACTGGGCGAGCCCTTCGCCGATCTTGCGCAGCGTTTTATCGGGCAGATCGGCGATCCGCGCGTCGGCCTTCACCTGATGCGCCTCCAGCCACACGTGTGCGAGGCGCGCCGGCACCCACTCGGCGAGCAGGTTGCCGATCTGGCGTTTCGTCGCGCCCTTGGCTTCGATCAGCGCCGCCCCCGGATCGTGCTCGGGCAGCAGGTTCACGCGGATCGGCTGGCCCGGCTGCCAGAAGCTCGAAATCTGCAGGACGCCGGGACCGGAAAGGCCGCGATGCGTGAAGAGCAGGTCCTCGTCGAACGCGCCGCCGGTCTTGCGCTCGCCCGTCGCCACGTGGACTTCGAGCGAAACGCCCGCGAGCGGCACATAGGGCGCCCACTCGTCCTGCGCGAACGTGAGCGGCACGAGCGCGGGGCGCGTGTCGATGAGCTTGTGGCCGAACTGCTTCGCGATGCGATACGCGAAGTCGGTTGCGCCGATCTTCGGGATCGACAGGCCGCCGGTCGCGATCACCAGCGCTTTCGCGCGGATCTCACCCTGTGGCGTGCCGAGCGTGAAGCCCGCGCCGTCGGCGTGGCTCACCGCTTCCACCGGCAGCGGCCGGCGCCACGCCACCTGGCCCGCGTCGCACTCGGCGCGCAGGACGTCGATGATCGCCTCGCTCGACTGGTCGCAGAAAAGCTGGCCCTTGTGCTTTTCGTGCCAGGTCACGCGATGCTGGCGCAGCAGCGCGAGGAAGTCGCGCGGCGTGTAGCGCGCCAGCGCCGACCGGCAGAAGTGCGGGTTGTGAGAGAGATAGTTGGCCGGGCTCGCCTGCAGGTTCGTGAAGTTGCAGCGCCCCCCACCCGAGATGCGGATTTTTTCCGCGAGGCGCGGCGCGTGGTCGATCAGCGCCACGCGGCGGCCCTGCTGGCCCGCCACCGCCGCGCACATCATGCCGGCCGCCCCTGCGCCGATCACGGCGATGTCGAAAGATTCCATGGCGCGCATTCTACCTGCGCGGCGGCGGGGCTTGTCCGCGGGGAGCGCCGCGTGGCGCCCTGAACCGGCTTCGACGCACGCTGCTATACTTTTATGTTCTGCTAATTCTTGATTTAGCGACGGTTTTTGGCGGGCTCGTGCCGCGCAATCCCGTTGCCCTGCCCCACATCATGCTCGTTCTCGGCATCGAAAGCTCCTGCGACGAAACCGGCCTCGCGCTCTACGACAGCGAGCGCGGCCTGCTCGCGCACGCGCTGCATTCGCAGATCGCCATGCACCGCGAGTACGGCGGCGTCGTGCCGGAGTTGGCCTCGCGCGACCATATCCGCCGCGCGCTGCCGCTGCTCGAAGAAGTGCTCGCGAAGAGCGGCGCGGCGAAAAGCGACATCGACGCCATCGCCTTCACGCAAGGCCCCGGCCTCGCCGGCGCGCTGCTCGTGGGCGCGAGCATCGCCAATGCGCTCGCCATGGCCTGGAACCGGCCGACCGTGGGGATTCACCACCTCGAAGGGCACCTGCTTTCGCCGCTGCTGGTCGATGCGCCGCCGCCGTTTCCGTTCGTCGCGCTGCTCGTGTCGGGCGGCCATACGCAACTGATGCGCGTGACCGACGTGGGCGTCTACGAAACCCTCGGCGAGACGCTCGACGACGCCGCCGGCGAAGCCTTCGACAAAACGGCCAAGCTGCTGGGCCTGGGCTATCCGGGCGGCCCGGAAGTCTCGCGCCTCGCCGAGTTCGGCACGCCGGGCGCGGTCGAACTGCCGCGTCCGATGCTGCATTCGGGCGATCTCGACTTCAGCTTCAGCGGCCTCAAAACGGCTGTGCTCACGCAAGTGAAGAAACTCGGCACGAACATCTGCGAGCAGGGCAAGGCCGACATCGCGCGCGGTTTCGTCGATGCAGCCGTCGAGGTGCTGGCCGCGAAATCGCTCGCCGCGCTCAAGCGCACGAAGATGAAGCGCCTCGTGGTGGCGGGCGGCGTGGGCGCGAACAAGCAGTTGCGCGAGACGCTTTCGGCGGCGGCGCAAAAGCGCGGCTTCGAGGTGCATTACCCGGACCTGTCGCTGTGCACCGACAACGGCGCGATGATCGCGCTCGCGGGGGCGCTGCGCCTCGCGCGCTGGCCGGAGCAGGCCACGCGCGATTACGCGTTCACGGTGAAGCCGCGCTGGGACCTGACCTCGCTCGCGCAGCAGTAATGCGTTTGCCGCCGCAGACGTAAAAAAGCCGCCCACGTGAACTGCACCCCAAAAGTTGGACACCGATCCAACCTTTGGGGTGTTTTTCATGGCGAAGTACACGGAGCAGTTCAAGCGGTCTGTTGTCAAAGACTTGCTGTCAGGCAAAGGCTGCAGCAGCCGGGAAGTGGCACGCCGGCATGGTGTGGACCACGGCACGGTGCGCAAATGGGTAGCCGCCTGGCAGGCGCACGGCGAAGCGGCGTTCAGCAAGAAGTACAGCCATTACGACGCCCGGTTCAAGCTGAAGGTGCTGCAGTTCATGCAGACAAAGACCCTGTCGTGCCGGGAAACGGGCGCGGTCTTCGATATCCGGAATCCGGCTATTATCAGTAGCTGGAAGCGCCAGTATGATTCGGGTGGTATCCAGGCACTGCAGCCTCGCCCCCGAAGACGACCCGTGAAGCAACCGAAGGCATCTCCCCCGCCCAAGCCAACGAGCCCCGATGAGGCCCGCACGAAAGAAGAGCTCCTCGAAGAGCTCAACTATTTGCGCATGGAGAACGCGTACCTAAAAAAACTCGATGCCTTGATCCGCTCGGAAAGCCCCAAAGCGCAGCGCAAAAAACGCAAATAGTGGCCGGGTTAAGGCATCAGTTTCCAGTCGACGGCCTGCTGAAGGTGGCAGGCCTGGCGCGCAGTACTTTCTATTACCAGTGCAAGGCATTGCAGATGGCGGACAAACACGCGCAGCTCAAAGCGCGGATCCGTTCGGTATTCGAGCAGCACAAGGGACGTTATGGCTATCGCCGCGTCACCAGCGCGATCCGCCGTCTGGGCACCGTTGTTAATCACAAGACGGTCCAGCGCCTGATGCAGCTCATGAAACTGAAGTCCCTGGTGCGCCCGAAGAAGTACCGGGCCTTCCGCGGGACGGTGGGACGCATTGCGCCGAACGTGCTGCAAAGACAGTTCGATGCAGACGCGCCGAACCAGAAGTGGCTCACCGATATCACCGAGTTCCGGGTGGGCGAGCAGAAGCTCTATCTGTCGCCGGTTCTGGATCTGTATAACGGCGAGATCATTGCTTACGAAACGGCCACACGTCCGGTATTCGCGCTGGTCGCAGGCATGATCAAAAAGGCAATGAAGCGGCTCGGGCCTGGCGATCGGCCGGTGGTCCACTCCGATCAGGGCTGGCACTACCAGATGGCTGCTTACCAGGCGCTGCTCTCAAAGCGCGCCCTGACGCAGAGCATGTCGCGCAAGGGCAACTGCCACGACAATGCCACCATGGAAAGCTTCTTCGGCACCCTGAAGTCCGAGTTCTTTTACCCGACTCGCTTCGAGAGCATCGAAGCACTTCAGGCCGGCATCAAACATTACATCCACTACTACAATCACAGCCGCATCAAGCAAAAGCTAAACGGGCTGAGTCCTGTGATGTACAGAACCCAGCCCGTTCGGCCCTAGCCAAATACTGTCCAGCTTTCCGGGATCAGTTCACACGGGCGGCTTTTTTGTTGACGGCGCAATCAGGCGGCCGGCATTACGCCATGCTCTTGTCGTGCTCGATCACGGCGTAGGCGCTGTGATTGTGGATCGACTCGAAGTTTTCCGCTTCGAGCGTATAGGCGATCACGCGCGCATCGGCGTTCAGTCGCACAGCCACGTCGCGCACGAGGTCTTCGACGAACTTGGGGTTCTCATATGCGCGCTCGGTCACGAACTTCTCGTCCGGACGCTTGAGCAAGCCCCACAGCTCGCACGACGCCTCTTGTTCGGCGATGCGAATGAGGTCTTCCACCGGCAGATCGCCTTCGAACTCGACGTTCATCGTCACGTGCGAGCGCTGGTTGTGCGCGCCGTATTGCGAGATCTTCTTCGAGCACGGGCACAGGCTCGTCACCGGCACGAGCACCTTGAGGAACAGGCGCGTTTGCCCGTTGCGCACGTCGCCCGCGAGCGTCACTTCGTAGTCCAGCAGACTTTCCACGCCCGACACCGGCGCCACTTTCTTCACGAAGTACGGGAACGTCACTTCGATACGGCCCGCCTGCGATTCGAGCTTCGTGAGCATCGCGGCCAGCATCGCGCGGAACGTGACAGGCGTAAGCGGAGCCTTGTTCTCTTCGAGCAGCGCGACGAAGCGCGACATGTGCGTGCCCTTCTGGTCGGCCGGCAGATGAACGTCGAGATTCCACGTGCCGACGCTCGGCTGGACGTCGCCCGCGGCCGTCTTCACCGTGAGCGGATGGCGCACGGCCTTTACGCCGACGCGCTGGATCACGATCTGACGGGTATCGACGGAGCTTTGGACGTCCGGCATCACGAAGGCCGGGTTCATCTGATTCATGTTCTTATCCTCAAGCCGCGCCGTACGCGGCGCGCAAATGGCAAACGCCGGCATGAGCCGGCGTTTGCTGGCGGTCACCGGGCACGAAACCCGGCCGCCAGTTCAAATGTGAAGTGGGTTGTCGCGAGGCGCCAACTAACTTATAGCGGCCTCAATCGACCTCACGCGACGCGCATTACCGACTTGCCGGACACATTCGCCGCATTGTCGAGAAAGCGTTCGCGGATGGACTTCGCGATCCCTGCTGCGTCGAGCCCACAGCCTGCCAGCAGCTTTGCCGGATCGCCGTGGTCGATGAAGCGGTCGGGGAGGCCCAATTGTAGTACGGGCTTGATAACCCCACTTTCAAGGAGGGCTTCCACGCAAGCCGAACCGGCACCGCCCATGATGCAGCCTTCCTCGACCGTCACGAGGTAGTCGTGCGTTTCGGCGAGCTGCTTCACGAGGTCCGCGTCGAGCGGCTTCACGAAGCGCATGTTCGCCACGGTGGCGTCCAGTTCCTCGGCGGCCTTGAGCGACGGCGCAACCATCGTGCCGAACGCGAGGATCGCGATACGGCTGCCTGCCGGCGCCTTGCTCTCGCGGCGGACTTCGCCCTTGCCCACCGGCAGTGCGGCCATCTGCTTGACGGTCGCGACGCCCGTGCCCGCACCGCGCGGGTAGCGCACGGCCGTCGGGCAGTCCTGCTGGAGCGCCGTGTAGAGCATCTGGCGGCACTCGTTTTCGTCCGACGCCGCCATGATCATCATGTTCGGAATGCAGCGCATGAACGCGAGGTCGTACGCGCCCGCGTGCGTTGCGCCGTCCGCGCCGACGAGGCCCGCGCGGTCGATCGCGAACACGACCGGCAGATTCTGCAGCGCCACGTCGTGAATCAGCTGGTCGTACGCGCGTTGCAGGAAGGTCGAGTAGATCGCGACCACGGGCTTCAAGCCTTCTGCCGCGATGCCGCCCGCGAACGTGACTGCGTGCTGCTCGGCGATACCGACGTCGTAGTAGCGATCCGGGAAGCGCTTTTCGAACTCCACGAGGCCCGAGCCTTCACGCATGGCCGGCGTAATACCGATCACGCGCTGGTCGAGCTCGGCCGCGTCGCACAGCCATTCGCCGAACACCTGCGTGTAGGTCTTCTTGGCGGGCGTTGCCGACGGCTTGATGCCTTCGGCCGGGTTGAACTTGCCGGGGCCGTGGTACAGGACCGGGTCGGCTTCGGCGAGCTTGTAGCCCTGACCTTTCTTCGTCACGACGTGCAGGAATTGCGGGCCGCGCAGTTCCTTGATGTTCTGCAGCGTCGGGATCAGCGAATCCAGATCGTGGCCGTCGATCGGCCCGATGTAGTTGAAGCCGAATTCCTCGAACAGCGTAGCCGGCACGATCATGCCCTTCGCGTGCTCTTCGAGCTTGCGCGCGAGGTCGAGCACCGGTGGCGCATGGCGCAGCACGCGCTCCACGCCCGCGCGTGCGGCGGCGTAGAAGCGGCCCGACATGAGGCGCGCGAGATGGCGATTGAGCGCGCCCACCGGCGGCGAAATCGACATGTCGTTGTCGTTGAGGATGACGAGCAGCGGCACGTCGTCTTCCACGCCGCCGTTGTTCAGTGCCTCGAAGGCCATGCCGGCCGTCATCGCGCCGTCGCCGATCACGGCGATGCCCATGGCGTTGTCGCCCTTGAGCTTGCTCGCCACGGCCATGCCGAGCGCCGCCGAAATCGACGTGCTCGAGTGCGCGGTGCCGAACGTGTCGTACGGCGACTCGTCGCGTTTCGGGAAGCCCGAAATGCCGCCGAGCTGGCGCAGCGTCGACATCTGGTCGCGGCGGCCCGTCAGGATCTTGTGCGGATAGGTCTGATGGCCCACGTCCCAGACGATGCGGTCGCGCGGCGTGTCGAACACGTAGTGCAGCGCGATCGTCAGTTCGACCGTACCGAGGTTGGACGACAGGTGGCCGCCCGTCTGCGAGACGCTTTCGAGAACGAAGGCACGCAGTTCGTCGGCAAGCGGTTGCAACTGGCGGCGATCAAGGCGGCGCAAATCCGCCGGGTCGTCAATGGTTTTCAGCAAGTCGTACATCGTCGTTCCATTGTAGGAAAACTGGCGCTCCCGCACTTTTTCTGCGCATTACTTCCGTTTCATGCGCGTGGGCGGGTTGCGCGGTCAGCTCACCCGGTTCACCACCAGGTCAGCGAGTTCGGCGAGGCGCTGAGCGCGCGCGCCGAACGGTTCGAGCGCCGCGTGCGCGTCGGCGCGCAACTGCTGCGCGAGCGCACGCGAGGCATCAAGACCGATAATCGACACGTAGGTCGGCTTGCCGTCCTTCGCGTCCTTGCCCGCGGTCTTGCCGAGCGTTGCGGAGTCGGCGGTGACGTCGAGAATGTCGTCCACCACCTGGAAAGCGAGGCCCACGGCCGCCGCGTATTTGTCGAGCGCGGCGAGGCTTTGCGCAGAAGGCGTCTCGCCCGCCAGCGCGCCCATGCGGACCGCGGCGCGCAGGAGCGCGCCGGTCTTCAGGCGGTGCATCGTTTCGAGCTGCTCGCGGGTGAGCGAATGGCCCACGCTCGCGAGGTCGATAGCCTGGCCGCCGGCCATGCCGATCGAGCCGCTGGCCAGCGCAAGTTCGCGCACGAGCGATGCCTGGTGCTGGGCACCGAGCACTTCCGAGGTCAGCGTGACGAAGGCTTGCGACTGCAGCGCATCGCCCACCAGCAGCGCCGTCGGTTCGTCATATTTGACGTGTACGGTGGGTTTGCCGCGACGCATGTCGTCGTCGTCCATGCACGGCATGTCGTCGTGCACGAGCGAGTAGACGTGGATCATTTCGAGCGCGCAGGCCGCCGCGTCGAGCGCTTCCGGCGTGGCGTTCGTGAGTTCGCCCGCCGCGTGGCACAGGAGCGGACGCACCCGCTTGCCGCCGCCCATCACGGCATAACGCATGGCGTCATGCAGCGGCGCCGGCAGCACGTCGGCAGCCGGCAAATAGTGATCGAGCGCGCTTTCGACCCGGTCGAGTACCTGCCGGGTCCATTGGTCAAATGTCATAGATCGTCGTCTCCGCCCGCTGCGGAGTCTGTCGTATTGAGGGGCACGGGCCGCAGCGTCTCGCCGTCGAGCACGCGCACCTGTTGTTCAACCTTTTCGAGCTGCTGCTGGCAAAAGCGCACGAGCGCCGCGCCACGGCGGTAAGCTGCAAGCGATTCTTCCAGGCTCAGGCTGCCGCCTTCCATGCGTGCAACGAGCCCGTCGAGCTCCGCCAGCGCCGCCTCGTAGCTCTCGGGCAGGGCTTCGCCCTCGGCCAGCCCGGCTGCGCTTTCGCCCGCGCCAGCGCGGTCTTTCGATGCGGATTTCGCCATGAGTCGTCGCCAGAATGAAACAAGGCGGACATTCTACGGCAAAAGGTCCCTTTCGACCCGCTCCCCGGCTTGTGTACCCTCTCGACCACACGCTCGGGGCCAGTACAAATCGGTTCCAGAAGGCCCAATTACCCGTGCCTTTGTCTCATATTTCCTGAATTCCTGCCGTCTTTCCGGTGTAATTTTGGCAAAAATCAGTCACTTAGCTACCCCACGAGGGGGTAACCGGGTATAATCGCCGGCTCCCTAAATCGAATCTTCGATGGTTGGGTTGTTCACTGCTTTCACGTCTTCATCGGGAGTGGGAATGTCCAATCTGAGCAATGCATTGCAGCTGAAGTCTATCCACAGCCAGCTGCCAGTCACCGCTTATTTTGACGAAGCGCTACTCAAGCGCGAAATCGACACGCTTTTCCAGAAGGGTCCTCGCTACGTCGGGCACGAACTCATGGTGCCCGAGGCGGGAAACTATTTTGCGCTGCCCGGCGAAAAAGAAGGCCGCGTGCTCGTTCGCAACAAGAGCAACGAAATCGAGCTGCTCTCGAACGTGTGCCGGCATCGCCAGGCCATCATGCTAAACGGTCGCGGCACGGCAGACAACATTGTATGTCCGCTGCATCGCTGGACCTATGACCTCAAGGGCGAACTGCTCGGCGCACCGCACTTCGCGGACAAGCCGTGTCTGAACCTGAACAGCTCGCCGCTCCAGAAGTGGAACGGGCTGCTGTTCGAATCCGCGGGCCGCGACGTCGCGCGCGATCTCGCACGCCTTGGGCCGGCGAAATACCTCGACTTCACGGACTACATGTTCGATCACGTCGAGGTTCACGAGTGCAACTACAACTGGAAGACCTTCATCGAGGTCTATCTGGAAGATTATCACGTCGTGCCGTTCCACCCGGGCCTCGGCAACTTCGTCTCGTGCGACGATCTCCAGTGGGAGTTCGGCGAGTGGTATAGCGTGCAGACGGTCGGCGTGCACAAGCACCTCGGCAAGCCGGGCAGCCCGACGTACCGCAAGTGGCACGACGAAGTCCTGCGCTTCCGTAACGGTGAGCCGCCGGAGTTCGGCGCGATCTGGATGGTGTACTACCCGAATCTCATGATCGAGTGGTATCCGCACGTGCTCGTGGTCTCGTGGCTCATCCCGCAGGGCACGCAGAAAACGACCAACATCGTCGAGTTCTATTACCCCGAGGAAATTACCCTGTTCGAGCGCGAGTTCGTCGAGGCCGAGCGCGCCGCCTATATGGAAACCGCCGTCGAAGACGACGAGATCGCCGAGCGCATGGACGCCGGCCGCCGGGCGCTCTTCGAGCGTGGCGTTTCCGAGGTCGGCCCGTATCAGAGCCCGATGGAAGACGGCATGCAGCACTTCCACGAGTTTCTGCGCCGCGAGTTGGGACCGATCTGACGCGCAGCCTGGCGCGGGCGTCGGGCAACGCGAACGCATAACGGAAAGACGGGCTTCGGCCCGTCTTTTTGTTTAGACTGACGGCACCGGGCCGTCGCATAGCGAGAGAGGGCGGCCTTGCACGATTCAAGGAGCCGTCATGCCCCACACGCACTACACCACGCTGATCTCGGCCGCCAATCTGCACGAACGCCTGACCGCCGCGCCGGGCAGCGTGCTGGTTTTCGACTGCCGCTTCGATCTCGCCGACCCCGCCGCGGGTGAGAACGCTTATGCGCTCGGCCACCTGCCCGGCGCCCAGTACCTGCATCTGGACCGCGACCTCTCGGGCCCGAAGACGGGCAAAAACGGCCGCCATCCGCTGCCCGACCGCTCGGCGCTCGTCGCCACGCTCCTGCTGCGCG
Organism: Paraburkholderia sp. BR10937; assembly: GCF_040965695.1. Lineage (NCBI taxonomy): Bacteria > Pseudomonadati > Pseudomonadota > Betaproteobacteria > Burkholderiales > Burkholderiaceae > Paraburkholderia > Paraburkholderia sp. BR10937. The sequence goes on from NZ_JBFRCL010000044.1 coordinate 34,395, forward strand.
GGCTCAACGAAGGCCAGCAGGTCGTAGCCTACGACGCGCAAGGCGGCGCCTACGCCGCGCGCCTCTGGTGGCTCCTGCGCTGGCTCGGCCACGACTCGGTGGCCGTGCTCGACGGGGGCCTCAAGGCGTGGGAAGCGGCGGGCTTCCCGCTCGTGCGCGACGTGCCCACGCCCGCGCGCGGCACCTTCAAGGCCGGCGCGCCGCTGCAGGTGACGGTGGACGCCCAGGCGATCGTCCGCAATCTCGCGACGCACGAACTCACGGTCGTCGACGCGCGTGCCGCCGACCGCTATCGCGGCGAGAACGAAACGATCGACCCAGTGGGCGGCCATATTCCTGGCGCGCGCAATCGGTTTTATCAGGACAATCTCACGCCGGATGGCCGCTTCAAGTCGGCGCATGCGCTGCGCGAGGATTTCGCAGCGGTGCTGCCGGGCATCACGCCCGAACACGTGATCCTGCAATGCGGCTCGGGCGTGACCGCCTGCCACAATGCGCTCGCGATGGAAATTGCCGGCCTGCACGGCGCGGCGCTCTATCCCGGTTCGTGGAGCGAATGGAGCGCCGACGCGTCGCGACCGGTCGCGACTGGCCCCAACCCCTGAGCCGGGAATCCGGAAGCGGGCACGGCGTCACACCACGCCGTGCTCCTTGAACCAGGCAATCGCGCGCTTCCAGCCGTCTTCCGCATCGGCCTTGCGATAGCTCGGCCGGTAGTCCGCGAAGAACGCGTGGCCCGCGTCGTCATACACGATGATTTGCGAGCCGCGCCCACCCTGTGGGCCCCGCGCGATGGCGGCCTTCATCTGCTCGAGCGTGTCCTGCGGAATGCTGTTGTCCTGCAAGCCATACATGCCGAGTACCGGCACCTGCAGGTTGCCCGCGAGATCGAGCGGATTTTGCGGCGAATTTTCCGTGTGCGCGCCCGCCACGCGGCCATACCAGGACACCGCCGCCTTGATGCGTGGATTGTGCTCGGCATAGAGCCACGTGTAGACCCCGCCCCAACAGAAGCCATTGACGCCCACGCGCTTCAGATCGCCACCGTGCTCGCCGGCCCAGGCAAGCGCCGCATCGATGTCGCCGAGCACCTGGGCATCGGGCACCTTGCTCGCGATGTTCTCGCTGATTTGCTGCACCGTCGGGTACACCGAGGCGTCGCCCTGGCGCACGAAGAAGTCCGGCGCGATGGCCAGATAGCCGAGCTTCGCAAAGCGGCGGCACACATCGGCAATATGCTCGTGCACGCCGAAGATCTCGTGAACCACGATGATCACCGGCAAGTGCGTCTTGCCGCGCGGCTGCGCGCGATACGCCGGAACGAGCGTGCCGCCCGACTGGAAGCCGATCTCGCCGGCTTCGAGGCCTTCGCTGTCGGTGTGGATGGTTTGCGCGGAGACGGGCAGCACGGCAGCGGCAAATCCGCTGCCGAGCGCCGCCTTGATGAAGGTGCGCCGATCGAACGGCACGTGCGGGACGAGGCTATCGACTTCGGGTTTCAGCACGCAACGCTCCTTGAAGATCAAACAGCGGAAACAGGCAGAATAGCGCCGCGCCCCGGACACAAGCACCGGTCGATGTGGCCGCTCAGTGCAGCCGCCTAGTGCAGCTTCACGCGCGGCAGCGTCGTGCGGCGCAGCCAGTGCGCGAAGGTATCGAGCACCATGCGCGCGTAGCCGTGCAGCGCCGCGATGTGCAGCCGGTACAGCGACATGTACATGAAACGGGCAAACAACCCTTCGATCAACATATTCCCGCCGATCAGCCCGCCCATCAGATTGCCGACCGCGCTGAAGTGGCCGAGCGACACCAGCGAGCCGAAGTCGCGATAGGTGAACTCCTCGAGCGGCTTGCCGGCGAGCAGATTGCCCAGCGACTTGAACAGGAAAGTGGCCTGCTGGTGCGCGGCTTGTGCGCGCGGCGGCACACCGCGCTCGTGGCCCGGCCATTCGCAGGCCGCGCAGTCGCCGAGCGCGAAGATGTTGTCGTCGAGTTCCGTTTGCAGCGTACGGCGCACGATCAGCTGGCCGAGCTTGTTGACGGTGAGGCCGTCGAGCCGCGACAGCACGGCCGGCGCGGTGATGCCCGCGGCCCAGACCGTGAGGTCCGCGCGCAGGTTCTTGCCGCTCGCGGTGCGCACGACGCCAGGCGCCACTTCGATCACGCGTTCGCTCGTGAGCAGCTTCACGCCGAGCTTGTTCAGCAGTTCGCCCGTTGCCGACGACACGCGCTCGGGCAGCGCGGGCAGGATGCGCGGGCCCGCCTCGATCAGCACGATGCCCACGTCATGGCGCGGATCGAGCTTGTGCAGTCCATAGGCCGACAACACCTGCGCGGTGTTGCGCAGCTCGGCAGAGAGCTCGACGCCCGTCGCGCCCGCGCCGATGATCGCCACCTGCACGCGCGGCTCGGCGCCGGCGTTCATGGCCGGCGCAAGGTCGTCCGCCGTCACCTCCACCGCGACTCTCTCGGGCGCCTGATGTTCGGCGCGCATGCACGCGGCGATCAGACGCTTGCGAAAGCGCTCGGCCTGCTCGACGGTGTCGAGCGCGATGGAATTCTCGGCCGCGCCCGGCACGCCGAAAAAGTGCGTCGTGCTGCCGATCGCGAGCACGAGCGTGTCGTATTCGAGCACGCGCTCGGGCAGCATTTCCGCGCCGTCTTCGTCGAGCACGCGCCCGAGCGTGATGCGCTTCGCCGCGCGGTCGAGGCCGGTCAGCTCGCCCTGCTGGAACTCGAAGCCGTGCCAGCGCGCCTGCGCCGGATATTCGAGCTGATGCGTGAACGGATCCATGCTGCCCGCCGCGACTTCGTGCAGGAGCGGTTTCCAGATATGCGTTGGATTGCGGTCGACCAGCGTGATCGATGCCGCCTGCGGCTTGCCCCGCTTCGCGCGAGCTTCGCCGTAACGATCGCCGAGCCGTGTTGCCAGTTCCAGCCCGCCTGCGCCTCCTCCCACAACGATAAAGCGATGCATAAACTCTCCGTGCATGTCGAAAGGCGATAGAAAGGCCGATGCATCGACAACATGACGTGCGAGGCATCGGCCTTCAGTCAAATCATTGTCGGCTGACGGAGCGCGCGGCGGCAACCCTTGCGGCGCGCATTCGCGACATCACGCACGCGAGGCTTGCCTTATCGCACGCGTGCAGTTACGGCTTTGCTGCGGTACAGCGCATTCAGTATGTACTTAGTAGAGCTTTGCCAAGCGCTTCGACGCGTCTTCAATGCGCCTCTTCCCAGTTCTCGCCCACGCCCACTTCGGCGACGAGCGGCACCTTGAGCTGCGCCACCGAGCACATCAATTCGGGCAAGCGCTTGCGCACCTCGGCGAGTTCGTCGCCCGGCACTTCGAGCACGAGTTCATCGTGCACCTGCATGATCATCTTCGTGCCGATCCTGCGTTCGTCGAGCCATTTCTGCACCGCGACCATGGAAAGCTTGATGAGGTCGGCGGCCGTGCCCTGCATGGGCGCGTTGATGGCGGCGCGCTCGGCGGCCTGGCGGCGCGGGCCGTTGCCACCGTTGATCTCGGGCAGCCACAGGCGGCGGCCGAAGACGGTCTCCACATAGCCGCGCGACTTCGCGTCCATGCGCGTTTCGTCCATATAGCGCGCCACGCCCGGATAGCGTGCGAAATAGCGGTCGATATAAAGCTTCGCCGCGTCGCGCGTAATGCCGAGATTCGATGCGAGGCCGAACGCGCTCATGCCGTAAATCAGGCCGAAATTGATGACCTTGGCGATGCGCCGCTGGTCCGCGCTCACTTCGAGCGGCGTGACGCTGAACACCTCTGAAGCCGTGGCGCGGTGAATGTCGTCGCCGCGCGCGAACGCCGCGAGCAGCGATTCGTCGCCCGAGATATGCGCCATGATGCGCAGTTCGATCTGCGAATAGTCGGCGGAAACGATCTTGTGCCCCGGCGGCGCGATGAACGCCTCGCGAATGCGCCGGCCTTCGCCCGTGCGCACAGGGATGTTCTGCAGATTCGGATCGTTCGACGCGAGACGGCCCGTGACCGCCACGGCCTGCGCGTAGGTCGTGTGCACCCGGCCCGTTTGCGCATTCACCATGCGCGGCAGCTTGTCGGTGTACGTGGACTTGAGCTTCGCAAGCCCGCGATGCTCGAGCAGGATCTTGGGCAGAGGGTAATCTTCGGCGAGCTTCTGCAGTACTTCTTCGTCGGTGGAAGGCGCGCCGCTCGGCGTTTTCTTCACGACCGGCAGTTGCAGCTTCTCGAAGAAGATCTGGCCGATCTGCTTGGGCGAGCCCAGATTGAATTCGCCGCCCGCGAGCGCATACGCTTCCTCTTCGAGCGCGATGAGCCGCACCGCAATTTCCGCGCTCTGCTTTTCGAGCCTTTCGCTGTCGATCAGCACACCGTTGCGCTCCATCTTGCGCAGCACGCGCGAGGTGGGCAGCTCGATGTGGCGATACACGTAATCGAGGCCCTTCTCGGGCGCGATCTGCGGATAGAGCGCGCGATGCAGTTGCAGCGTGACGTCGGCGTCTTCGGCAGCGTATTCGGCGGCCTTGTCGAGTGATACTTCGTCGAAGCCGATCTGCTGCGCGCCCTTGCCCGCCACCTCTTCGTACTTGATCGTCTTGATGCCCAGATGGCGCAGCGCGAGGCTGTCCATGTCGTGGCTGCGATGCGATTCGAGCACATACGATTCGAGCAGCGTGTCATGCTCCACGCCGTTCAGTTCGATACCGTAGTTCGCGAGCACCTGCTCGTCGTACTTCATGTGCTGGCCGACTTTCTTGTGCTTCTCGCTTTCGAGCCAGGGCTTCAGGCGCGCGAGCACTTCGTCCTGCGGCAGTTGATCGGGTGCGTCCGGGCCGCGGTGCGCGAGCGGCAAATAGGCGGCCACGCCGGGTTCCGTCGAGAACGACATGCCCACGAGCTTCGCGACCATCGGGTCGAGCGCCGTGGTCTCGGTGTCGAACGCGGTGAGTTCGGCAGCTTCGATCTTCCTGAGCCACGTGTCGAACTGCGGCCACGTCTGGATCGTTTCGTAATGGCGCGGGGCATCGACGAACAGCGCGGGCTGCACGTTCGCGTCTTTTGCGGGCGCGTCGCCTTTGGTCGCGGCGGGCACCGTCTCGCTCTGCTGACTCGCTTCGGTGACTTCGCGCAGCCAGGTCTTGAAACCGTGGCGCGCGAAGATATCGCGCAGCTCTTCGCGCGCTTCGGCTCGCGTGGCGAGCGACGCTTCGATCGACTCGAGATGCGGCGCGAGATCGCAAGCCGTTTCCACCGTGACGAGCTTTCTCGCCATCGGCAGGAAGTCGAGCGCATCGCGCAGATAGCCGCCTACAGCGCCCTTGATTTCATCCGCATGCGCGATCACGCCGTCGAGCGAGTCGTATTGCGTGAGCCACTTCACCGCCGTTTTCGGGCCACACTTGTTCACGCCCGGCACGTTGTCGACGGTGTCGCCGATGAGCGAGAGATAATCGATGATGCGCTCCGGCGGCACGCCGAACTTCGCGATCACGCCTTCGCGATCGAGCGTTTCATTCGTCATCGTGTTGATGAGCGTGACGCGGTCTGTCACGAGCTGCGCGAGGTCCTTGTCGCCCGTGGAAACGATGACCTTCATGCCGAGCTTCTCGGCCTGATGCGCGAGCGTGCCGATCACGTCGTCGGCCTCTACGCCTTCGATCATCAGCAGCGGCCAGCCGAGCGCACGCACGGCAGTGTGAATGGGCTCGATTTGTGCAGCGAGCGGCTCGGGCATGGAAGGCCGGTTGGCCTTGTACTCGGGGTACCAGTCGTCGCGGAACGTCTTGCCCTTTGCATCGAACACGCACGCGCTATACTCTGCCGTAACGTCCTTGCGCATGCGACGCAGCATGTTGATGATGCCGTATAGCGCGCCCGTGGGTTCGCCGTCAGGACCGCGCAGATCCGGCATCGCATGGAAGGCCCGATAGAGATAGCTAGAACCGTCGACCAGCAACAGGGTCTTACCTTCCAGCCCGTTTTGTAGCTTTAGCTTTGTATCCACGCGTAGTTCTTCAGGCATTATGGACAAGAGAAAAGTGATTCCGAGTCTGCGTTCACTCGCAGATCAAGAGCGCGCGACGGCCAAGAAGGCGCGCGCATCGTGGCAGATGTTCACGATTATGGCAGAGTTTATCGAGGCGACCGAGTACCTGTCCGAGATCCGGCCAGCGGTCAGCATCTACGGTTCCGCCCGCCTGAAACCGGAGTCGGAGTACTACCAGCTCGCCACCACCATCGCGCGCAAGGTGTCCGATGCGGGCTTCGCCGTGATCTCCGGCGGCGGCCCCGGCATCATGGAGGCCGCGAACCAGGGCGCGCATGCGGGCAAGTCGCCTTCCGTGGGCCTGAACATCGAGTTGCCGCACGAGCAGTCGGGCAACCAGTGGCAGGACATCTCGCTGCGCTTTCGCCATTTCTTCACGCGCAAGGTCACGTTCGTGAAGAACTCGGACGCCGTGATCGTCATGCCCGGCGGCTTCGGCACGCTCGACGAACTGGCCGAAGTGCTCACGCTCATCCAGACGAAAAAGTCGCGTCACGTGCCCATCATTCTGGTGGGCGCCGCATTCTGGAAGGGCCTGCTCGACTGGTTCCGCTCGGCGCTCGTGCCAATGGGCCTCATCAATCCCGAAGACATGGACTTGATGCAGGTGATCGACGACCCGGACCAGGTGCTCGAAGCCGTCCTCAAGTTCTACGAAGATGCGGACACAGCCGAAGATACCGGCAAGGAGCACCCGGCGCGCCGCGACCGCGACTCCGACGAAGACCGGATGTTCTATCTTTGATGCACCGCTTGGCGGCGCAGTGTGTGGATGGCCTGCGGATAACGTTTCCGTAGGCCTGCGCCCCGCTCGCGCCTCAGCGCGTCACTCCCCTCATGCTTTCTCCGCGCTTGCGGGCACGCCGGATGCACCGGGCGGCGCCCGCGCGCTCGCCTGCTCCTCCAGCCAGCGGCAAAACTGCACGACCAGCGGCGCTTGCGCCACTTCGCGCCGCGCCACCCACCAGTAGCCGCGCGCATGGAGATGCGGTCCCGCGAGCGGCGTGACGAGACGCCCCGACGCGAGTTCGTCGTCGAGCAGCGGCAGCGGGCCTAGCGCGACGCCCAGACCATCCACGGCAGCCTGCAAAGCCAGATAGAAGTGATCGAACGACTGCTTCTTGCGGCATTTGGCTTTCACGCCTGCGGCCGCAAGCCAGGTGCGCCACGCATCGGGCCGCGTGTCCGAATGTAGCAGCACGTGACGCGCAAGATCGCTCGGCTGATGAATCGGCGCGCGTTTGAGCAGCGCCGGACTGCACACCGGCAATTCCATCTCGTCGAGAAAATGACCGGCCTCGCAGTCGGGCCAGTGGGCCGGACCGCGCCGCACGGCCACGTCGAAGCCTTCGAGCGTCTCGACCGGCGCGTTCGAGGTCGACAGGCGCAACTCGACGTTCGGCGCGAGGCGCTGAAACTGCGAGAGCCGCGGCAGCAGCCATTTCATCGCGAAGGTGGGCAGCGCGCTCACGCGCAACACGTGCACCACGCCCGTGTCGCGCAGCTGGCTGGTTGCGCGCGCGATGTCGTCGAATGCCGACTGCACGGCGGCGAGGTAGCGCCGCCCGTCCTCGGTCAGCGCGACCCGCTTGCCATGCCGGTGAAACACCTGCACGCCGACCCACGCCTCGAGCGCGGCCACCTGCCGGCTGATGGCACCGTGAGTCACATTGAGTTCGCCCGCCGCGGCAGAGAAGCTGTTGTGCCGCGCGGCGGCTTCGAACGCGCGCAGCGCGGGAAAGGGAGGAAGGGAGCGTGCCATGCTTGTGAGTGTAGATCACAAGAGCGCGCCATAGAAATCGTTTTGCCGCGCGCGCGAATGGGCTTAATCTCCGAACTTGCCTGAGAGGTCCTTCCATTCATGAAACAACCCATCTCATCGCCCGCCGCAGCCGGACAAGGCACGGACGACGGCCTGCACACGCCGACGGTACGCGATCTGTTCCTCGGCTTTCTCGGTCTCGGCTTCACGTCGTTCGGCGGCGCACTGCCGTTGGCGCGCCGCACCATCGTCGAGCAGCGCCGCTGGCTCACCGCCAGCGAGTTCACCGACCTGCTCGGCCTCTGCCAGTTTTTGCCGGGCGGCAACGTCATCAATCTCTCGGTCGCGCTCGGCATGCGTTTCCATGGCTGGCGCGGCGCGCTCGCCGGCATCCTCGGCCTGATCGCGGGTCCGTCGCTCGTCGTGATCGGGCTCGGCGTGCTCTACGAGCGCACGCAAGACGACCCGCATGTGCGGCATCTGTTCGTGGGCCTCGCCGCGGCGGCGGCCGGGCTGCTCGTCTCGATGGCGCTGAAAATCGTGCTGCCGCTGCGGCGCGATCCCGCCGCGGCCGTCGTCGCCGCACTCGGCTTCGTGGCCATTGCCGTGCTGCGCACGCCGCTCTTGCCCACCATGCTCGTGCTCACGCCAGTCGGCATCGCGCTCGCGGCCCGCGCGGCGCGCAAGGAAGGAGGCTCGCGATGAGCGCCACACTCGTTGCGCTCGCCGCGATCTTCGGCCAGCTCTCGCTGCTCGCTTTCGGCGGCGGCAACACGATCCTGCCCGAGATGCAGCGCCAGGTCGTCGAGGTCCACCACCGGATGCCGGCAAGCGAGTTCAGCGCGCTATTCGCGCTCGCCCAGGCCGCCCCGGGCCCGAACATGATGGTCGTGACCCTGGTGGGCTGGCACGTGGCCGGCTGGACAGGCATGCTGGTCACGTCGATTGCGAAGTTCGGACCGTCGTCGCTCGTCACGATCGCCGCGCTGCATGCATGGGATCGCTTCAAGGACCGCCCGTGGCGGCGCATCGCGCAAAAGGGCCTCGTGCCGGTGACGGCGGGCCTCGTGGCCGCGAGCGCCGTGCTGATCGCGAGGGCCTCCGATCCTTCGTGGATCGCCTGGGCGATTACCGGCGTGTGCGCCGTGCTCGCGTTTCGCACGAAGATTCACCCGCTTTGGCTGCTTGGCGCGGGGAGTTTGATCGGGTTGACGGGGTTCGGGCAATAAACGGCCGCCGGAAAATGATTCGGCATCCGAATTGATGCAAGGCAACAGCGCAATTCGACAGACTGGCCGGCGCTCGCCATGCGCCAGCCAGTCATAAAGTGTCTACTGAAACGCCACCTCCGCAAAGCTGCGCAGTTTCCGGCTATGCAGCTTGTGCAGGCCATTCGTGCGCAGAATCTCCATCGCCTTCACGCCGATCTGCAAATGCTGATCGACCTGCGCGCGATAGAACGAATCGGCCATGCCCGGCAGCTTGAGTTCGCCGTGCAGCGGCTTGTCGGACACGCACAGCAAGGTGCCATACGGCACGCGAAAGCGGAATCCGTTCGCGGCGATGGTCGCGCTTTCCATGTCGAGCGCGATCGCGCGGCTTTGCGAGAGGCGCTGCACCGGCTCGCGATGATCGCGCAGCTCCCAGTTGCGGTTGTCGACGCTCGCCACCGTCCCCGTGCGCATCACGCGCTTGAGTTCCACGCCGTCGAGCTTCGTGACATCCGCGACCGCACGCTCGAGCGCGAGTTGCACTTCAGCGAGTGCCGGAATCGGCACCCACAGCGGCAGATCGGCGTCGAGCACGTGATCCTCGCGCACATAGCCGTGCGCGAGCACGTAGTCGCCCAGACGCTGCGTGTTGCGCAAGCCCGCGCAGTGGCCGAGCATGATCCACGCATGCGGACGCAGCACGGCAATGTGGTCGGTGATCGTCTTCGCGTTCGACGGCCCCACGCCGATGTTGACCATCGAGATGCCGCTGCCGTCCGCACGCTTGAGGTGATAGGCCGGCATTTGCGGCAGGCGCGCGGGCGCCTTGCCTTCGTCGTCCTGTTCGCCCAGGTTCGCGTTGTAGGTCACCACGTCACCGGGTTCGACGAACGAGGTGTATTCGCTGCGATAGTTGCGCAGATCGGCGTCGTCGGTGTGCGCCATCATCGCGCGGCCGAGCTTCACGAACTCGTCGATATAGAACTGATAGTTCGTATAGAGCACGTAGTTCTGCACGTGCGTGGGCGAAGTCGCCGTGTAGTGCTTGAGCCGATGCAGCGAAAAGTCCACGCGCGGGGCGGTGAAGAGCGCAAGCGGATGCGGCTCGCCCGGCTCCGGCTCGTAGGTGCCGTTCACGATGCGGTCGTCGAGCTGCGCGAGATCGGGCGTATCGAACACGTCGCGCATGGCGAAGAGACGCTCGCGGTCGAGATCGCCTTCGAGGTGGATGCCTTCGGCGAACGCGAAGTGCACGGGAATCGGCTGATCCGACACGCCCACTTCGATGGCCACATGATGGTTCTTCGCCAAGAGGCGCAACTGCTCGCGATAGTAGTTGCCGAAAAGATCGGGCCGCGTGACGGTGGTCTCGAACACGCCGGGGCCCGCCACGAAGCCATACGAGCGGCGCGAGTCGATATGCGTGTTGACGTTGGTGCGGATGCGAACGAACGGATAGCACGCGCGCACGCGGCGCTCGAACGCCTCGCCGCGGCGATAGCGCGCGAACGCATCGCGCAGGAACGACGTATTCGCTTCGTAGATGCTCGAAAGGCGCGCCACGGCGTCGGCGGCGTCTTCGAAGAATTCGTCCGGGAAGTCGTGCGCCGGCGTCATGAGGGGCCGCAGGTAGCTATCGTTGTTCATCTTCGTTCGCCTCTCCGTTTGATGGGTCCACATTACCACGGAAGGTGCGACTTTCTGGCGACGGACCTCGCCGCCCCCAGGGCTTTTGCAGCCCCCGCCACGCACGGGCCGCGAGCGCCGCGCACCGCCCGCCGGGCGCGGGCCGCAGCGTTTGCGCGACATGGGGCAAAGCGCCCGGATTTGCTAGAATTGGGGCATCCCATCGGAGAAAGACCATGAAGTCGCACCTTCTTGCCGCCGTCGCGGTGACGCTCGCTTTCTGCGGGGTCGCCATGGCCGCGCCGGCCGACGACGCAAAGACCGCCGTCGAGGCACAATCCGCGCAGTCCGAGAACGAACGCGCGGGCCTGCCCGATCTGGCTGCGATCAACAACAAGCCGGCCGCACGCGTCACCTCGAAGGTCAACATCAACGACGTGCCGCGCGTGCCCAGCTATCACGAAGTGAGCCCGAACGGCACCGAAATCACCGAGTTCCGCGACAAGGGCAAGCCCGTCGAGATCAACGTGCATTCGAACTTCGGCACGCGCTACACGATGAGCGCGAACCCCGACACCTCGCCGCAAGTGCGCAACAACGGCCAGGCCAGCACGCGCCTGCCGTCGATCAACCTGCATTACTGAGCCATCCGGGCGCGCGCATGCCTTTAAGGGGCATGCCCGCGCCAACGCCATGTGCGCCGCCCCATGAGCCGGGCCGCGGCCATCGCGCCTGAGCCGGACACGCCTGCAAGCCCCTCGGGCAGCACCTCGCAGCGTTCGCCGACCCGCCATTACCAATCAACCGACCTTCTTGCATGGCCGTCTTCACCGCTGTCACCGACCAAGAGCTTGCCCAATGGCTGCGCGACTACGATCTCGGCGATGTCGTCGAATTTCGCGGCATCCAGTCCGGCATTGAGAACAGCAACTTCTTCCTGACGACGACGCGCGGCGAATACGTCCTGACGATCTTCGAAAAGCTGACGGCCGAGCAACTGCCGTTCTACCTCGACCTGATGCGGCACCTTGCCTCGCATCGTGTACCGGTACCCGACCCCATGCCGCGCAAGGACGGTGCGCTCTTCGGCCTGCTGCAGGGCAAGCCCGCGGCGATCGTCTCGAAGCTCGAAGGCAAGCCCGAACTCGCGCCCGGAGTGGAGCACTGCGCGGAAGTGGGCCAGATGCTCGCGCGCCTGCACCTGGCGGGCCGCGACTACCGCGGCGACCAGCCGAATCTGCGCAGCCTTTCGTGGTGGGAAGAAACGGTGCCGACGGTGCTGCCGTTTCTGGACGACGCCCAGCGCACACTCCTCACGAGCGAACTCGACCACCAGCGCGCATTCTTCGGTTCGGCCGACTACGCGGCGCTGCCGGGCGGTCCGTGCCATTGCGACCTGTTCCGCGACAACGCGATGTTCGCGCACTCGCACCCCGCGCCGGGCCACGAGGTTCGGCTGGGCGGCTTTTTCGACTTCTATTTCGCCGGCTGCGACAAGTGGCTCTTCGACGTGGCCGTGACCGTGAACGACTGGTGCGTCGACCTCGCCACCGGCAAGCTCGACACCGCGCGCGCCGACGCGCTCCTGCGCGCCTACCAGACAGTGCGCCCGTTCACGCCCGAGGAAACGCGGCACTGGATGGACATGCTGCGCGCAGGCGCGTACCGCTTCTGGGTCTCGCGCCTGTATGATTTCCACCTGCCCCGCTCGGCCGAGCTGCTCAAGCCGCACGATCCCGGCCACTTCGAGCGCATCCTGCGCGAGCGCCTCGCCGACAGCGAGGCGGGCTCCCATCACGCCTTGCCCCATCGCCCATGCAACTAATTGAAGTCCCCGCGAAGACGGGCTACGTCTGGTTCCGCCAGGGTATCTGGCTGTTCCGCCGCAATCCGCTCGCGTTTCTCACGCTGTTTTTCGCCTATTTGCTGGCGATGACGCTGATTTCCGCCATTCCCGTGATCGGCGGCGTGCTGCCGCTGCTGTTCGTGCCCGGCGTGGCCGTCGGCTTCATGGCGGCGTGCCGCGACACGATCGCGGGAAAACCGGTGTTCCCGACCATTCTGATCGACGGCTTTCGTTCGTACGGCAGCAACGTGGCGAAGCACCTGCTGGTGCTCGGGGCGATTTACGTGGTGGCGATGTTGCTGGTGCTGGCCGCGTCTGCGTTCGTGGACGGCGGCGCGCTATTGCGGCTGATGACGATAGGCGGCGACCTCGACGCGGAAGCGCTCGCCAACAGCGACGTGCCGCTCGCGGTGCTGGCTTCGCTGCTCTGCTATGTGCCGGTGTCGATGCTGTTCTGGTTTGCGCCCGTGCTCACGGCGTGGCACGACGTGCCGCCCGTGAAGGCCATGTTCTTCAGCATCGTGAGCTGCTGGCGCAACAAGGGCGCGTTCATGGTGTACGGGGCGCTGTGGTTTGCCGTCTCGACGGTCGTATCGATCGGCCTGTCGACGCTGCTGCGCGCGCTCGGCGCTGGCGACTTCACGGTGGCGATCCTGATGCCCGCGCTCATCATCGTGACGACGATGCTCTATTGCTCGTTCTACGCGACCTATCGCGGCTGCTTTGGCGTGCAGGAAAAGCAGGCTGCCGAAATGCCGGACTCGGGCCGCTGAACGGCGCGGCGGTCCTTCACGCGCACCATGCAAAAACGGCGCCTTTTGGCGCCGTTTTCATTTTGCCCCGTTGGCGGGGCGCAGCATTCCTGCTTAGCCGTAGTGGTTCATCCACGACGGGTGGCGCGTGGCCTTCTCGCGATCCATCTTGCGCATGCGGAACTCGAGATCGTAGATGTCGACGGACTGCGCGAGATACGCTTCCTCGCGCTGCTGGCGGCGAGCTTCGGCGGTTTCGGAGAGGAACAGGAAAAGACGGCTGAGCAGGTACATGATTTGGCCCTTCTTTGACGGGCACGTGCCCGCGAATCGAATGAGGCCATTATAGGGTAAACCCTGTTAAGGGTAAACCCCTAAGTTACCCGTAGTCGCTTTTAACCAACGTCCTGTGTCAACTCGGCGTCGTAGGTCTCGTCGAAGGCCTCGCGGCGCTGGGCCTCGAAAAAGTCCCAGATCAGCGTGCTCGCGTCCGGTCCCGTCGAGGAATGGAACGGCACGGTATCGTCGCCGCCGCTCCAGGCGTGGTCGAGGTCCGCCACGCGGCACAGTCGCACGACGCTCGCACCGTCTAGCTCGTAATCCTGCTCGCGATAACCGTCCTTGAAGGTCTCGCGCGACACGACGCCCTGACGCACGCCACGCGTATCCGCAAGACCGTTCAGGCGCAGCAGTTGCAGCGCGAGCTGTTCCGCGTTGACGGGCGCGACGACGGCGTCCGTCTCGCCCTGCACGACGATCGCCGGCATGCCCGGATGGATGCGCGCGCCCAGTTGGGTATCGACCAGCGCCACCGGCTCGTGGTGCACGCCGCGCCGCATCACATCGAGCGCCGTCACGCCGGAGCGTGCTTCGCCGAAAGCGGGGCCCGAATGCAGCGCAATGGCGGCGAAGCGGCTGGGCGAGCGCACCGCGAGCAGCATCGCGAGCCCCGCTCCCGCCGACAACCCAGCCAGATAGACGCGCGAGCGGTCGAAGCCGTGCTCTTCGACGAGCGCATCGACCAGCGAAACGACGGACGCCGCTTCGCCGCCGCCCGCCGCGTCGCGCGCGTCGTACCAATGCCAGCATTGGTGCGGGTGCGCGCGTTCCGACTGCTCGGGATACGCCACCGCGAAACCATGGCGGTCGGCGAGCAGATTCATGCGGGTGCCTTCGGCGAAGGAATCCATCGACTGCTTGCAGCCGTGCAGCATCACGACGAGCGGCATGCCCGCCGTCTTGCGCCCCGGCGGCAAATAGAGCCCGTAAGGCAGCGAGCGCCCGGCATGCTGGTCGTTCGCCGGTACAAGGTGCTCCGCGCGGCGCCATTCGCCCGCGGCCCACGCGGCCGCACGCGGACCCACGCGCGACTCGCGCACCGGCGCGCCGCTGCGCGCCTGCGTCGGCGTGACGTGTTTGGCCGCCTGCTCGGCTGCGGCCTGAGCGGCGCGCCAGATTGCCTGCGGCCTGGGTGTATCGATCCCCGCGCCTTTCAGGGCGTCGCGGGCCGCCCGAGTCTGGATGGCGAGCAGACGTCGCATGCCACCAGCCCATAGCTTCGTCAGATTTTTCGTCATCTATGGCCTCGTAAAAGGGTCCGACACATCGTGGCGTTTTGCCGCGACCCGTCGTTGTGCAACGCACAATAACACCATTTGGATGACGCTGCAGATCGCACAGGCTGGATTCTGTCCGGGCGTGCGTTCGTCGAGGCACGTCTTCGTCTATGCGGGGCAGCTATACTGGATGCATGTCTCACGCGCGTGTCGGCCAGCCATGCGGCTCGCGCGTTAAGTCGCTATGAAGTAGCGGTTAAGCACCCGCAACCCCAGGATCCTTCTTCTGACAGACGGCAGCGCAGACTCATGCCAGATTTGCCCATTCACCTTTGGTACTCGATTACCAACCTCGGCGGCGCAGGCCTCACCCTGCCGCTCGCGTTGGCGATCGCGCTGTGGCTGATAGTCGGCTATTCGTGGCGCATGGCGGCGAGCTGGGTGCTGGTGCTCGGCCTGGCGATCGGCCTGGTGACGCTCACCAAGATCGCGTTTCTCGGCTGGGGTGTGGGGGTAAGAGAACTGGATTTCACGGGGATCAGCGGCCACGCCATGTTGTCCACGGCCGTCTATCCCGTTGCGTTTTTCCTGATGCTGCAAGGCGCGCCGTCCTTCGTGCGCGCCGCCGGCGTGACCATCGGGCTCGCGGTGGGGCTCGCGGTCGCGCTCTCGCGCGTGGTGCTCGACGCTCACTCGCCTTCCGAGGCCGTAACGGGCTGCGTGGTCGGGGCGCTCACCGCACTCGTGTTCGCGCGCTACTGGTGGCAGGCGCAGGCCCAGCGCATATCGGCGGCGGTCGTCGCGCTGAGCCTCGCGGCGCTGACTGTCGCATTGCACAACGTGCACGTGCCCACGCATCGCTGGGTCACGAACATCGCGCTCACGGTTTCAGGTCACGACCGGCCGTACGTGCGCGCCAAATGGAAGGCCAACCGCCCCAACCGCGCGCCGGTCGCACCCGTCTCGCAAACCCGCAACGGCCTCACGCCGCCCGCCCAGCGCCACGCCTGATTGGCGGACCGCGGCCGTCCGCCGCTCAGCCGGCCACGCCTAGCAGCACGCTCGAAGCCTTGAATACGGCCGTCGCCGCTTGCCCGGCGGCAAATCCCAGCGCATCCACGCTCGCTTCGGTCACGATCGCGGCGATCACGGCGCCGCCCGGCAGGGCGAGCGTCACTTCGGCATTCACTTCGCCGCGCCGCACAACGTCGATCGTCCCGCTAAGTCGGTTGCGCGCCGAAAGCCGCTCCGCGTCTGCCGCACTCGCGACCAGCACGACCGACGTCGCCTTCACGAGCGCGACCACGGGCGCGCCCGCGGCAAGGCCGAGCGCTTCGGCGCTCTCGTGCGTGATCGTGGCCACGATGCCTTCGCCGCCGGGCAGCGCGATCGACACCTCGTCGTTCACCGCGCCCCGCACGAACCCCGAGACGGTGCCAAAGAGCTGGTTGCGCGCGCTCGTGCGCATGGCGAAGCGACCGAGCACGGCCAGGTCGCGCGAGAACCCGCCAGCATGTGCGTCGTCACCTTCACCCGAAACGGCCCCGAGTGCCTGCGCCGCCCGCTCGAGAAAGCGCTGGTGCTCGTGCTCGATGGCGCGAAACGTCTCGACGAGGCGCAGCGCCCGCTGCGTAAGTGTCGTCCCGCCGCCGCCCTTGCCGCCCGTCGCGCGAACCACGAGCGCCTCGCCCGCGAGATTGTTCATGACGTCGACGGCGTCCCAGGCGCCCTTGTAGCTCATGCCGACCGCTTTCGCGGCTCCGGTGATCGAACCGGTTGCCTGGATGGCTTCCAGCAGCGCAATGCGCGCCGCGCCGCCAAGCATCTGCTGGCCGGACTGAAACCAGACCGAGCCGCCCAAGCCCAGGCCCGGCGCTTCGGCGGGTGTCGATGTCCCAGCGGAACCGGCGTCGGCGTGGGCGGCTCCGGTGGGTGAGGAGTTCGGGTCAGTGAGATTCATCATGTGCAAAAACAAGCCAAAACAGGACGAAAGGAGCGATAGTTCGGCGCGGCTCGCCATTCCGCCATTCCGCCATTCCGCCATTCCGCCATTCCGCCATTCCGCCATTCCGCCATTCCGCCATTCCGCCAATCCGCCAATCCGCCATGCGCCATGCGCCATGCGCCATGCGCCATGCGCCATGCGCCATGCGCCAACGATTATAGAGACGCGCCTCAGGCGCCGCGCGCCACCTTCGGCTCGCCCAGTTCGCGCAACAGGCGTTCGCCCTCCTTCGCGGTATAGCGCTTGACGGCCTCGCACCAGCCGCGCGCGAACCCGAGCTGATACGGCTCGGCGTCCATGCGCTCGAGATAGCGCAGGGCAACAGCGGCGTCGTTGCCGTCGCCGAGCACGCTCTGCAGCCGCGCGAGCGCGCGCGCCACCTCCATACGCGTGCGGCGCGACGTGAGCGTCGCGAAGAATTCGATCGTGTAGCGCAAATACTTCGCATTGATGCGCGCGCGATGACGGCTCGCCTCGTCGATGGCCGTGAGCTTTTGCGTGCTCGCGAGCTGCTCGTAGTAGCGCCGCACGCGCTTCTTCGCATGGCGGTGCAGCGAAAACCCGGCGCTGCCGGCGTCGTGCGCGCGCCGCGCGAGCAAGTCGAGCCACTGGAGCCACGCCAGTGTCGCGAGCGCGTAGCGCTGCGAAGCCAGCGCCTCGCGCAGCCGCGCGCGCGCGGCGAGCCGTTGCGCGTTTGCCGCGTCGCGAATCGCGTCCCAGCGTCCCGGCTCGACGTCGGCGGCGGCGAGCGCCGGCAGCGTCGATTCGACAAAGACATCGCGGTCGCGCGCATCGCCGAGCAGGCCGCCGAGCCATTTGAGCTCCGGCTCGATGCGCGTCTCCCAGGTCTCGTCGCACCAGCGCGAGAAAATGCGCATGGCGGTGCGCAGCCGCCGCTGCGACACACGCATCTGATGGATGAACTCGCCGTTCGTGCTGTCGCGCACGCCTGCGTCGTTGCCGAACCACTGCGCGCTGATGTTGCGCCCGATCGCCACGAGCGCGGCCTCGGCCGTGGCCGCGCCGGCCAGATCCACGGCTTCGGCCTTGACGGCTTCGGCGTCGCCGGTCACGCTGCCGGCGCTGGCGCGTTCGAGCGCGTCGGTCAGGCGCACGAATGCGGGCAGTGCCCCGATCAGGTCGCCAGCACAGGCAAACAGCGCATCGACGATGGGCCGCTCGTCCTCGCCTTCGGGCCAGGGCGCACTCACGCGCAACTCGTGCAAAGCGGACAAGTCGGGTGGGTGCGCCGCATCCGCGCCGTGAGTGTCTTGAGCCAGCGGTTCTTGCTGCGTTGCCGACGGCTCGTGCAAATCTTCGTCGAACGTGAGCAGCACTTCGATGCCGTCACGCGGCCACTGCCAGCGGCTGCGCGTCGCCACGAGCGTGGCCGACGCCGCGAGATCGTCCGCGCTGCCCAGCGCCTCGCGAAACGGCTCGGGCGCGGCGTCGAAGAGCGCATGCGCGATGCCGTTCGCATCGAGCGCCGCCTCGAAGATCGGTGCGATCACGGTGATCCCCGGCGTATGAACGCGCCGGCTCGACACGACGACGCGCTGCGTGTCGCCGCGCGATTCGACCGCCACGCGCCAGCCGAGCCCCCCAAGGACGCCGCCGCGGTCGAAGGCGACCGTCGTCACGCGCCCGCGCGCATCGGGCAGCGCCACGAGCGTCGGCAAAGCCGCGCACAGGCTGGCGGCCCGCTCCGATGGTTTCGGGCTGGCGTGCGCCCTGGACGCCGCGCCCGTGGCGGCGGCGACTTTTTTTGCGCTTTTTCTATCCGGCGCTGCCGGGATCACGACATCCAGCACGATTTCCAGAACGCGATCCATGAACGCTCCAGGGTTCTGTCGGGCGACGGCTTGGAACAGTGCAAGCGGATGGAGAGCCAGGAACTGCGACGACGCGATCGATGGTACACGCGCGCGCGCTTCGATGCCCCAGGTAACGTCCCTGACCCATCCGGCAACCGGAGTCTGATGATGGTCAAGACTGCCACGACTGGACGATGGAAAAATAATTACGTGCCGATTTCTCTCATTTTGCCTGTCTATAAGGAGTGTTGAGTGTTCCCTGAGTACAGAGATTTAATTTCGCGCCTCAAGATCCAGGACGACCATTTCGCCCGGATTTTTCATCGTCACAACGAACTCGACCAGCAGATCAAGAATATGGAAGCCGGTGTCGTGGCTTCGCACGGCATGGAAGTCGAGCAGCTGAAAAAGGAAAAGCTTCAACTCAAGGACTCGCTCTACCTCATCCTCAAAAAGGCGGCAAACGCCTGAACCAGCCGCCGTCCGGCGCTGGCTGTCAGCTGGATTGGCGGGCTGGCGCTGGCCGTCGGCGCGCCGGCTTTTGCCCCGGCGCCGCCCAGCCAGTCAAGCCGCGACGACTTCCCTGCGCGCCATTGCCGCTCGCGCTTCGGGGCATCCGCCTTGAATGCGAGTCACTCTGCACGCGCTCCCCTCCCCGCATCCGCCCACACCATGCCCAAATCCATTCCCTGCCCTGCTTCCGACACCGCCGGCCCCGCCGCACGACTGCCGCTCGTCACGCCCCACAGCGCCGAGTTGCGCACGGTCGACAGTGCCGTCGAATCCGCGAGCGAGGCCATCGCGGGCGCTGTCCACGATCTCGTCGCGCGCACTCGCGCCGGGCACAATCCGCCCGCCATGCTGCTCGAGTCGATCGCGGCATTGATGCAAGGCATGTCGCCCGACGAAGCCGCCCAGTTGCGCAGCCTGATCCTCGAAGGCAACCCTGCCGACTGGCGCTCCTCGCGCACGCGCCACCCCGACGAGGAACTCGCCTCCGGCTGGCGCGAAGGCGGCTATCCGTATCGCAATTTGTTGTCGCGCCGCGCTTACGAGCGGCAGAAGTATCGGCTGCAGGTCGAACTGCTCAAGCTCCAGGCGTGGGTGCGCGAAACCGGTCAGCGCGTGGTGATCCTGTTCGAGGGCCGCGACGCGGCCGGCAAGGGCGGCACGATCAAGCGCTTCATGGAGCATATGAACCCGCGCGGCGCGCGCGTCGTCGCGCTCGAAAAGCCCACCGAAGTCGAGCGCGGCCAGTGGTATTTCCAGCGCTACGTGCAGCATCTGCCTTCAGCGGGGGAGATCGTGCTGTTCGATCGGTCCTGGTACAACCGCGCAGGCGTCGAGCATGTCATGGGCTTCTGCTCGCCTGAGGAATATGCCGATTTCATGCAGCAGGTGCCGGAGTTCGAACGGCAGTTGATTCGCAGCGGCATCCACCTGATCAAGTTCTGGTTTTCGGTCAGCCGTGGCGAGCAGCGGCGGCGCTTCAAGGAACGCAAGGTGCATCCGCTCAAGCAATGGAAGCTGAGTCCCGTCGATCTCGCTTCGCTCGACAAATGGGAGGCGTATACGCAGGCGAAAGAGGCGATGTTCTCGCAGACGGACACCGCAGATGCGCCGTGGACGGTCGTCCGCTCCGATTGCAAGAAGCGCGCGCGGCTCAATGCCATGCGATTCGTGCTGCATAAGCTGCCCTATGCGAGCCGGGATGGGGAGGCGATTGGGGTGGTCGATCCGTTGCTGGTGAGTCGGGCGTTGTAGTCGACTGCCGATTCACCGGTCTGCACGCTTCCCCCAGATCAATGCCTCGGGGTGGCGTTCGAGATAATCGGCCAGAGCGTTCAGGCTGGCCAGCGTACGCCGCAACCCGGCCAACGCCTGACGCGTATCGCTCTGCAACGGCGAACTCTGGTCGAGCGTCGCTTGCGCGGAACGAAACGCCTGTTGCGCCGATTCGAGCGTCGAACGCGCAGCCGGCACGAGCTCCGTATCGAGCCGTGCAAACAGGATATTCGACTGCTGCAACGAAGCATCCAGGTTGCGCCCGATCTCCTGTAGCGGCATACGGTCGAGCCGGCGCACGATATTCGACACCTGATCCTGGAGTTCCTCGAGCGAGTTGGGCACCGTCGGCGGTTCGACCGGCGAGCGCTCCGTGTCCACGCGCGCCGCGGGTGCGTGCGGGAAGATGTCGAGTGCGACGTACTTCTGTCCCGTCAAGAGACTTCCCGTGCGCAGCTGGCCGCGCAGTCCCTGAGCGACGAGCTGGTGCAGCAGGCTCTTGCCCGCCGCGCCCGCACCGTCGCCGAGCGCGTCGCGGTAGTTGCGGCCGAGCCGCGAGGGATACAGGCTCAGCGTGACCAGCATGTCGAAACGTCCGCTTTCGGGTTGGAGGTCGATCGCGACTGCCGTGACCGTACCCAACCCGACACCGCGGAATTCGACTGGCGCGCCAACGGACAGCCCTCGCACCGACTGCGCGAAGCGCATGCGCACCATGGCAGGCGGACCTTCGTTGGCGCGCATCGCGTCCGTGCGACTTTCCGCGAGGCGGAAATCCTCCACGCTCGTGGCGGACACGGCGCGCACGCTCCCACGCGGCGTATCGAAAGCCAGGCCGCCCGCGAGCAGCGCCGCGGCCGGCGGTGTCTCCAGCCGCATGCCACCGGAATCGAGCTTGAGTTCGACGCCGCTCGATTGCCACCAGCGCGTATCGGACGTGACCAGACGATCGAACGGTCTCCTGACGAAAACGCCGATACGGACGTTGTCGCCACTAGGCACCAGCGAATAGCCGAGCACCTCCCCGACCTGCACACCGCGAAAATAAACAGGTGAGCCGGCATTCAGCGAGCCGAGCGTTGGGGCGCGAATCACGAAACGCGCGCCCTCTTCGTCGCTGGTGATGGCCGGCGGCGTGTCGAAACCGGTGAGCGTGTAGCACGCCCTGGGCGAATGGGCGTCGATATCGACGTCGATCCACGTTCCCGATACGGCGGTCAGGAGCCCGGAAATGTTCTTCACGTCGATGCGCGGACGCACGACCCAGAATTTCGCGCCGCACGTGGCGATGTGCGGTCCGGCGGCATCGAGCCTCAGTTCGGCATCGACGCGCTGGCCATCCGCGGACAAACGCAGATGCTCGAGCCGGCCAACGACCACGCCGCGATATCGCACCGGCGTTTTCCCGGCGACGAGCCCGGCGCCGGACACGAAGCTCACGGTGACGCGAGTGCTGCGTTGCGACAGCGCTTGGGCAAGCAGCAGGCCGCCAGCCAGGTTCGCCAAAACCCACGCGGCCCAGACAGCGGAGCGCCACCACCGCCGGTCACTCACAACTTTCCCACGACGACATCCCATACGCGCCTCGCGCATCGGGATGCAAAGTCGAGCGCACGGCCGAGCGCGCACGCAAAGAAGCGAGAGAGATTCACAGTGCGTTGAATATCTGGCGAGAAAGTCGATGAACTTCGGACCGGCGGCGCCCTTTGCCCGCAGGCGGCTTCGCCGCTAGCGCAACTGCTCGACGAGTGCATCGGCGCCCTTGTCGATACCGGTTTCGGCCGCGCTCAGCGAGCCGAACGCGGCGGGCAGATTCATCGCGTTCGGGTATTGCTTCGTCACATAGGCGCGCAGCAGACGCCCCGACGCGCTGTCGTACACCTCCACGGCATACGAGACCGAGCCGCTGAACGCCCCCTTGCCGCCCCGGATCGCCTGAACGCCGTTATAGAGATTGCCCGCGATGTCGAAATGCATCGCCTGGCCGACCACGGCCGTCGTTTTCTCTGCGCCCGTCAACGTCAGCTTCACGCGCAGCGTCGCGGGCGACGGCTGGGCAGCCAGGTCGAAACGCTTCGATAGCGTGTCGGCAAACGTCTTGTGCATGTAGGCGGCGAGCACGTCCTTGTCCGAGTCCGACAGGTCGCCGAACTGATTGTCGGCGCCTCGATACACCGCGACCGGATCGACGATGACCTGCGAATAGCGCGACCAGAGCACCGGCGCCGCATAACGGAATGGCGTCTGCGCGGCGTCGTGATCCCGGTTCTCCTTGAGCTGCGAAGACGAGGCGAGGCTGCTATAGGCAACGGGCTGCACGCCTGCACACGCCGATAACATCAGGAGTACTACGCAAGCCGAAGACGTGAGAAGAAGACGGTTGTTGAGCACGAAGGCATCCTTTCAAAAGTTGCCGGATACCGCCTGGCATCCGGCCGAGTTCACGACGAGACGAAGCGTAGCATCAGTCTCCGATGATGTAAACCGTCTATCCGGTTTGTTTTCGGCGCGATGCAGGGGTAC
Source organism: Paraburkholderia sp. BR10937 (assembly GCF_040965695.1). Lineage (NCBI taxonomy): Bacteria > Pseudomonadati > Pseudomonadota > Betaproteobacteria > Burkholderiales > Burkholderiaceae > Paraburkholderia > Paraburkholderia sp. BR10937. Next base: position 57,331 of record NZ_JBFRCL010000044.1, read on the forward strand.
AATCACGCCCATGGATAACCAGACACGTTCCGAAATTTCCCGCAGAAAGGCGATTGACGCTGCGCTCGCAATCCTGACCCGCGACGGCGTCGGCGGCTTGACATTCGATGCGCTCGCGCGCGAAAGCGGCATTAGCAAAGGCGGATTGCTACACCAGTTCCGTAACAAACTGGGCGTGCTGCGCGCGCTGCTGGATCGTCAGCGGGAACAATTCGAGCAGATCGCGCAAGATCACCTGGCGGCGAGCGGCCAGGCCCGGGCGGAACCGGTCCTTTCGGCGCAGATCGCGATTTTCAGGGAGTCGATCAACCAGCCGGACTCCGTCGCGCGCGCAGTGCTCGCGGCCCTGGTCGAAAGCCCGGCGCTGCTCGAAGACCTGAAGGCCCAGGACGCGGCCAAGATGGAACAGCTGCAGGCCGAGGCCCGCGATCTCGAACTCTCGCTGCTACGCTACTTCGCCGCGAGTGGCATTGCGTTCAGCACGCTGCTCGGGCTGTCGGCCGTGCCCGACACGCTGCGGGAACGGCTTTTCGACCGGCTGCTCGACGAGAAGAAATGGTGATGCGGCCGCCTCGCGAAAGCAATCGCGAGGCATGCCGACGGCCGCATCAGGCGTCAAGCTCCGCCCTCAGGTCGCGTACTGCGCCACCCCGTTCCCGAACGACCAGTTCTCCCGCGCGACATCCACGAGATTCACGAACACGTCCTCGCGCCTCACCCCCGGATCGCGCGCGAGGTTTTCGGCAATCTGCGCGAACAGCGCCTTCTTCTGATCCTGCCCGCGCGTGTTGCTCACGGCGATCTGGACCATGACCAGGTCGTCGCTGCGCTCGATCCCGAGGTAGTGCCGGCCGAACACGAAGTTATCGGTATCGTGCTCGGTGATGATCATGAAGATGTCGTCTTCGGGCGCCTTGAACACCTCCATCAGCGCTTGATGAATGCCCTGCGTGAGCGCCTTGCGATACGTGGCGGGCTTGCCTGCGCGAACCGCGATGCGAGTGAACGGCATGTCGATCTCCGGTGGGTTTGACATGACATCAGCTTAGGCGCGGTCTATCATAATAAACAGGCATAGATAGATATTTCATCCATTTCCATCTGAAATGAAACCACTGGATCTCGACGCCGTGCGCGCCTTCGTGCTCGTCGCCGAGCTGCGCAGCTTCACGCGCGCCGCCGACGCCCTCGATACCACGCAATCGGCCGTGAGCCTCAAGCTCAAGCGCCTCGAGGCGCATCTGGGCAAGCAATTGCTCGAACGCACGCCGCGCGTCGTGCGGCTTTCGGCGGATGGTCTCACGTTCCTTGCCGCCGCGCGCGACCTGCTGGGCGCACACGAGCGCGCGCTCGGGGCGCTTTCGGGCGACGAGCGGCGGCTCGCGCTCGGCCTGAGCGAGCATGTCGCGGACGCCAACCTGGCCCGCCAGCTCGCCCAGCTTCGCGTCCATGACCCGGGGCTCGTGATCGAGCTGCATCTGGGGCTCTCGGCGCATCTGCTCGCGCAGTTCGACGAGCGGCGGCTCGATGCCGTCGTCGTCCGTCAGGAGGAAGAGGAGGTGCCGCGCGGCGATGCCCGCCGGCTCTTCGCGGAGCCGCTCGTCTGGCTCGCCGCGCCGCAATGGCAGTGGCAGCCCGGCACGGCGCTGCCGCTCGCGCTGCTCGCCGCGCCATGCGCGGTGCGGGCCGCGGCGATCCGCGCGCTCGACGCCGCGGGCGTCGCGTGGACCGAAGTGTTCGTGGGCGGCGGGGTCGCCGCAGTGGGCGCGGCACTGGCCGCCGGGCTCGCGGTCTCGCCGCTGGCGCGCCGGGTCGCGCCGCGCGAACTGATCGACGTCGGCGCGCGGCTCGGTTTGCCCGCGCTGCCGGTTTCGCAGGTCCTGCTCCACTCGCGGGTGCGCGAGCCGCGAACCGCGGCAACACTGCAATTGCTCGCGTCGGGGCTCGGCACAGGCTAGCTGGCGTTCAGCTCAGTTCAGCTCAGGATGGGCGGCAACGCGTGCGGCACGGGAATCGCACGCTGGATGTGCGGCGGCGGCGCATCCACCACGAGCTTGCGGCGTGGCGCGGGCCGCACGGCGGCCGGCTTCGGCGTGGGACGCTTTTGCGTGACGGTTTTGGGCGCAGGTGCCGCGCCAGCAGCCGGATGATTCGCATGTGCCGCCGCGTGGGCCTCGCCGGGCGTGTGCCGCTGCGCCGGCGCGTGGCCCTTCGCGTGCGGCGGCTTGTCGGCCTTCGCTACATGGCGCGGGGCGCTCGCATGGGTGGAACCCGTCGCGTGCGTATGACGTCCGGCTATGTGCGACGCCGCGCCGCGGTGCCCGCCACGCGCTTTGGACGCCTGCCCGCCATGCGACTGTTGCGCAGCCGCCGCTCCCTGTCCTGCATGCGCTCCGGCTGTCTTCCCCTGCCCCCATGCCCACAGCGGCGCTGCAACTACCATCGCCGCGACCATCAATACGCCTGCCCGCACCTCGTCTCTCCCCAAATGCCGTCCCAATGTCCGGCGAGGATTATACCGAGTCAAAACTTGCAATAATCCATATATGGACTAATATCTACTAAAAGTTCAATTCAGGACTCGACCACCATGTCACCCGCCACTGCTTCCGTCACGCCGTCGCGACGCCCCCGCGCCGAGCCCTCGCTCACCGAAATGTCGGCGGCGGGGCTCAGGGCGTTCTTCAACATTGCGCGCGACTGGGACCTGAGCGCCGAAGAGCAGATTATTCTGCTCGGCTCGCCGGGCCGATCCACGTTCTTCAAGTGGAAGCAGTCCCCGCAAACCGCCCGGCTGGGCCGCGACACACTCGAACGCCTTTCGCTGCTGCTCGGCATCTACAAGGCGCTGCAGATTCTCCTGCCCCAACCCACCTCCGCCGACACCTGGATCAAGCGCCCCAACAGCGCGCCGCCCTTTGGCGGACGGCGCGCGCTCGACCGCATGCTGGCCGGCAACGTCAGCGACCTCGTAGCGGTGCGCCAGTATCTCGACGCAATGCGAGGCGGCTGGGCGTGACGCAAACGAACTGGCAAGACCGCTGGCGCAGTGCGCAGCTCACCTGGTCACCCGCGTTCAGGGTGATTCCCACCCGGTTTCCCGCCGTGAATCTGTTCGACCGCGTGGCTTCCGCGGACGACTTCGAGGCGCTCTATGCGCTCGAAGCGCTCACCAACGACCGGTTGCGCACCGAAACCGGCGACCTCGACCTCGTGCCGCGCGAGGAGCGCCGCTTCGGCCCCGGCTACGGGCCGATCATGGCGGCCTTCACGCACCTGAATCCGCTGGGCAGCCGTTTTTCCGATGGCACATACGGCGTGTTCTACTGCGCGCGCTCGCGCGCCACCGCCGTGGCAGAAACGCGCTATCACTCGGGGCTTTTTCTCGCCGCCACGAACGAGCCGCCCATCCGCCAGCAAATGCGGCTCTATACGGTGATCGCGCATGGCGAGGTGATCGATCTGCGCGACGACCCCGCGCTCGACCCGGGCGTGCTCTCGCCCGACGACTACACGGCCGGCCAGACGCTAGGCCGCGCCGCCCGCGAGGCGCGTGCACCAGGCATTGCGTATCCGTCGGTGCGCGACGAGGACGGCGAATGTCTCGCCGCCTTCAGCACGACGCTGCTGCGCGCGTGCCATCACGCGGCGTATCTGGAATACAACTGGAATGGGCACACCATCGACATGGTGTTCGAGTTGAACCGCATCGTATAGCCGAAGCGGCCAACGGGAGACCGGCAGGGGCCGGGCCTCAGGGCAGCACGATCGCGGCCGCGCCGTGCGCGAGCGCTTCGACCTGCGAGACCGACAAGATGCGCGACGTGAGCGCCTCGACCATGGTGAGGCGTCCTTCGGTGATGAACGCTCCGGTGTCGATGAACACCTGCGAGCCGATCTGCCGCACTTCGCGCACCGGCGTATGCCCGCAGAACGTGAGCGAGAGCGCATAGCGCGCCGGGTCGCCCGTGCCGAGCACGAGATCGCGACCCCAAAGCATGCGTTCGCGCACGTCGGAATCGAACTGACCGCTGTCGAGCGCGGCGTCGTCGCCGAAAAATTCCGCATGAATGATATTGAATCGCTTTTCGCCCTCGCCCACCACGCGCGCGAGCGGCAGCTGGCGCAGCCGTTGCGCGTAGTGCACGAGTTCGGCGTCGGGCACGCTCTGCGCCCAGCCGCCGCCGATGCCATACCAGCGGTTGCGCGGCATCCGCCCTTCGGCCACGGCGCACAGCGCGTCTTCGTGATTGCCGAGCACGGCATAGAACCACGGTTTGTCGAGCAGCGCGAGCGCCTGTTCGCACTGCTCGCGTTCGCCCCGGTCAACGAGATCGCCCACTGAAAACAGCCGGTCACGCGCGGTGTCGAACTCGACTTCGCGTAAAAGATAGCGCAACGCCTCCACGCAACCATGCAAATCGCCTACTACGAAATCGCGACCTGCAAGGTTGGCGGCATGGTGCTGCACGAGAGCGTCGGGTGTATGCGTCATCACTTCATCATAGCGCTGTGTGAGTGGGCCATATGAGCGCCAAATATCGTACCGAATACGATTGCGACGGGCGCGTCACAAAGCAGACTACACGCAAGCGGCGTGCCTGCATTCACAGCATACGCGTTTGCGGCTATCAGTGTCGCCGCGAGCGCGGTACAACGTCCCGGCGCGGCTGGCGAGTTACTGGGGCTGGGCACGCAATGCCGCGACCTCGCCGGCCGTGAGGGTGGCCCGCGGATCGCCGAACTGCGTCGTCACGTAGTTGGAAAGGGCCGCCACCTGTTCGTTGCTCAATGCATCGCCGAATGCCGGCATCAGCACGTCGCTGTCTTTCGTTTGACGCCTCACTCCGTGCAGGATCACCATCGCGAGGTTATTCGGGCTCGGCGCGCCCGCGACGCTGTTATGAATGAGCGATGGATACGCGCCCGGCGCGCTTCCCCCCACGCCCTCGCCGGTCCAGTGGTGGCAGCTCGCGCAGTTCGCCACGAAAAGCTGCAAGCCGTTCACGGACGTGATCGCCGTGCCGCGCAGCGCGGTGATGTCGCTCACAGCGGGCTTGCCCCATGCATCGCGCGGCCGCGTCACGCCGCCCGAAACCGGCGGCAGCGCGCGCAGATACGCCACGATCGAGCGCAGGTCCTCATGTGTCAGGTATTGCGTCGAGTGCTGGACCACGTCGGCCATCGGACCGGCCGCCCTGGCGTGGCCCGCGGCAATGCCCGTGGAAAGATAGGCGATCAGCGCGTCGTCGCTCCAGTTGCCGATGCCGCTCGTGCGGTCGGGCGTGATGTTGTAGGCCTGCCAGCCCGCTTGCGTCGCGCCCGAGAAACGCGCCGTCGTCTTGAGCCCCTGCATGAAGTTGCGCGGCGTGTGACATTCCTCGCAATGCGCGAGGCCTTCGACGAGATAGGCGCCGCGGTTGAATTCGGCGCTCTGCTTCGGGTCGGGCACGAAGCGGCCTTCGTTGAAGTTGAAGAGATTCCACAAGATCATCAGCCAGCGCTGGTTGAACGGAAAGCGCAGCTCGTTGGCGGGCGGCGTGTAATGCACCGGCGCGACCGTATTCAGATACGCGCGGATCGCGAGCATGTCCTGCTCCGTCATGCGCGTAAATTCGACGTAAGGAAACGCGGGATACAGCCGCTCGCCGCCCTTGCCGATGCCTTCGTGCAGCGCGCGTATGAAGTCGGTATCGCTCCACTGGCCGATGCCGGTATCGGGGTCCGGCGTGATATTCGGCGTGTAGATTTTTCCAAACGGCGTGCTGATGGGCAGGCCGCCCGCAAACGGCCTGCCTCGGTCCGCGGTATGGCACGCGACGCAGTCGCCTATGCGCACCAGATAGGCGCCGCGCTTGATGAGTTCGGGCTTGTCCGCGTCCGCAATCGGCGTCGATGTGTCGTCGCCGCGCGCCGTGGACATCGGCAGTTCGTCGACGGGACGCGTGTTCGATTCGTGCGACGCGTGCCACGCGATATAGAGCGCGAAGGCGCAGAAGAGCGCGGCCGCGATGGCGGCACGCGCGCGTCTCTCTCGCTCGTGATTCGTGGTGGCCGCTGTGGAGGACTTCGCTGTTTTCATCGTCTGGCTCGTATCAAAGCTCGTGGCGCAGCTTGTCGGCCAGCTTCAGCGACAGCGCGGCAATCGTCAGCGTGCAGTTCACCGAAGCGGCCGAGGGCATCACCGCGCTGCTGGCGACGAACAGATTCGCATGATCGTGAGTGCGGCAATCGGCATCGACGACCGAATCGGCGGCGTTCGCGCCCATGATCGTCGTGCCCATGATGTGATTGTTGGGCGCGAAGGCATCGTCGAATGCGATGTCCGTGCCGCCGAAAAGCTGCGCGATCTGCGCATAGAGTTCATGCGTGTTCGCCGCGCTCTTCTTCACGTAATCGTTGATCGAGTAATAGATCTCGGGCTGTGGAATGCCGAGTCCGTCTTTGTGTTCGCTCGAGGGCAGCACGCGGTTCTGAGGCTCGGGCAGATGCTCGTGGAAACTGTTGATGGTGAGCGTGCGCGACGTGCGCTCGCGTATCTCCCGGTCCAGTTCCGCGCCGGTCAAGCCGTTGTTGATCAGCGCAGCCGTGACGGCCATGGTGGGCACCGCGTTCGACAGATGCAGTTTCTTCGCGGCATACGCGGAGCGGAACGCGCCGTCGCGGAAGTTCACGACCGAGGTCATCTCCATGGGCCCGCGCCCCGGCCATAGCGGTTCGTTGGCCATGAACGTGATGCCTGTGCCCGGATGATCCATGAGATTGCGGCCCACCTGGTCGGAGCTGTTGCCGATGCCGTGGGCAAACGCATCGCTCTTCGACATCAGCATGAGCTTGGGCGTCTCGATGCCGTTCGCGGCGAGCACGAAGAGCTTGCCGGTCACACGCGTGCTTCTGCCGCTCGGGTCCTTGTAGTGGACCGCGGTAACGAGCCCTTTGTTGTCGGCCTCGATGCGATAGACCACGGCCTGCGGCACGAGCTTCGCGCCCGCACGCTCGGCCTTGTCCGCGTGAACCACGCCGTTGTACATCGCACCGATCGGGCAGATCGGCATGCAGTTGTTGTTGCCGCAGCAGGTGGGACGCGCATCGAACGGGCGGCTATTGCGCGCGACCGGCTCGGGCACCACGTGAAAGCCATTCGCATTCAGTACTTGCGAGAAGCGCTGATCCATCCAGGAAAGCGGCAGCATGCTCATTGGATACGGCTTCGTGCGCGGCGAGCCGAGATCGTACGTCGCGTCCGGTCCGGACACGCCCAGTTCCTCTTCCGCGCGTTGATACCACGGCTCCAGCGTCTCGTAGGGGTAGGGCCAGTCGCGCCCCACGCCGTACTGCGTTTTCAAACGAAAGTCCGCCGGCAGCAAACGCCACGCGGCGGCGGCCCAGTGCCACGTGGTGCCGCCCACGAGCCGCAAATATTGTGAGTTGTACGGATAATCGCCCTTCTGCACGAGATACTCGTTGGGCGGCGCGTATTCGGGATGCGGCGCGTAGCTCACGGACGGATACGGCGTGGCGAAATCGGCCTTGGCGGGCGAATTGCGGAAGTTCTCCACGATCTGCCAGCGCGCGAGGCGCGGCCCCGCTTCGAGCAGCACGACGGAAGCGCCGGCCCGGGCGAGCTGGTGCGCCACCAGACTGCCCGCCACGCCGGAACCGACGACGACCACGTCGGCGGAATGTCCTGTCGCCATTGTCGACCTCATCCTTTGGCTTTCGTTGTGGGGGCCTGGCGCGGCCGTGATGCGCGTGCCCGTTGCACCGCTATTCGCCTGCGGGTTTGTGCTTCCAGTAGAACGGCACGTCGCGGCAATACGAGGGAATCGTGAGCACGTCGTTGACGGGGTCGAACATCAACGCCTTTTCGAAGGCCACCACCTGCACCTTCGGCATCTCGCCCACGAGACCGAGATACCACGCGCGCATGATGTCGCCCACCATCGACGCGAGTTCCGGCTGATCGGGCTTGAGTGCGGCGGTCACGGTATCGGAGGGCACGCCGCCGTGACCTTGAATCCAGGTGTTGAGCGTCGCGACGTTCGCGTCGAACTGGCTGCTGGCGTGGTCGAGCGCGGCATAGACGCGCTTGCCGAGCACGGCGTCGAAGCTCGTGCGGCCAGTAAGGCGCTGCGATAGCTTGATGAACGCGTCATAGCCGCTGCCGGATGCGCTCGCCGGTGTCGCCGCGAAAGCGCGGCCCATGCCGAACGGCGCGCGCGAGCGCCCGGCAGCCGCGAAGGCGAGCAGCGCCGCTGCGCACGTTCCCGAGACGAAACGCCTGCGGCCGGGACGGCCAAGGCGCTCGAGTACAGCGGGAAGATCGTGCGGCGCCTGAGACATCCCGTGTTGTGTCACATCTGTCATGGGCACTCCAGATGAGGTCGATCCCGCCAGGTTCCCCTGGCTGGGGGCGAAACACGCTTGCCGCCGGCGCGGGCGGCGCCTGAAACCAGGCCACACGAATAACGTTTCCTATCGTCTGTCAACGCGGATCACTGCATATGCACCATCGTTGCGCTGACTGCGAGAGCGCGCTGCCGCGTTGCGCAAGCAATATAGCCCCTTATGGCCCGATAAGACAAACCGAAAGCTTGCATGCCCGGCATAACAGCGAACAGCGCGTCACCCCGGCGGACCGCGCACGGTAGAATCGCCGCAATCGATTGCTAACCCGCGCCTCCCCGCGCCACGCCATGAACCTCATCCCGCTGGTACTACGCAACCGGCCGCACTTGATGATCGCCATCGCCGTGGGCGTCGTGCTCGGCTTGCTCTCGCCCGCCTCGATCCATACTTCCGCGCGCGTCCTGCTCGGCTGGGACGCAACGGTATGGACCTACCTCGTGCTGATCTGGCTGCACATGGTGTTAGCAAACGAAGAGAGCGTGCGCGTGAACGCCCGCCGCGAAGACGAAAACGCGGGGACCGTGCTGTTTCTCATCTGCATCGCAACGGTGGCGAGCATCGTCGCCATCGTCATCGAGCTGGGCACGACGAAGGATCTCGGCACGGCCTCGAAAGTGCTGCATTCGCTGCTCACGGGGCTCACGCTCATCGGGGCGTGGTTTCTCATTCCCACCATCTTCACGCTGCACTACGCGCGCCTCTACTACGGTTCCGATCCCAACGAGCCCTCCCTCGTGTTTCCCGACAAAAAGCTCACGCCGAATTACTGGGACTTTCTGTACTTCTCGTTCACCATCGCCTGCGCGTCGCAAACCGCCGATATCGGCCTGCGCGGGCGCAGCGCGCGGCGCGGCGTGCTCGCGCAATCGATTTTGTCGTTCTATTTCAACGTTTCTGTGCTAGGCCTGTGCGTGAACATCGCCGCGAGCATGGTCGGTAGCTGATCCGCTTCTCTCCGCTGCAACGGATACCGGCAATCGCCGCCGGTTTCTCCGCTCGATTCACCCGTCTTTATGCCCAGCCTTTGCGAACGTGCGCCCGCGCGCGGCGCCGCGCGCCTGGGCCGCTCGTGGGCATGTGCCTTGCTCGACTCCCCCGCAAGTCGCCACGCGGCGCAAGCGGTTTGGTTCCGGCCTGCTCTTGAACTACTCTGAACAGGTGCCTGTCCACCAAGCGCAGCGCGGCACGCTCCGGCAGCCCCCGGGCGGCGCGATCGCATTTCGGCTGACCCCGACTTGCATCCCCTTCGCCTGACGTACCTGGAATACGACCGATGGAACCCCCCCACGCCTATGCGCCGCGGATCTACTTCGTCCATTCCGTCCTGGCAGGACCACTCGACGCGTGGCCGGCGCACATCGCCCGCGCGGCCTCGCTGGGCTTCGATCACGTCCTGATCGGCGCGCTGTTCGCCTCGGGCGCGTCGGGCGACGACCGCGTCGTCGCCGACCATACGCGCCTGAACGCGGCCTTCGGCAGCCCGCTTTCCGCAGACGACGCCGTGCGCGAACTCGCGCTCGCGGCGCAATCGCGCGGCGTCACGCTGCTCGCCGATCTCGTCCTCGATCGTAGCGCCGCCGACGGCGCGCTCTACGCCGCGCATCCTGAATGGTTCCATCCCTTCGAGCCCGAAGACGCGCGCCTCGACCCACGCCACGGCCACAGCGAAGCCAACGTCGCCTATGCCGATTTCGAGCGCGCGAGCGCGCCGCTCATCGCATGGTGGACGGCGCGCGCCATCGCGCTCGTCGAAGCGGGTCTCGGCGGCTTTCGTGTGGACTCGCCGCACCGCACGCCGCCCCATGTCCTGCGCGCGATCTTCGATGCCGTACGCGCGCGCTTTCCGCAAGCGCGCTGGCTCGCCGCTACACCGGGCCTGCCGCGCGAGGCGCTCGCGCACCTCGAAGGAGCGGGCTTCGACGCGGCCTTCTCATCGCTGCGCTGGTGGGACTTCTCGTCGAGCTGGATGGTCGAGGAGCACGCCGCCTTGCGCCGCGTGGGCTCGCCGATAACGTTTCCAGAAGCACCGTATGGCGCGCGTTACGCACACGATCAGGAAGGCGCCGCCGACGCGCGCGCGGTCGAGCGCGCGTATCGCCGCATGCTGCGTGCGGCAGCCGCGCTCGGCACCGGCTGGCTCATGCCGATGGGCTTCGAATACGGCGTCGACGAAGCGACCTCGCACAGCGGCAACAGCGCGCAGGCGTGGGAAGCCGCGAAGGCGCGCGCGCCCTTCGATCTGAGCGCCGATGTCGCGCACGCCAACGCCCTGCAACGCGAAACGTGGGCGCTGCAGACCAACGGCGAACTGCGCGCGCTCAATGGCCCTGGCGCCAGCGTCGCGGCGCTCTTGCGCGGCGACCGCGCAGGTCTGCGCGACGCGGAAGACGCCATCCTCACGCTCATCAATCCCGCGCTCGCCGCGCCGGTGCGCGTGGATCTCGCGCGGCTGCTCGACGGTGTGCCTGGCGGCTTCACGCGCTTCGCGCCGCTCGACGCCGAAACGCTGCGCGGCGCCCGCCTGCCCGCGCCGCGAGACGCGAGCGCGATCCCCGAGACATTCACGCTGCCCGCGGGCGCATGCTGGATGTTCCGCGCGCTCGCGAGCCCGCTCGTGGTGCTCGCGCCGCCCGAAGATCGCGGCAAGACCGACACGAGTGGTCACAGGAGCGTGCTCGAAGCGATCGCCGCGCCGCGCATCGCCATCGAGAGCGCGCAGCCCTCGGTCGATCACGGCCGCTTCGCCGCGAAGCGCACCGTGGGCGAGCGCTGCGAAGTACGCGCGGCCATCTTCGCCGAGGGCCACGACCGCATCGACGCCGCCGTGCTCTGGCGCGCCGCCGACGAGACGGCCTGGCACGAATCGCCGATGACGGCCGTGCCGCCCGCGGGCACCGACCTGTGGGCGGGCCACATTCCGCTCGATCGCATCGGACGCTACGAGTACGTCGTGATTGCGTGGCGCGACGACTTCGCCTCGCTCGCGGAGCATCTGCACAAGAAGCGCGCGGCGAACCAGCCCGTCGATCTGGAGCTGGAAGAAGCGAGCCGCCTGTTCGCGCTCGTGCTCGCCACCGCAGAAACATCGGGCACGGGCGACGACGACCAGAAGCGCAGCAACGAAACGCTCGACGCCATCGTCAAGCGCTTCATTGCTGCGGATACCGAAACACGCTGCGCGATCATCGCCGCGCCTTCGACGGCGGCGGCCGTGCGCGCCGCGCGCCATCGGCCGTTTCTCTCGCGCGACACGATCGTCAATCGCGTGGATGCCGAGCGCGGCGCCGCCCGCTTCGCGAGCTGGTACGAGATCTTCCCGCGCTCGATGAGCGACGACGAATCGCGCCACGGCACCTTCGACGACGTGATCGCGAAGATGCCGCGCATCCGCGAAATGGGCTTCGACGTGCTGTACTTCCCGCCGATCCACCCCATTGGCCTCGCGAACCGCAAGGGGCGCAACAACACGCTCAATGCGCAACCCGGCGACGTGGGCAGCCCCTACGCCATCGGCGCGGCCGAAGGCGGCCACACCGCGGTGCATCCGCAACTGGGCACGCTCGAGGACTTCTGCCGCATGCTCGCCGCGGCGCATGAACAAGGCCTCGAAATCGCGCTCGACTTCGCGATCCAATGCTCGCCCGACCACCCGTGGCTGAAGGCGCATCCCACCTGGTTCGCATGGCGGCCCGACGGCACGCTGCGCTACGCCGAAAACCCGCCGAAGAAGTACCAGGACATCGTGAACCCCGAGTTCTACGCGCACGACTCGAAGCCGGATTTGTGGCTCGCGCTGCGCGACGCGATCCTGTTCTGGGTGGACACCGGCGTGCGCATTTTCCGCGTTGACAACCCGCACACGAAGCCGCTTCCGTTCTGGGAATGGATGATCGCCGACGTGCGCGCACGCCACCCCGACGTAATCTTCCTCTCCGAAGCCTTCACGCGCCCGCGCCTCATGTACCGGCTCGCCAAGCTCGGCTTCTCGCAGTCGTACACGTACTTCACGTGGCGCGAGTCGAAGCGCGATTTCACCGAGTACCTCACGGAACTCACCCAGACCGAGGTGCGCGACTTCTATCGGCCGAACTTCTTCGTCAACACGCCCGACATCAACCCGCGCCATTTGCAGACCGGCGCGCGCTCGAGCTTCCTGATCCGCGCCGCG
>NZ_JBFRCL010000045.1:0-69563 GCF_040965695.1 Paraburkholderia sp. BR10937
ACGAAGAGAACCAGCCGGCGCACCTCACGCTCAAGGACGCGAGCGTGCCCGTGAACGTGAACCTGCGCACCTACGCGGGCCCCGAAGCGCGCTTCTGCCCGGCCGCGGTGTACGAGTTCATGAAGAACGACGACGGCAGCGACCGCCTGCAGATCAACGCGCAGAACTGCGTGCACTGCAAGACCTGCGATATCAAGGATCCGACGCAGAACATCGTGTGGGTCACGCCCGAAGGCGGCGGCGGCCCGAACTATCCGAACATGTAAGTCCGGCAGGCGAAAAAAAGCCGCTTCAGGTGTGAGCCTGAAGCGGCTTTTTTGTTGCCCGCGCAACGCGTGCGGCTCACGCCGCACCGGTCGACGTCACTCGTCGCTGGCCGCGATCTTCGGCGTCGTCACGACGACGTCGGCATTCTGCGCACGGTGGCGCAGCGCGTGATCGATCAGCACGAGCGCGAGCATGGCCTCGGCGATCGGCGTCGCGCGAATGCCCACGCACGGGTCGTGGCGGCCGAAGGTCTCGACCGTCGCGGGATCGCCCGCCTTGTCGATCGAGCGCCGCGGCGTGCGGATGCTCGAGGTCGGCTTGATGGCGATCGAGACGGTGATGTCCTGCCCCGTCGAAATGCCGCCGAGCACGCCGCCAGCGTGGTTGCCGTGGAATCCATTGGGCGTGAGTTCGTCGCCGTGCACCGAACCGCGCTGTGCGACGCTCGCGAAGCCTGCACCGATCTCCACGCCCTTCACCGCGTTGATGCCCATCATGGCGTGTGCGATGTCGGCGTCGAGCCGGTCGAACAGCGGCTCGCCCCAGCCCACCGGCACCCCGCTCGCCACCACGTTCACACGCGCGCCGATCGAGTCGCCGTCCTTGCGCAGCGCGTCCATGTAGCTCTCGAGCTGCGGCACGAAGTCGGCGTTGGGCACGAAGAACGGATTCTCGTGCACGTGCTCCCAGCTCACGAACGGCACGTCGATCTCGCCGAGCGCGCGCATGTAGCCGCGCACTTCCACGCCGAAGCGCTCGCGCAGCCACTTCTTCGCCACAGCGCCCGCCGCGACCGTGGGCGCCGTGAGGCGCGCCGACGAACGGCCGCCGCCGCGATAGTCGCGAATGCCGTACTTCTGCCAGTAGGTGTAGTCGGCGTGACCGGGGCGGAAGGTCTCGACGATGTTGCCGTAGTCCTTGCTGCGCTGGTCGGTATTGCGGATCAGGAGCGCGATGGGCGTGCCCGTGGTGCGCCCTTCGAATACGCCCGAGAGAATCTCGACCCTGTCCTCTTCCTGGCGCTGCGTCACGTGACGCGACGTGCCGGGACGGCGGCGGTCCAGGTCGATCTGGATGTCGGCTTCGGTGAGCGCCATGCCGGGCGGGCAGCCGTCGATGACGCAGCCAATGGCCGGGCCGTGGGATTCGCCGAAGGTGGTGACGGTGAAAAGCGTACCGAGCGTGTTGCCGGACATGGCGGTCGTCCAAAGTGAATCGGGGAATCCAGCATTATGCCAGCCTGCGCGCGGCGACGCCCGACCGGGCGGTCGGGCCTTCCGGCGAGAAGAGGCGGCGCGTTGGGTGGCGCGTACGCGCCGCGTGGCCCGGCGTCAGCGCCGCGCGCCGCGCAGTTCTGCCACCGTCTCCTGCAAGCGCTCAAGCGTAGCGTCCGCCGCCGCGATCGGCTCGCCCACCGCGAGCGTCAACCGGCTCGTCAGACCGCGTCGCAGCGGCCGCTCCTGGCCGGACCCCGCAAAGCGCGAGAACGCACTGCCCCACAGCCCGCGCAACGCCATCGGCACGACCGGCACGGGCGAGCGCCGCAAGATTTCGCTCACGCCGTGGCGAAACGGGTTCAGCTCCCCGGTGCGCGTCAGCTTGCCCTCGGGAAAAATGCAGACGAGGTCGCCCTCGGCCAGCGCGGCCGCGCACGCATCGTAGGCAGCAGCTAGCGCATCCGGGTCCTCGTGCGCGGGCGCAATCGGAATCGCCTTGGCGTGGCGGAACACCCAGCCGACGAACGGCGAGCGGAAGATCTGCTGATCCATCACGAACCGGATCGGCCGCGGGCTCTCGGCCATGATGACAATCGCATCGACATAGCTCACGTGATTGCAGACGAGCACGGCGGCGCCCTCGGCCGGTATGCGTTCGGTATGCACGAGCCGCACGCGGTAGACCGTATGCACGAGCACCCATGCCACGAAGCGCAGCAGGAACTCGGGCACTAGCGTGTAAATGTAGGCCGCCACGACGATATTGAGCAGCGCCGTGGTCAGAAAGATGCCGGGAATGCCGACGCCCGCGGACGTGAGCGCCATCGCCATGAGCGCAGAGACGATCATGAAGAGCGAATTGAGGATATTGTTCGCGGCGATGATGCGCGCGCGGTGGCTGGGCGCACTGCGGCTCTGGATCAACGCGTAGAGCGGCACGCTGTAGAAGCCGCCGAACATGGCGAGCAGGAACAGGTCGGCGAGCACGCGCCAGTGCGCGGCGGTGCGCAGGAATTCGCCTACCGAAAGCAGATGGGACGCGGCAGGCAACGCATGGCTCGCAAAGAAGAGATCGATGCCGAACACGCTCATGCCGATCGAGCCGAGCGGCACGAGGCCCACCTCGATGCGCCGCCGCGAGAGCCTCTCGCAGAGCAGCGAACCCGAGCCGATGCCGAGCGAAAACATCGCGAGCAGCACGGTCACGACGTCGGGGTCGGCCGACATCACGTCCTTCGCGAAATTGAAGAACGAGGCGAGAAACGTCGCGCCCACGAACCAGAGCCACGAGATGCCGAGCAGGCTCAGGAACACGGTGCGGTTGCCGTGCGCGAGGCGCAGGTTGCGCCAGGTCTCGGACACCGGATTCCAGTTGATGCGCAGGCCCGGCTGCGACGGCTCGCACGGCGGCACGAAGGCCGACGCCACGCGCCCCACGAGCGCGATCGCGATGCACATGCCGCCGAGCCACCATGCGCCCAGCGGCGGCCCAAGGTCCGCATGAGCAGACGCGGGATCCATCGCCCCGATACCCGCGGCCACGCCCCCGACGATCGTCCCGAGCAGGATTGCGACGAAGGTGCCCATCTCCACGAGCCCGTTGCCGCCAACCAGTTCATCGGGCGCGAGACGCTGCGGGAGGTACGCGTACTTGACCGGCCCGAACACGGTCGAATGCACGCCCATCAGGAAGGTGCACGCATACAGCAGCGGCGCGCTGTGCATCCAGAAGCCGGCCGCGCCGATCACCATGACCGCGATCTCGAAGGTCTTGACCCAGCGCGTGAGCATCGCCTTGTCGTACTTGTCGGCGACCTGGCCCGAGGTCGCGGAAAACAGCACGAAAGGCAGGATGAAAATGGCCGAGATGAGGAATGCGACCGTCTTCGGATCGACGCCCGAAAAGCGCGCGGCCTGATACGTGACGAGCGAGGTGAAGCCGATTTTGAAGACGTTGTCGTTCATCGCCCCGAGGAACTGCGTCCAGAAAAACGGGGCGAAACGGCGCTGGCGCAGCAGTGCGAACTGCGAAGCGTGGTCACCCTCATGGTGCACTTTGCGCTTGTCGCGCTGCGCCGCGGGCATCGGTCTATCGTTCATCGAACAGGAATCACACTGACAGAATTCATGGGGCCCAGACGCGAAAAAGCGCGCCTGATGCGCGCTTTTTCATCCTGATCAATCGGGCGTTAGTCGGGCTGCGCTCAGCGCGCCGGCTGACGCTCCTCTTCGGGCCAGTCGCGAATATACGCCTTGAGCAGCTTGTTCTCGAAGCCCTGCGCTTCCACCACGGCCTTCGCCACGTCGTAGAACGAGATCACACCCATGAGCGAACGGCTTTCCATGACCGGCAGGTAGCGCACATGGTGCTCGAGCATCATGCGGCGCACTTCGTCGACCTCGGTTTCCGGCGTGCAGGTGATGGGATGATCGTCCATGACCTTGCGGATCGTCGTGGTGCCGACGCTGCCGCCGTTTGCGCGCAGCGTGAGGATGATCTCGCGGAACGTGAGCATACCGACCAGATCGCCGTACTCCATGACGACGAGCGAGCCGATATCGTGCTCGGCCATGGTGTTGACTGCCTCGTTCAGCGCAGTGTCGGGCGTGACGGTGTAGAGCGTGTTGCCCTTCACCTTGAGGATGTCGCTGACACGCATGATGTGTCTCCAGGAATGCCGCTAGTAATGGGGGAAATGCTGAAAAGATGCCTACCTGATTCGATCCTAGCGGAAAGATTGTTAAAAGGAAAGCCGCGCGGCGGGCGCCCAGCGGCGTACCGAAACGTCTGCCGAAAGCCGTCGCGAGGGGGTTTCCGGCGCGAATCCGGCCACGCGGGACGCCCTCCATCCGGCCCGAAAAACGACCGGCCGGGCGTCCCCGCGCCCCGCCGCCGGTGTTACGATGCCCTTCACCCCCGACACCAGGCCGGTTTGCGCCGGCCGCGCCGCCACGATGTCATCAAATCCTGGATCGACTCCCGATAGCCGCTTCGACACGCTCGCGCTGCATGCGGGCGCGGCGCCCGACCCCGCCACCGGCGCCCGCGCGACGCCGATCTACCTCACCACCTCGTTCTCGTTCCGCGACACCGACCACGCCGCCGCGCTCTTCAACATGGAGCGCGCGGGCCACGTGTACTCGCGCATCTCGAACCCGACCGTCGCCGTGTTCGAAGAGCGCGTGGCCGCGCTCGAAGGCGGCGCGGGCGCGATCGGCACCGCGAGCGGCCAGGCGGCGCTGCATCTCGCGATCGCGACGCTGATGGGCGCGGGCTCGCACATCGTCGCCTCGGCGGCGCTTTACGGCGGCTCGCACAACCTGCTGCACTACACGCTCAAGCGCTTCGACATCGAGACGACTTTCGTGAAGCCAGGCGACCTCGACGCCTGGCGCGCGGCGCTGCGGCCCAACACGCGTCTGCTGTTCGGCGAAACGCTCGGCAACCCGGGCCTCGACGTGCTCGACATCGAAGCCGTCGCGCAGATCGCGCACACGCATGGCGTGCCGCTCCTCGTCGATTCGACGTTCACCACGCCTTACCTGCTGCGCCCCTTCGAGCACGGCGCGGATCTCGTCTATCACTCGGCCACCAAGTTCCTCGGCGGCCATGGCACGACCATCGGCGGCGTACTGGTCGACGGCGGCACGTTCGACTTCGAAGCGTCGGGCCGCTTTCCCGAACTCACCGAACCCTATGCGGGCTTTCACGACATGGTGTTCAGCGAGGAAAGCACGGTCGCGCCCTTCCTGCTGCGCGCGCGCCGCGAGGGCCTGCGCGACTTTGGCGCGTGCCTGCACCCGCAGGCCGCGTGGCAATTGCTGCAAGGCATAGAAACGCTGCCGCTGCGCATGGAGCGGCACGTGGCGAACGCGCGGCGCATCGTCGAATATCTCGCCGCGCACGAGGCGGTCGAATCGGTCGCGTGGCCGGAACTGCCGAGCCATCCCGATTACGCGCTTGCGAAGTGCCTGCTGCCGCGCGGCGCGGGCGCCGTGTTCAGCTTCAACCTGCGTGGCGGCCGCGCGGCGGGCAAGCGCTTCATCGAAGCGCTCACGCTGTTCTCGCATCTGGCCAATGTCGGCGACGCGCGCTCGCTCGTGATCCACCCCGCCTCGACCACGCATTTCCGCATGGACGCCGCCGCGCTGGCCGCCGCCGGCATCGCGGAGGGCACGATCCGGCTCTCGATCGGGCTCGAAGACCCCGCCGATCTGGTCGACGACCTCAAGCGCGCGCTGAAGGCGTCGCAAAAAACGGAAGCAGCGAAAGCCAAGCCCACCGGCAAGGAGGCGTCATGATCGTCGATGTCGCCGGCAAGCCGGTCTATGCCTACACGGCCTCGCGCGCGATCGAGCCCGCGCTGCCGTTCGCGGTGTTCGTCCACGGCGCGCAGCACGACCACAGCGTCTGGGCGCTGCAATCGCGCTATTTCGCCAACCACGGCTTCAACGCGCTGGCCGTCGATCTGCCCGGCCACCTGCGCAGCGCGGGTCCGGCGCTCACGAGCATCGGCGCGCTCGCCGACTGGCTCGCCGCCCTGCTCGACGCGCTGAACGCCCCGCGGGCCTTCGTCGCCGGCCATAGCATGGGCTCGCTGGTCGCGCTCGAATTCGCGGCGCGCCATCCGGAGCGCGCCCAGCGCATCGCCCTGCTCGCCACTGCATTCCCGATGACGGTCGCGCCAAGCCTGCTCGAAGCCGCGCGCGAGCGTGAGCCGGAGGCGATCGCGCTCGTCAACGCGTGGTCGCACTCGACGCTCGCCGCCAAGCCGTCGAGCCCCGGGCCGGGCTTCTGGCTGCGCGGCATGAACCAGCGGCTCATGGAGCGCGTCTCCGCGCGCGGCGAGCCGCAACTTTTCCATACCGATTTCGCGGCGTGCAACGCCTATGCGGACGGCCTGACCAGCGCCGCGAAAGTGCGTTGCCCGGTGCGCCTGATCCTCGGCAAACGCGACGCGATGACGCCCCCGCGCGCAGCGCGCGCCCTCGCCGAGGCGTTTGCGCAAGCGGGCACGCCCGCGGACACGGTCACGCTGGACGCCGGCCACGCGCTGATGACCGAGCAGCCCGATGCGACGCTCGACGCGCTCTACGCTTTTGCAATGCAGCAAACACCGCGCGTGGGCAACGGCTGACGGCTGTGACCTCCCTGGTTGCACGGTCGTTCGGAACGCTGGAGAATGGCTGAATCAACCATCCCCTGCGTACCCACGCAGAAAGGAGGAGACGATGCAACCCACCACGCATACCGAGCATTTTTCGAGCTTCGCGCAGTTCTATCCGTTCTACCTGAGCGAGCACAGCAATCTCATGTCGCGGCGGCTGCATTTCATCGGCTCGCTTGGCGTGATCGGCTTCGTCTGCATGGCGATCGCCACCGGCAACTGGCTCTGGCTGCCGCTTGCCATCGTGTGCGGCTACGGCTTCGCGTGGTTCGGACATTTCAAGTTCGAGAAGAACCGTCCAGCCACTTTCCGTCACCCCATCTACAGCTTGATGGGGGACTGGGTCATGTTCGCGGATATCTGCCGCGGCAAGATTTCTCTTTGATTCGAATGCGATGCGACGGCGCGCCTGTCATGGGCGCGCGGCCTCGTCACGCCGCCGGATGCGGGAGCACCGGCGGATGCTCCTCCGTGAGCGCCGGGAAACGCCGCGTCGCGAGCAGCGACGCGAGTGAAATCGCGAGCTTGTCGTTGTCGAGCGCACCGAGCAGCAGGTGCGCATCGATACTGCTCGACTTGAGCTGATACGCCAGTTCCTTGCGATCGATCGCGAAGCGGTCGAAGATGCGCGTCACCGAAATGCGCGCAGGATTGCCGATCAGCAGGAACAGCGTCTTCGCGCGCTCCTCCTGCTCGAGACGCCCCACCAGTTCATCTTCTTCGAGGCCGTCGATCAGGCGCGTGACCGTGGCCAGGTCGCGCCGCAGCAGCTGCGCGAGCTGCTCGGTCGTGCGGCCCGGCTCACCCGCTTCCCGCGCATCGGCGAGACCCGCGAGCAGTTCGAGCGCGTCGAGCAGATCGCTGCCCGGAAAGCGCGGCTTGTCGAAGCGCCCGGTGCGAATTTCGGGCAAGGCGGAGGTGATCATCGCGCCTACGAGCGTGATGAACCAGCTCAGGTACATCCACAGCAGGAACATCGGCGCGGCCGCGAAGGCGCCATAAACCGCCGTGTAAGTCGGAATGCGCCGCACGTAGTAGCCAAAGCCGCGCTTGGCCGCCTCGAAGGCGATCGTCGCGGCAATGCCGCCCACCAGGGCGTCGCGCCACTGCACGCGGCAGTTCGGCAGATACACGTAGAGCATCGTGAACGCGAGCGCCGTGAGCGGCAGGGATGCGCCAATCAGCATCCAGTCGAGGATGCCCGAAACGTGCTGCTCGGTCGCGATCACGGCCGAACGCGTGAACACGTACGAGGAGATCGACAGGCTCACGCCGATCAGGATCGGCCCGAGCGTCAGAATGGCCCAATAGACGAGCACGCGCTGAGCGAACGGGCGCGCCTTGCGCACGCGCCAGATCAGGTTGAAGGCCGACTCCACGGTCATCATCGTCATGACCGACGTGACGAAGAGCACGATCATGCCCATCGTCGTGAGGCCCTTGGCCTTCGAGGCGAACTGGTTCAGGTACTTGAAGATCTGGCTGTTGATCTGCGCCGGCATGAGATGGTCGGCGAGAAAGGCCTGCAGCGAGTTCTGGAACGAAGCGAAGATCGGGAACGCGGTAAAGAGCGCGAATGCGACCGTAGCGAGCGGCACGAGCGAGAGGAGCGTGGTGAACGTGAGGCTGCCCGCGACCTGCGGAATGCGATCTTCGCGGCTGCGCCGCGCCGCGAAGCGCGCGAGCCGCTTCACGATGTCCAGATCGATCTTCACCCTCGACAGCACATCCATTGGCCTGCTTTCCTCGCCACCGTGAACACTTCGATTGCTGCGCTTTCTAACCACCCATTCCGCGCGCACGCAGTGTACCTATTTGCCGATGATTTGCACGTGACATGCGCGTCGCTCGCCGGTGCCCCGCTGCGGCGGCAGACCCAACCCCTATAATATCCCGTCCACCGACGAGGCCCGATGAAACCGATTCTTGTGCTCTATTACAGCCGGCATGGCGCAACGCGCGAACTCGCGCGCGCCATCGCCCAGGGTATCGACAGTGTTCCCGGCGCCGAAGCGCGCGTGCGCACGGTGCCGCCCGTCTCGACGGTCTGCGAGGCCACCGCGCCCGACATCCCCTCCGACGGCCCACCCTACGTCGAGCTGCGCGACCTCGAAGAATGCGCGGGTCTCGCGCTCGGCTCGCCCACGCGCTTCGGCAACATGGCCGCGCCGCTCAAGTACTTTCTCGACGGCACCACGCCGCAGTGGCTTTCGGGTGCGCTCGCGGGCAAGCCCGCTTGCGTGTTCACTTCGACCGGCAGCCTGCACGGCGGCCAGGAGAGCACGCTGCTCTCGATGATGCTGCCGCTGCTCCATCACGGCATGCTGCTCGTGGGCATCCCCTACACGGAAAGCGCGCTCACGACCACGCAGGGCGGCGGCTCGCCCTACGGCGCCTCGCATCACGCGCGCCAGGACGCGCGCGGCCACGGTTTGAGCGCCGATGAAAGGACACTCGCGAGCGCGCTGGGCGTGCGGCTTGCACGCGCGGCGCTCGCACTTGCCACTACCGAGCAAGGCCAGCGGCTGTGAACACCCGCGTGGACGGCGTCACCGAACCCATCGTCCAGCGTCGCGGCGCCGCGCTTGGCGCTTTTGCGATGCTCGCCGCGCTCACGCTGCTGTGCATCGCGTGGGAATGGCGGCTCGCGCCACTGCGCCCCGGCGGCAGCGCGCTCGTACTCAAGGCCGTGCCGCTCGCCATCGCCCTCCCTGGCGTGCTGCGACGCAGGCTCTACACGCTGCAATGGGCGGCGATGCTCGTGCTGCTCTACTTCGCGGAAGGCATCGTGCGCGGCATGACCGATCCCGCGCCCGGCAACCGGCTCGGCTGGGTGGAAGTCGCGCTGGCTCTTGGCTTCTTCGCGTGTGCGCTTGCCTATGTCGCGCCGTACAAGCGCGCTGCAAAGCGTGCCGCGAAGCCCGCGAAACCCGAGTCCACCTAAGCGGCTCCCTCCGCGCCGCGACCGCCTTGTCCACGAGCGCTGCGTGAAGGCTATCACCGTGTCAAACTAGGTATTTGAGCCTCGCGACTTCATGACAATCGCGCCGTGAGCCAGCCCAGCCCAGGCGCGAATTCCCGAGACACCATGACCGACTCCACCCCGACCGCCTGCCAAGCCTTTCTCGACGCCTGCGCCGCCGCCATCGGCGCGCACTACGTGCTGACCGACGCCCACGACACCGCGCCCTACCTCGCCGACTGGCGCCGCCGCTACCAGGGCGCGGCCGTCGCCGTGCTCTGCCCGGCCAATGCGCAGGAAGTCGCCGCGGTCGTGAAGCTTGCGCACGAGCATCGCGTGGCGCTCGTACCTCAAGGCGGCAACACGGGCCTCGCGGGCGGCGCGACGCCGGACGCGAGCGGCAAGCAGGCCGTGCTGAGCCTGCGCCGCCTGAACCGCGTGCGCGAAATCGATCCGCACAACAACACGATCACCGTCGAAGCCGGCGTGATCCTCGCCGAAGTGCAGGCGCGCGCAAAAGATGCGGGCCGCCTCTTCCCGCTTTCGCTCGCGGCCGAAGGCAGCTGCACGATCGGCGGCAATCTCTCGACCAACGCGGGCGGCACCGGCGTGCTGCGCTATGGCAACACGCGCGAGCTGTGTCTCGGCCTCGAAGTCGTCACGCCGCAAGGGGAGGTCTGGGACGGTCTGCGCGGGCTGCGCAAGGACAACACCGGCTACGATCTGCGTGACCTCTTCATCGGCGCGGAAGGCACGCTCGGCATCATCACCGCCGCGGTCATGAAGCTGCATCCGCTGCCGGCCGCGCGCGTCACCGCGCTCGCTGCGCTCGGCTCGGCGCATGCGGCGCTCGACTTCCTCGCGCTCGCGCAGCGCTACGCCGGGCCGCTGCTCACGGGCTTCGAGCTGATGTCGGACTTCTGCATGGCGCTCGTCAGCCGTCATTTCCCGCAACTGCGCTATCCGTTCGCGGAGCATCATGCGCAGGTCGTGCTGCTCGAACTGTCGGACAACGAAAGCGAAGAGCACGCACGCGCCCTCTTCGAGCGGCTCATGGAAGAAGCGCTCGAACAAGGTCTCGTAGAAGACGCGGTGGTCGCGGAAAGCCTCGCGCAGTCGCAGGCGTTCTGGAATATCCGCGAGCACATTCCGCTCGCCCAGGCGCAGGAAGGGCTGAACATCAAGCACGATATCGGCGTGCCGATCTCGCGCATCGGCCATTTCATCGAGGAAACCGATGCCGAGATCGCCCGCGCGGTGCCCGGCGCGCGCATGGTCACCTTCGGCCATCTCGGCGACGGCAATCTGCACTACAACGTGCAGGCGCCCGAAGGCGGCGACCCGAAGCGCTTCCTCGCCGACAACGAGAAGACGCTGAACCGCATCGTCTACGACAGCGTGGATCGCCATCGCGGCACGATCAGTGCGGAACACGGCCTCGGGCAGTTGAAGATCGACGAGAACATGCACTACAAGAGCGAGGCCGAACTCGCGCTGATGCGCGCGATCAAGACCGCGCTCGATCCGCTGAACCTGATGAATCCGGGGAAAGTGCTGCGCTGAACGCGCGGGACGCAAGGAGCCGACATCGTGTTGAAGATCCGCGTGCTGTCCGACCTGCATCTGGAAAACGACGAGCCCGACACGATCCCGCACGCGCAGGCCGATCTCGTCGTGCTCGCGGGCGACATCCACAATCACGGGCTGGGCTTGCGCTGGGCGGCGGAAACGTTCGATCCGCAGGTGCCGGTGGTGTACGTGCCCGGCAATCACGAGTACTACGACGGCGATCTCGGCGCGCTGGAAACGGCGATGCGCGACGCCGCCTCCACGCTCGACAACGTACACTTTCTCAACGACGGTGTGTACGTCGATCCGGCGGGCCGCTTTCGCGTGCTCGGCACGACGCTGTGGGCGGACTTCGCACTCTTCGGCGCCGACGACGCCGCGCGTGAGGCCTCCGTCGCGGCCGCGATGCGCGTGATGCTGGACTTTCGCGGATTGATCCAGGTGTCCTGGCCGGATAGCCCGCAAGCGCTCGCGCGCGACTTCACGCCGGCCGACTCGCTCGCGCTCCACGCGCGGTCGCGCGCATGGCTCGAAGCGGAACTGGCAAAGCCCTTCGCGGGCGAGACGATCGTCGTCACGCACCACGCGCCGCACAAAGGGAGTCTCGCGCCGCGCTACGCGGAGGATCGGGTGTCGGCGGGATTCGTGAGCGATCTCGACGCGCTGGTGCGCGCGCCTGTCGCGCTATGGATACATGGCCACACGCACACGTGCTTCGACTACACGGTCAACGGCACGCGCGTGGTGTGCAATCCGCGCGGCTATCGCGACCGCCGCACGGGGCAGCCGGAGAATCCGGCCTTTGCATGGGACAAGGTGGTGGAAATCTAGCGAGGCAAACGTGCCCGCAGCCTTAGCGCAGGCGTGCGTCGTCGCGGCGCACGCGCAGCGTCACGGGCTGCAGTTGCGCGCGGCGCATGCGCAGCAGATCGCGCGATGCCGCGATGCCGATCAGGCCCATCATCACGGCGATGCCGATCATCAGATGCGTATCCATTCGAGTTCCCGGTATTGGCAAAAGAGGGTTGCGTGAAACAGTCCCGCTACCTTACCAAGCCGCCGCCCCGCCGGGCGTAAGGAAGTGTTGCCATCTGCGCAAGCTGTAACAGGCTGTCACAACCCGCGCGCGCACCTTTTGACCGGCTGCGAGTGCAACCGGCTCAGGTGCGCGCGAACTGGCGCAGTTCGTTCTGATCGCGGGCGAGCGTCGCAGGCATGCTCTCGCGCAGCAGTTCGACCCATGTGCGGATCTTCGCATCGAGATACTGGCGCGACGGATACACCGCAAAGACGTTCATCTCCTGCGACTTGTACTCCGGCAGGATCCATTGCAGCTCGCCGCTGCGCAGACCGCTGATTGCCGAATAGATCGGCAGCAGGCCCACGCCCATGCCCTCGCGCACGGCCACCGCCATCGCCTCCGCCACGTTCACCTGGAAGGTCGCCGGGCCGAGGTCGATCGTGGTCTCGCCTTCAGGGCCCGTGAACTGCCACTGCGAGGTCGGGAACACGGGCGTCACCATCTGCAGACAGGTGTGGTTCGCGAGATCGGCGGGCTTTTGCGGCACGCCGCGCTTTTCCAGATACGCCGGCGAGGCAACTGCGATGCTGCACGCACTCGCGAGCCGCTGCGATACGAAACCGGAATCCGGCAGATCGGTCGCGACCACGAGGGCCACGTCATAACCTTCGTCGAGCAGGTCCGGCATGCGCTGGGCGAGCGTGAGTTCCACGTGCACGTCCGGATAGAGCTGCTGATACTGCCCCACCGCCGGCACCACATAGTGCTGGCCGAAGCTCGTCATCGCGTGGACCTTGAGCTTGCCCGAGGGGCGCGCATGCGCGTCGCCGGCTTCCGCTTCGGCCTGATCGACGTAGGCGAGGATCTGCTCGCAGCGCTGCAGGTAGCGCTCGCCCGCCTCGGTGAGCGCGATGCGGCGCGTCGTGCGGTTCAGGAGGCGCGTGCGCAGGTGCGCCTCCAGATCGGAGACCGCGCGCGAAGCGTAAGCCGTGGTCGTGTTCAGGTATTGCGCCGCGCCCGTGAAGCTGCCCGCCTCCACCACCCGGACGAATACACGCATGTTTTGAAGCGTATCCATACCAATCCTCTATCTGACACACGAATTGTTGCATATTTTGCAAGATCGATTGTCTCACGTTCCGTAAAAATGCCTTGCATCCTTACCGGTTATTCATCAATCGCGCAAAAAATATAATGACGCACAGTGATTCATAGTCAAGATAAGGAGTAAATCGTGCAGTCTCCGGTACCGAAAGGACTAGCCGCACTCACGGTTCTTACGTTCTCGTTGATAATCGCGGGCTGCGCCAGTACCGGGGGCATCGCACCGCAAGCGAAACAGGCCGAAGCCGCGCAACTCGACGCCGGCTCGGCGATCCGCGCGGCCGACACCGACGCCGGCTGGCCCGCCAGCGACTGGTGGCGCGGCTATAACGACCCTCAACTGAACGCCTGGATCGAAGCCTCCGTGGCCGGCAACCCCTCGCTTGCCGCCGCCCAGGCGCGTGTGCGCGAAGCGCGCTCGATGGTGGGCGTGGCACAGGCCGGGCTCCTGCCGCAAATCAACGGCAGCATGTCCATCCAGCGCCAGCAATGGTCCGACAACGTCTACTACGGGCCGGGCCCGCTCGCGGGTGCGAACACGTGGAACAACACGGCCACGCTCGGCCTGTCGTATCACCTCGATCTCTGGGGCCAGGACAAGAACAACGCCGAGCGCGCGCTCGACGTGGCCCACGCCACCGCCGCCGATGCGCGCGCGGCGCAACTCGAACTCGAAGTCAATGTCACGCGCACCTACATCGAGATGTCGATGAACTACGCGCTGCTCGACATTGCGAAGCAAACGCTCGCCCAGCAGCAGCGCATTCTCGCGCTCGCGCAAAAGCGCCTGGCAGGCGGCATCGGCACCCAGCTCGAAGTGAGCCAGGCGCAAACGCCGCTGCCCGAGTACGAACGCCAGATCGACGCGCTCGAAGAATCCATCGCGCTCGGCAAGAACCAGCTCGCGGCGCTCGCGGGCAAGGGCCCGGGCGCCGGTGAATCGATCGAGCGCCCTGCGCTCTCGCTCGCCGCGCCCGCGGGTCTGCCCTCGGCGTTGCCCGCCCAGTTGATCGGCTATCGCCCCGACGTGGTCGCGGCGCGCTGGCTCGTCGCCGCGCAGGCGCGCGGCATCGACGTCGCGAAGGCCGACTTCTATCCGAACGTGAACCTGCTCGTCTCGATGGGCGGCTACGCGGCGGCCGGTCCGCTGTTCCAGTTCCTCAAGTCGATGAGCGGCAGCTATGCGGCAGGCCCCGCGTTCTCGCTGCCGATCTTCGACGGCGGACGCCTGCGCGCGCAACTCGGCGCGCAGTCCGCCGCATACGACATCGCCGTCGATCAGTACAACCAGACTATCGTCACCGCGCTCAAGGAAATCGCCGATCAGGTCGTGCGCATGCGCTCGCTCGCGACGCAGGAAAACGACGCGCACCGCTCGGTCGCGGCCGCGCAGCGCAACTACGATCTCGCGCAGGAAGGCTTCCGCCGCGGCTTGACCGATTACGTGAACGTGCTGATTGCGCAAACGCAGTTGCTGCGCGCGCAGGAAGGCGTCGCGCACATCCAGGCCGAGCGGCTCGCCGCACATGCCACGCTCGTCGCGGCGCTGGGCGGCGGCATGATCGACGCATCGAGCGATGCGGCCGCGAAGGGTCCGACCGAAGCCGAGCAACTCCCCGCGCACGGCAAAAAGACGCGCGACGTGCCGCTCATGCCCGCGGCGCTGCTCGCGCCACGCGGCTCGCATGCGTCGTCCGGACCCGACGCCGCCGACGCGAGCGCATCGGGCAACGCCAGCGCAACCGGCTCGGCGCACTGAGGCAGACGACGATGCAAGCGTCCACTTCCTCACCCTCGCAGCCGGGCGGCCAGAGCCTCTACGCCGCGTTTGCCGACTGGGCGCGTACCGACGGCCTCGTCTGGATCTACCTCTTCAAGGTGATCGCCGCTGCGCTGCTCGCGCTCGGCATCGCCATGAAGCTCGATCTGCCGCAGCCGCGCACGGCCATGACCACCGTGTTCATCGTGATGCAGCCGCAAAGCGGTCCAGTGTTCGCCAAGAGCTTCTACCGGCTGTGCGGCACGCTCGTGGGCCTCGTCGTGATGCTCGCGCTGATCGGCCTGTTCGCGCAGCAGCCGGAACTCTTCATCGTCTCGACGGCGCTATGGGTCGGCCTGTGCACCGCGGGCGCCGCGCGCAACCGCAACTTCCGTTCGTACGGCTTCGTGCTCGCGGGCTATACGGCGGCGCTCATCGGCATTCCGGCCTCGCAGCATCCCGACGGCGCATTCATGTCGGCGATGACGCGCGTGGGCGAAATCTCGATCGGCATCCTTTGCTCGGGCTTCGTCAGCGCCGTGGTGTTTCCGCAGTTTACGGGCGAGTTGCTGCGCTCGAACGTGCGGCGCCGTTTCTCGTCGTTCGTCGATTACGTTTCGGCGGCGCTTGCCGGGCGTGTCGATCGTTCGCATATCGAAGCGAGCAATGCGCGCTTCGTCGCCGACGTCGTGGGCTTCGAAGCGAACCGCAGCATGGCCGTGTTCGAGTCGCCCGACGCACGCATGCGCTCGGGGCGCCTCGCGCGTCTGAACACCGAGTTCATGACGGTCTCCACGCGCTTTCACGCGCTGCATCAGTTGATGAACCGTCTGCGCGCCGATGGCTCCGCGGCCACCGTCGCTGCGCTCGAACCGTACTTCCGCGAAATCGCGCCGCTGTTCGCCAAAGCGGGTGAGCCGGTGCTCACGGCCGCCGACGCGACGCACGTCTCGAAGCAGCTCGACGACTACCGCTCGGCGCTGCCAAAGCGCGTGCGCGCCACGCGCGCGGAGCTCGAAGCACGGGGCGATGCGCGCCTGCTCGACTTCGACACCGCCACGGAACTGTTCTACCGCTTCGTGCACGAGATGACCGAATACACGGCCACCTACGCCTCGCTCGCCGTCGACACGCACGCGCGCGAAAAGTGGATCGCACGCTACGTGCCGAAGACGAACCTGATCGCGGCGGGCGTGGCGGGCCTGCGCGCGGCCATCGTGATGTCGCTGCTCGGCGCGTTCTGGATCGCCACCGCGTGGCCGAGCGGCACGAACCTCGTGCTCAATGCCGCCGCGACCTGCGCGCTCGCCTCGTCGGCGCCGCAGCCCTCGCGCATGGCGACGCAGATGGCGCTCGGCACCGTGCTCGCGTCGATCGTCGGCATGATTCTCACGTTCGGCGTGTTTCCGCATATCGACGGCTTCGTCATGCTGTGCATCGCGCTCGCACCCGCGCTCGCATTCGGCGTGTTCCTCACGACGCGCCCGAAGTACGCGGGCTGCGGCGTGGGCTACTGCATCTTCCTGTGCTTTCTCGCGGGGCCGGACAACGTCGTGCAGTACAACCCGGGCAGCTATATGAACGACGCGCTCGCGCTCATCGCCTCGATGGCGGTCTCGGCGCTGGCGTTCGCCGTGCTCCTGCCGCCCTCCACGCCGTGGCTGCGCCGGCGTCTGCTCGCCGACCTGCGCGGCGGCGCCGTGCACGCGTGCCGCGCACGCCTGAAGGGACTGCGCAACCGCTTCGAGAGCGGCGCGCGCGACCTGATGTTCCAGCTCTCGGCGATTGCCGGCAACGAGGACGAGCAACGCCGCGACACGATGCGCTGGCTCTTCTCGACGCTCGAAGTGGGCAACGCCGCGCTCGATCTGCGCCACGAACTGGCCACGCTGCCCGCGCATCCGCAGTACGCACGGGGAACGGCGTGGCGCGTGGCGATCGACGCGACGCTCAAAGCCGTGAGCGCGCTCTTCGATCGCCCGGGCGAGGCGCGCTACCGCGACGCGCTCGCGGCGACGGCGCGTGCCATCGACGCGAGCCAGACCGTGCTGCAGGGCATGTGGAAACCCGCTGCAACGAGCGCAGCCGAGCGTGGCGACGCGCCGCCGCGCGAAGAGCGCCACCAGTTGCAGCGCATCCAGAGCCATCTGCATTTCATCCGCACCGCGCTCATCGACCCGCAATCGCCGCTCGCGGCATATGCGGGCAACGAAGGCGCGAATCCTGGCGCGAGCCAAGGAGCCAACCATGCCTCGTGACGTCGCGTTTCTCGACGCCTATATCCCGGCGATCGTGCTGCTCTTCATTCTGGGCGCGGCGATCACCTGGGTGCTCGATTCCGTACTGGCCCGAACCGGCCTCTACCGGGTCGTGTGGCACCCGTCCCTCTTTCGCGTGAGCCTGCTCGTGGTCGTGTGCTGCGTGCTCGGTCTCGCGGTCTATCACTAAATGCGTCGCTGCATGCATCGCTGAACGAATCAACCGAATCATGACAATCCGCAACCTCATTGGCTTTATCGCGACGGCCATCATCTTCGTCGTCGCCATTCTGGTCGGGCGCGTCCTGTGGGTTCACTACATGGACGAGCCGTGGACCCGCGACGGCCGCGTGCGCGCCGAAGTGGTGAACATCGCCCCCGACGTCTCGGGCGCCGTGGTCGAGCTGCCCGTGAAGGACAACCAGTTCGTGCACAAGGGCGACCTGCTCATGCAGATCGATCCGTCGCACTATCAGATCGCCGTGGAGCAGGCCGAGGCCGCCGTGGCCGCGCGCAAGGCCGAGCTGACGATGCGCCAGGACGACGCGCGCCGCCGCGCCGATATGGACAGCGAAGTGGTCTCGGCCGAAAACCGCGAGAACGCGTCGCACACCGCGAACTCGGCACAGGCGCAGTACCAGCAGGCAATCGCCGCGCTCGACGCCGCCAAGCTCAACCTCGAACGCACGCGCGTGGTCTCGCCGGTGGACGGCTACATCACGAACCTGCAGGTGTTCCAGGGCGACTATGCGATCTCGGGCCAGGCCAAGCTTGCCGTGGTGGACAGCCATTCGTTCTGGGTCTACGGCTACTTCGAGGAAACCAAGCTGCCGCACGTGAAGGTGGGCAACAAGGCCGACATCAAGCTGATGAGCGGCGGCACGCTAGAGGGCCACGTCGAGAGCATCTCGCGCGGCATTTACGACCGCGACAATCCGCAAAGCCGCGAGCTGCTCGCCGACGTGAACCCGACCTTCAACTGGGTGCGCCTCGCGCAGCGCGTGCCGGTACGCATCCATATCGACAAGGTGCCGGACGACATGGTCCTCGCCGCGGGCACGACCTGCACGGTGGTCGTCAAACCGGGCACGTGATGGAGCCGTGACGGCGCGTACTGCCTGCCGGGCTACGCAAAAGCGCACGCGAAAAGGGAACGCCGGTTTGGCGTTCCCTTTTTTGTTGCTGTGCGCACACGGAGTGTTAGCGATGCCCGCACAGTGCGCCGACAGCGAATCGATGAGCATTGCAAAACATTGCCTTTATCACGTTAAAGCCTATCTCGATTGATACGCATCAACGGAAGTTTGTCGGATTACTCGGATTATTCCTATTCCCCACTCTTCCAATTCGCCATCAACGTGATCATTCGCCTCCATCGTCCTCACGAAATCGGCGCCATCCCGCGGACAACGCGCGAGGACGGCGCGGTGCGGGCCTTCGCGCGCCGCGCACTGGCCGGACTCGCGAAGCGCCAGACCCTCGCGCCGCAGCGGGTGGTCGTGCTCGGCCTCGGCAATGTTCAATGGGGCGATGCGGGCGTAGGCGTGCTCGCGCTCGAGCGCCTGAAGGCGACCTGGCAATGCCCCGCGCAGGTCGAACTCGTGGAAGGCGGCACGCGCGGCCGCGCGCTTCTGCCCGTCGTCGAATCCACGCAGCGTTTGCTCGTGCTCAGCGCCATCGATTTCGGCCTCGAGCCGGGCGCGCTGCGCGTCCTCACCGGCGATGCGGCGGCCGAATACCTCTACACGCGCCGTCCGAGCCGGCCCGGCATGGGCTTCGCCGACGCGCTCGCCTGCGCGCAACTGAGCGGCCGCTCGCCGCGCGAGATCGTGCTGATCGGCGTGCAGCCGCAAGGCAGCGATTGTTACGGCGCGGGCTTGTCGAGCACGGTGCGCGCGCGGCTCGATGCGACTGTCGATGCCGCCCGGCTCTGGCTGCGCCGCTGGCGCGTCGCACCGCTGCCGCGTCTCGAGCATCCCGAAATCGGCGGCTGAACGCCGCGCAGGGGTTGCGCGGGCCTTCCACGCGCCCGGCGGGCGCGCCGCATGCGCCCGTATGAGGAAATCCGCGGGACAACCCGCGTTGCCCGCGCGCATTGCACTGCACTATCCTGAAAAACTGCGCCAGATCCGGCCAATGGCTGCACCATCAGCACGGGAGGAAGGTAGTCATGCGTTACCGCGATTTTCACCGCGAGTCGGTGGCGAACCCCGACGACTTCTGGCGCCGCGAGGCCGGGCGCATCCATTGGGAGACGCCGTTCGACCAGGTGCTCGACCGCTCGAACCCGCCGTTCGCGCGCTGGTTCTGCGGCGGCCGCACGAACCTGTGCTTCAACGCCGTGGACCGTCACCTCTCGGCGCGCGCGCACCAGAATGCGCTCGTCTACGTCTCGACCGAGACCGGCATCGAGCGGCGCTACACCTACGCCGACCTGCACGCCGAAGTGAACCGCATGGCCGCCGTGATGCGCTCGCTCGGCGTCGCGCGCGGCGAGCGCGTGCTGATCTATCTGCCGATGATTCCCGAAGCCGTGTTCGCCATGCTCGCCTGCGCGCGCCTGGGCGCGATCCACTCGGTGGTGTTCGGCGGATTCGCCGCGCCGAGCCTCGCTGCGCGCATCGACGACGCGAAGCCCGTGCTGCTCGTGACCGCCGACGCCGGGGCGCGTGGCGGCAAGGTGATCGACTACACGCCGCTCGTCGACGAAGCCATGGCGCGCGCCGAATACGCGCCGCCCAAGGTGCTGCTGATCGACCGCCAACTCGCGCCCGAGCGGCTGAACGCGCCCTATCTCGTCGACTACGAGCCGCTGCGCGAGCAGCATTACGACGTGCAGATTCCCTGCGAATGGCTCGAATCGAACGAGCCTTCGTACATCCTCTACACCTCGGGCACGACGGGCAAACCCAAGGGCGTGCAGCGCGACGTGGGCGGCTACGCGGTGGCGCTCGCGGCATCGATGGAATACATCTTCGAAGGACGCGCAGGCGACACCATGTTCACAGCGTCGGACATCGGCTGGGTGGTGGGCCATAGCTACATCATCTATGCGCCGCTGCTCGCGGGCATGACCACGGTGATGTACGAAGGCACGCCGGTGCGCCCCGATGGCGGCATCTGGTGGCGCCTCGTCGAGCAGCACCGCATCAACCTGATGTTCACGGCGCCGACGGCCATTCGCGTGCTCAAGAAGCAGGACCCGGCGCTGCTGCACTGCGCCGACCTGTCGAGCCTGCGCACGCTCTTTCTCGCGGGCGAACCGCTCGACGAGCCCACGGCCGCATGGATCTCCGATGCACTCGGCAAACCCGTCGTCGACAACTACTGGCAGACCGAGACCGGCTGGCCGATGCTGGCGATCCAGCGCGGCGTCGACCCGCTGCCGCAAAAGCTTGGCTCGCCGGGCGTCCCCTGCTATGGCTACGACCTCGTGCTGCGCAACGAACATACGGGCGAGCCCTGCGCGCAAGGCGAGAAAGGCGTGATCACGCTCAGCTTCCCGTTGCCGCCCGGCTGCATGCAGACCGTGTGGGGCGACGACGCGCGCTTCGTGAAAACGTACTGGGACAGCGTGCCCGGCCAGCAGGTGTATTCGACCTTCGACTGGGGCGTGCAGGACAGCGACGGCTACGTGACGATCCTCGGCCGCACCGACGACGTGATCAACGTGGCGGGCCATCGTCTCGGCACGCGCGAGATCGAGGAGGCGATCTCGTCGCATGCGGCAGTCGCGGAAGTGGCCGTGGTGGGTGTGAACGACGCGGTGAAGGGTCAGGCGGCGCTGGCTTTCGTCGTGCTGCGCGATGCGAATGCGGCCGCCAGCCCCGCCGATGCACAGAAGCTCGCCGCTTCGCTCACCGCGACGGTGGACCGCCAGCTCGGCGCGATCGGCCGGCCCGCGCGCGTGCACTTCGTGCCGATGCTGCCCAAGACGCGCTCGGGCAAGCTATTGCGCCGCGCGATTGCGGCGCTCGCCGAAGGGCGCGACCCGGGCGATCTGCCGACCATCGAGGATGCCTCGGCGCTGCAGTCGATTCGCGAGGCGGTGAGCGCAGGCGACAGCTGAGGCCTGCGCCCGCTCAGCGCGCGAGCGGGCGATACGCGGCCAGAAAGCGCTTGAGGATGCCGGTCGAGTACGTGCCCGCGATATCGGTGAGGAAGCTCGAGAACGAGGTGCTCGCGTGCTCGTCGGCGGTATCGGAGATCGTACGCACGATCGCGCACGGCACGTCGTACTCGTGGCAGACCTGGGCGATCGCGGCACCTTCCATCTCGACGGCGAGCGCGTCGGGCAGCAGCGCGCGCAGCGCGCCCACGGCCGCCGCGCTCGCCACGAACTGGTCGCCGCTGATCACGAGCCCGCGATGCACCTGCGGCAGCGCGGTCTCGAGGCGCGGCAGCGCGGCCTTGAAGCGCGCGGTCAACTCCGGCCCCTCCTCCGCGATGAAACGCTCGCACGCGGCGGCGAGCGCCTGCGCCAGCGCATGATCGGCATCGAAGCGCGAGCGCGCGAGCAGCGGAATCTCGTGGCGCGGGAACAGCGGCTCGGCGTTCATGTCGTGCTGGAGCAGCGTTTCGCCCACCACCACGTCGCCCACGTGGACGCCCGAGCCCACGCCGCCGGCGACGCCCGTGAAGACGATCGCTTCCACATCGAACGCATGGATCAGCGCGCTCGCGGTGGCGGCGGCCGCCACCTTGCCGACGCGCGCGAGCGTCACCACGCACGGCGCGCCGTGCACGGTGCCGAGGTGATAGTCACGCCGGCCGAACGTGCGCGTCACGACACCCGATTCGGCCTGCATGGCCGCGATCAGATCGCCGAGTTCCTGGGGCAGCGCGGCGAGCACGCCGAGCGGACGGGCGGCACTGCCGCTCGCTTGGGTCGAGAGGTTCATCTTCGAATGATTTCCGTCTGGGTCGTTTGAGGCTGACGCGCGCTCACTCCACCGGCTGCAGCTTGGCCACCGCCAGCGCGAGCCATTTCTCGCCGTGCCGCTTGAAGCGCACCTGCGCCTTGGCGTCGGTGCCGCTGCCTTCGAGCGCCGTGATCGTGCCTTCGCCGAACTTCGTGTGGAACACGCCCTGGCCCACCCGGAAGCCCGTCTCGGCGGCGCGCTGCTCGTTGGCGAATGCGGGCGCCGGGCTCTTGTCCGCGATATAGGCGTCGCGCTCGCGGCGGCCGCCTTCGCTGCCGCCACTGCCGCCGCCCGGACGCGCGAACCAGTCGCGGCCCCAGCCGGCGTTGTCGGAACGCCCGCCCCAGCGCGCGCCCGCCTCGACCTTGGGCGTGAGCCACTTGAGCGATTCCTGCGGCAGCTCGTCGAAAAAGCGCGAGCGCACGTTGTAGCGCGTCTGGCCGTGCAGCAAGCGGCTCTGCGCGAACGAGATATAGAGCCGCTCCTTCGCACGCGTGATCGCCACGTACATCAGGCGGCGCTCTTCTTCGAGGCCGTCAGCTTCCATCGCGCTGTTCTCGTGCGGGAACAAGCCCTCTTCGAGACCGGTGATGAAGACCGCCGTGAATTCGAGGCCCTTCGCCGCGTGCACCGTCATCAACTGCACGGCGTCCTGGCCTGCCTGCGCCTGGTTGTCGCCGGCTTCGAGCGACGCGTGCGAGAGGAAGCCCGCGAGCGGCGTCATGACGTCGGGGTTCTGCGCGGGGTCGGTGATCGTGGGCGCGTCGAGCACTTCGATCTCGCCGTCCTGCGAGACGATCTCGGGCACCGCGCTCGCACCCGGGCGCAGCGGGATCGAGCGCGCGGGCGTGTCGAGACCATAACCCTCTTCGCTCACGAACGCCGTGGCCGCGGTCACGAGTTCCTGCAAGTTCTCGAGGCGATCCTGGCCTTCACGCTCGTTCTGGTAGAACTCGGCGAGACCGCTCATGCGCACCGTGTACTCGACCGTTTCCGGCAGGCTCATCTGCGCGGTCTCGGCGCGCATCTTCGCGACCAGACTGGCGAACGAACCGAGGCTCGTGCCCGCCTTGCCCGTGACGTACGGAATGGCCGCGGCCATCGAGCAGTTGTAGAGGCGCGCGGCATCCGCCAGCTGCTCGATCGAGCGCGCGCCAATGCCGCGCGTGGGGAAATTCACGACACGCGCGAACGCCGTGTCGTCGTTCGGATTGTCGATGAGACGCAGATACGCGAGCGCATGCTTCACTTCCTGTCGCTCGAAGAAGCGCAAGCCGCCGTACACCTTGTACGGCACGCCCGCGTTCACGAGCGTGTGCTCGATCGTGCGCGACTGCGCGTTGCTGCGATAGAGGATGGCGATCTCGTTACGCGCCAGTCCCTGGTTGATCAGCGCGCGAATTTCCTCGACGA
Organism: Paraburkholderia sp. BR10937; assembly: GCF_040965695.1. NCBI lineage: Bacteria > Pseudomonadati > Pseudomonadota > Betaproteobacteria > Burkholderiales > Burkholderiaceae > Paraburkholderia > Paraburkholderia sp. BR10937. The sequence continues at coordinate 23,661 of NZ_JBFRCL010000045.1, forward strand.
TCCAGCCCGCTTCCTGCGAGTCGGTGGCCGCTTCGTACACGCGCACCGGCTCGCCGTGGCCCGCATCGGTGCGCAGATTCTTGCCCAGACGCCGCGAGTTATGCGCGATCAGGTAGTTGGCCGCATCGAGAATATGGCCGTGCGAACGGTAGTTCTGCTCCAGCTTGATCATGTGCTTCACGCGGAACTCGTTCTCGAAGTCGCGCATGTTGCCGACGTTCGCGCCGCGGAACGCGTAGATCGACTGGTCGTCGTCGCCCACCGCGAAGATCGCGTTGCCCGGCCCCGCGAGCAGCTTGAGCCACGCGTACTGGAGCTTGTTGGTATCCTGGAACTCGTCCACCAGAATGTCGCGAAAGCGCCCCTGATAGTGCGCGCGCAGCGGCGGGTTGTATGCGAGCAGCTCGTAGCAACGCAGCAGCAGCTCCGCGAAATCGACCACGCCTTCGCGCTGGCACTGCTGGTCGTAGGCTTCGTAGAGTTCGACGAACTTGCGGTTGAAGTCGTCGCTCACGTCGACGTCCTTCGGACGCAGGCCCTGCTCCTTCGCGTTGTTGATGAAGTACTGCAGGTTCTTGGGCGGGTACTTCTCGTCGTCGACGTTCAGGCCCTTCATCAGACGCTTGATGGCCGAGAGCTGGTCTGCCGTGTCGAGAATCTGGAAGGTCTGCGGCAGGCCGGCGTCGCGGAAATGCGCGCGCAGCATGCGGTTGCACAGGCCGTGGAACGTGCCGATCCACATGCCGCGCGTGTCGATGGGCAGCAACGCCTGGAGGCGCCCCATCATTTCGCGCGCGGCCTTGTTCGTGAAGGTCACGGCCAGGATGGTCGAGGGCGAGGCCATGCCCTGCTGGATCAGCCACGCAATGCGCGTGATCAGCACGCGCGTCTTGCCGCTGCCGGCCCCGGCCAGGATGAGCGCCGGTTCGTTGGGCAACGTGACGGCGGCGAGTTGTTCGGGGTTCAGGTTCGCGAGCAGTTCGGGCATGGGCTGAAAAGGAGCGTGACCCCAGGGCGGGACCCCGGGGACGTGGCGCGCGGCACAGGCGCGCCGTCGTTGAATGGCAGACCGCCATTATAAGTGCGCACGCACGCGGCGGCTTGGGCGACCCGGGCGCGGCGCGGCTCGCGCGCGGAACGCCCGCACGACGGCCCGCACGACGGCCCGCACTACAGCGCGCACCATGGCCCGCCCAGCGCCCCAGCGCGGCTGGCGCGTCGGCTCCGGCAGGACTTCCCCTTATAATCGAACGTTTCCGCATCCTTTTTTCGGCAGATTCCACCCATGAGCGACAGCACGCTAGCGAAAAGCTTCGAGCCCCAGACGATCGAGGCCCACTGGGGCCCCGAATGGGAGCGTCGAGGCTACGCCGCCGCGACCTTCGAGCCCGGCCGCAACAATTTCTCGATCCAGTTGCCGCCGCCCAACGTCACCGGCACGCTGCACATGGGGCACGCGTTCAACCAGACGATCATGGACGGCCTCGCGCGCTACCACCGCATGCTCGGCGACAACACGCTTTGGGTGCCCGGCACGGACCACGCGGGCATCGCCACACAGATCGTGGTCGAGCGCCAGCTCGACGCGCAGAAGATCTCGCGCCACGACCTGGGCCGCGAAAAGTTCGTCGAGCGCGTGTGGGAATGGAAGCAGCAGTCGGGTTCGACCATCACGGGCCAGGTGCGGCGCCTGGGCGCCTCGATCGACTGGTCGCGCGAGTACTTCACGATGGACGACAAGATGTCGACCGCCGTGCGCGACGTGTTCGTGCGCCTCTATGAACAGGGCCTGATCTACCGCGGCAAGCGCCTCGTGAACTGGGACCCGGTGCTGGGCACCGCCGTGTCGGACCTCGAAGTCGTGAGCGAAGAGGAAAACGGCAACCTGTGGCACCTGCGCTATCCGCTCACGGACGGCTCGGGCCATCTCACGGTCGCGACCACGCGCCCGGAAACCATGCTCGGCGACACGGCCGTGATGGTGCACCCGGAAGACGAGCGCTACGCGCACCTGATCGGCAAGACCGTGAAGCTGCCGCTCGCGGACCGCGAGATCCCGATCATCGCCGACGAATACGTGGACCGCGCGTTCGGCACGGGCGTCGTGAAGGTCACGCCCGCGCACGACTTCAACGACTACCAGGTGGGCCTGCGCCATGGCCTGCCGATGATCGAGATCCTCACGCTCGACGCGAAGGTCAACGACAACGCGCCCGCCAAATACCGCGGCCTCGACCGCTTCGAGGCACGCAAGCAGGTCGTGGCCGACTTCGAGGCACTCGGTCTGCTCGACTCGGTCCAGCCGCACAAGCTCATGGTGCCGCGCGGCGACCGCACGGGCGTGGTGATCGAGCCGATGCTCACGGACCAGTGGTTCGTCGCGATGACGAAGCCCGCGCCCGAAGGCACCTTCAACCCCGGCAAGTCGATCACCGAAACCTCGCTCGACGTGGTGCGCAGCGGCCAGATCAAGTTCGTGCCGGAAAACTGGACCACGACCTACTACCAGTGGCTCGAGAACATCCAGGACTGGTGCATCTCGCGCCAGCTCTGGTGGGGCCACCAGATCCCGGCGTGGTACGGCGAGAACGGCGAGATCTTCGTCGCGAAGAGCGAGGAAGAAGCGCGCGCGCAGGCTGAAGCCAGGGGCTACACGGGCGCACTGAAGCGCGACGAAGACGTGCTCGACACGTGGTTCTCGTCGGCGCTCGTGCCGTTCTCGTCGCTCGGCTGGCCTGCGCAGACCCCTGAACTGAAGGCCTTCCTGCCCTCTTCCGTGCTGGTCACTGGCTTCGACATCATCTTCTTCTGGGTGGCGCGCATGGTCATGATGACCACGCACTTCACCGGCAAGGTGCCATTCGACACGGTGTACGTGCACGGTCTCGTGCGCGACGCCGAAGGCCAGAAGATGTCGAAGAGCAAGGGCAACACGCTCGACCCGATCGATATCGTCGATGGCATCGATCTCGAAGCGCTGGTCGCGAAGCGCACGACCGGCCTCATGAATCCCAAGCAGGCCGCGACCATCGAAAAGAAGACGCGCAAGGAGTTCCCGGAGGGCATTCCCGCGTTCGGCACCGACGCGCTGCGCTTCACGATGGCTTCCATGGCCACGCTCGGCCGCAACGTGAACTTCGACCTCGCGCGCTGCGAAGGCTACCGCAACTTCTGCAACAAGCTCTGGAACGCCACGCGCTTCGTGCTGATGAACTGCGAAGGCCACGACTGCGGTTTCAGCAAGCCGGGCGCATGCCAGCCGGGCGATTGCGGCCCCGGCGGCTACACGGACTTCTCGCAGGCCGACCGCTGGATCGTCTCGCTCCTGCAGCGCGTGGAAGCCGAAGTCGCGAAGGGCTTCGCGGACTATCGCTTCGACAACGTGGCCAACGCCATATACAAGTTCGTCTGGGACGAATACTGTGACTGGTATCTGGAACTGGCGAAGGTGCAGATCCAGACGGGTACGCCCGAGCAGCAGCGCGCCACGCGCCGCACGCTGCTGCGCGTGCTGGAAACGGTGCTGCGCCTCGCGCACCCGGTGATTCCGTTCATCACCGAAGCGCTGTGGCAGAAGGTGGCGCCGCTCACCGACGCGTACCCCGAGGGTGCCGCCGAAGGCGCAGCATCGATCATGGTGCAGCGTTACCCGGTCGCGGAAGCCAAAAAGATCGACGAAGCCGCGGAACAGTGGGCCGCCGACCTGAAGGCCGTGATCGACGCGTGCCGCAACCTGCGTGGCGAAATGGGCCTGTCGCCCGCCACCAAGGTGCCGCTGCTCGCCACGGGCAACGCCGAACGCCTCGCAACGTTCGCGCCCTATGCGCAGGCGCTTGCAAAGCTTTCGGAGGTCCAGATCATCGCCGACGAAGCGGCGCTCGATGCGGCATCGGCAGGCGCGCCAGTTGCTATCGTAGGGACGGACAAGCTCGTGCTGAAAGTGGAGATCGACGTCGCCGCCGAACGCGAACGCCTGTCGAAGGAAATCGCCCGCCTCGGCAATGAGGTAACGAAGTGCAAGGCGAAGCTCGGAAACGAGAGTTTCGTAGCAAAAGCACCGCCCGCAGTCGTTGAGCAGGAGCAGAAAAGACTGGCAGAATACCAGGCAACGCTGGACAAGCTGACCGCGCAACTCACGCGGTTGCCGGCCTGAGCGCCATACCGGCCAAGGGCTGTAACGCGTGACGCCGCACCCGCGGCGTCACACGAGCACCAGGACAGGGACAAAAGACATGCTGAAAGTGACAAAAGCGGTATTCCCGGTAGCGGGCCTCGGCACGCGCTTCCTTCCGGCCACGAAAGCCAGCCCGAAGGAAATGCTGCCCGTGGTCGACAAGCCGCTCATCCAGTACGCGGTCGAAGAAGCCGTGGCTGCGGGCATCACTGAGATGATCTTCGTGACCGGGCGCAGCAAGCGCGCGATCGAGGACCATTTCGACAAGTCGTATGAAATCGAGGCCGAACTCGAAGCGCGCGGCAAAGCCAAGCTGCTCGAACTGGTGCGCAACATCAAGCCGAACAACGTCGACTGCTTCTACGTGCGTCAGCCCGAGGCGCTCGGCCTTGGCCACGCCGTGCTGTGCGCGGAAAAGCTCGTGGGCGACAACCCGTTCGCCGTGATTCTCGCGGACGACCTGCTCTACGGCACGCCGCCCGTCATGCAGCAGATGGTCGAGGTGTTCGACCACTACCATAGCTCGGTGCTCGGCGTGGAAGAGATCCCGCCCTCGGAAACGCGCTCGTACGGCATTGTCGACGGCAAGGAGTGGGAAGACTCGATCGTCAAGCTCTCGGGCATCGTCGAGAAGCCGGCGCCGGAAGTCGCACCGTCGAACCTCGGCGTGGTCGGCCGCTACGTGCTCAAGCCGCGCATTTTCGAGCATCTGAAGTCGATCAAGCCGGGTGCGGGCGGCGAGCTGCAGCTCACCGACGCGATCCAGTCGCTGCTCGCCGACGAACAGGTGCTCGCCTACAAGTACCACGGCACGCGCTTCGACTGCGGCAGCAAACTCGGCTACCTGAAGGCGACGGTGGAGTTCGCGCTGCGTCACCCGGAAGTCGGCGCGGATTTCGACGAATATCTGCGTACGCGCAAGCCGGTGCTGGAAGGCTAAGGCGCCCCCGATTAGGGCCCCCGCCCCGCGCAAATGAAAATGGCCCGCATTCTCACGCGGGCCATTTTTTATCTGCCGATGCGTTTAGCGCCGGCGCATCAGGAACACGAACGTCTTGTCCTGCTGCGAGCTTTCCACGATCTCGTTGCCGGTTTGCTTCGCGAAAGCGGCGAAATCGCGCTGCGAGCCGGGATCGGTCGCGAGGACCTTGAGGATCTGGCCGCTTTCCATGTCGGCGAGCGCCTTCTTGGCGCGCAGGATCGGCAGCGGGCAGTTCAGCCCGCGCGCATCCACTTCCTTGTGAACCTGAATCTGCATCGGGGTTGGATCCTTCGGTGGCGCACCGTCACGGCGTGAGACGGCGCTGGCAATAGCGTCAATTTTACCGCAGCCACGCCGGCCGCCGCTTGCGTCCCGATCACGGCACGGCTTACAGCGTGACCGCCGCCCCCGTATGCAGCGATTCGCGCAGCGCCTGGCCGATGCGCGTGGCCTCCAGGGCGTCTTCGAGCGTCGCGCCGAGGCTCCCCTTCTGCGCTCCCCCCGCCTTGCGCGTCGCGACTTCCGCGACGAACGCCTGCGCTTCGATCAGGAACGCCTCTTCGAAGCGGTCGAAGAACGTGGGCGTGCAAACGCTACGCACGCCGGTCGAATCGTAGACCTCGACGCGATTCGCGCGCGGGATGTGGCCGATCGCCAGCGCGCCCGCCGTGCCGATCACCTCGCTCGACGTGTCGTTGCCGTGCGCCATCGTGCGCGAGGCGTAAAACATCGCGAGACGCCCGCCCTCGAACTCGCAGATCGCCACGCCGTTGTCCACGTCGCCCGATTCGCGCAGGCCTTCGTGCAGCGCGATCGCGCCCGCGGCGTACACCCGCATGGCGCGCGGCTGGCCGAGCAGCCAGCGCGCGACGTCGATGTCGTGGACCGTGCAGTCGAGAAAAATGCCGCCCGAAGTCGGCGCAAAGCGCACGAAAAAGCCCTCGGGATCGTTGAGATCGCAGGTCTGCGAGCGCACCAGAAACGGCTTGCCGATCGTGCCTGCCTGCACTCTTGCGTAGGCATCCTGATAACTCGGATCGAAGCGGCGCATGAAGCCGATGGTGACCTGCCGGTCGGCATGGCGACGCGACACATCGACCACCCGCTCGCATTCGGCCACGTCGAGCGAGAGCGGCTTCTCGCAGAATACGTGCTTGCCCGCCTCGAGCGCCTGCACGATCTGCTCGGCGTGCAATGCCGAAGGCGTAACGAGCCACACCGCATCGACCGATTGATCGGCCAGCAGGTCGGCGTACTCGCCATACAGCCGCGCGGCGGGCAGCGCCTCGCGCGCCCACGCGAGATCCGCGTCGAGCGGACTGCACGCGGCCGCGAGCGTTGCACCCGGCACGCGATACGCCAGGTTCTGCGCATGCCGCCGCCCCAACCTCCCCAGTCCCGCCACGCCCACGCGCAACGGCTGGGCACGATCGATTGCCTGCATCCTTGCTCTCCTCGCTTGATCCTCGCTTGATTCGTTTCAGTCGCCCAGCGTCACCACGCGGCCCTCGCGCCACGACAGCGAAGCGGCTTCGGCCAGCTGCAGTGCCTTCAGGCCGTCCGCGACCGAGGTGCGCACCGGCACGCCCTGCGTCACCGCTTCGTGAAAGTGCGCCATTTCGCGCGCGTAGGCCGCGCGATAGCGCTCGAGGAAGAACGCCTCCGGCACGTCCTGCGCGACAGCAGTCTTCGACCACGCCACCACTTCGGTCGGCTTCATGTTGCCCGCCTGCAGCATGCCCTCGCTGCCGAGCACCTCGAAGCGCTGGTCGTAGCCATAGGCCGCGCGCCGCGCCGTGTTGATCTGGCAGAGACGCCCGCGTTTCGTGCGGATCGTCACGGCCGTCGAATCGATGTCGCCCGCGTCGGCAATCGCCGGGTCGGACAGGCAGCTGCCCGTGGCGTGCACGCTCAGCGCTTCGTCGTCGAGAATCCAGCGGAAGATGTCGAAGTCGTGGATCAGCATGTCCTTGAAGATGCCGCCCGAGTGCTTGATGTACTCCACCGGCGGCGCGCCCGGATCGCGGCTCGTGACGATCAGCATTTCCGGCGTGCCGATCTCGCCTGCGTCGACGCGCGTCTTGAGCGCAGCGAAGGTGGGATCGTAGCGCCGCTGGAAGCCGATCATGGCCACGACGCCCGCGCGCAGCACGGCTTCAGCACAGGCGCGTGCGCGCTCGATGGTCAGATCGACGGGCTTTTCGCAGAAGATATGCTTGCCCGCCGCGGCCGACTTGAGGATCAGTTCGGCGTGCGTATCGGTGCTCGAGCAGATCACCGTGGCGCCGATCGAAGCGTCGCCGAACGCGGCGTCGACGTCCACGACCTGCGCGCCGTGCTGTGCGGCGAGCGCGGCGGCGGCTTCGCGATTGACATCGATCACGTACTTCAGACGCACGCCCGGCTGGCGCGCGAGATTGCCCGCATGAATGCGGCCAATGCGCCCCGCGCCGAATACCGCCACATCCAGCGTTTGCGCTGCGCCGCTTGCTGCACTAGTCATCGTATCCTCCGGTGTCGGTCGATTCTTCCACGTTGAGTTCGAGCCGGTACGCAAGCGCAATGAAGAGCGCCTGGCACAGGCAGAAGGTGCTGGTGAGCGAGCGGAACGCGAACGCGCTCCCCTCCTTCACATAGAGCTGCGCGTTCGCGTGGCGCGCGAGCGGCGAGAGCTGGCTGTCGGTGATGACGAGCGTTTTGGCGTGATGCTGCTGCGCCACACGCAGGCAGTACTGCGTCTCTTTGCCATAGGGCGCGAAGCTGATGGCGATCACCACGTCGCCCTTCTTCACGCCGCGAATCTGCTCGTGATACATGCCGCCGAGCCCCGAGACGAGATGCACGCGTTTGCGCGTGTGCTGCAGGGCATAGACGATGTAGCTCGCCACCGGAAACGAGCGGCGCACGCCGATCACGTAGATGTTGTCCGCCTGCTCGAGCATCTTCACGGCCTCGTCGAACTGCGCGCCGTCGAGGCCGGCTTCGAGTTCGTCGAGCCCGCTGCGGCACGCGCCGATGAACTCGCGCGCCACGGCGCCGCCCATGTCCGGGCTCGCCTCGCCCTCCTTGGCGTCGATCAGCTGGCGAATGCGCTGCTGATAGCTCGTGGCCGAGGCGCCCTGCCCCGCATAGGCCTGGCGGAACACGGCCTGCAGGTCGGAGAAGCCCGAGAAACCGAAGCGCTGCGCAAAGCGCACCACTGCCGAAGGATGCACGCCACAGCTCGCGGCAATGTCACTCGTGCGGTCCATCATCACGCTCGCGCGGTGCTGCTCGATGTAGGTCGCGATGCTTTTCAGCTGACGCGGCAGCGCCTCGTAATCGTGCGCGATGCGCTGCATCAATTCGTCTACGCCCGCTACGGCGTCGGTTGTGTCATCCGCCATGATGGTTTTCCCCGGCTGGTTGCCGCACTGCCGCAAAGCCTTACCAGGCCTTGATTCCACGGCATGCCGACGGAGCCGATTATAGGCAGCGTGTCACACGAATGGAACAGATTTTCCATTTTTATTTGCAATGAAATTTTCGTTGCAAGTCGCGAGGCGATGTCCTACTCTTGTCGATGAGCGCGGCAGCTGATGCAGGTAACAAGCGGCATGTCAAAAGCGCGGCTGCGGCATTCACCCCAAGAACGAACGACAGACCGAGAAAGGTGGAGACAATGACTCAACGCAAGGGCAAGACCATGCTCCGGAGGTTGGCCGCAGTGCTCGCGCTGGCAGCGGGCCTGACAGGTGCGAGCGTGCTCAGCGCGCAAACGGCGCAAGCTGCCGACGCGCATTTCGTGCTGATCAGCCACGCGCCCGATTCCGACTCGTGGTGGAACACGATCAAGAACGCGATCAAGCAGGCCGACGAAGACTGGAACGTCGAGACCGACTACCGCAATCCACCCAACGGCGATATCGCCGACATGTCGCGCCTGATCGAACAGGCCGCCGCGCGCAACTACGACGGCGTGATCGTCACCATCGCCGACTACGATGTGCTCAAGAGCGCCATCGGCAAGGTCACGCAGAAGAAGATCCCGCTCGTGACGATCAACTCGGGCACCGAGGAACAGAGCGAGAAGCTCGGCGCGATCATGCACGTGGGTCAGCCCGAATACGTGGCCGGTCACGCAGCCGGCGAAAAGGCCAAGGCCGCGGGCGTGAAGTCGTTCCTGTGCGTGAATCACTTCGCGACCAACGCCGTGTCGTTCGAACGCTGCCGCGGTTTTGCCGATGCGCTCGGCGTGGACTACAAGAGCTCGACGATCGACTCCGGCCAGGATCCGACGGAAATCCAGTCGAAGGTGAGCGCGTATCTGCGCAACCATCCGAACACGGGCGCGATCCTCACGCTCGGCCCGGTGCCGGCGGCCGCTACGCTCAAGGCGATCGACCAGATGGGCCTCGCGGGCAAGATCTACTTCTGCACGTTCGACTTCTCGGATGACATTGCCAAGGCGATCCGCGCGGGCACCATCCAGTTCGCGATCGACCAGCAGCCGTACCTGCAGGGCTATATCCCCGTGGCCGTGCTCGCGATCGTGAAGAAGGAGCACACTACCGACCCGCAGAAGATCCGCCAGATCCTCGAAGCGAATCCGAAGTTCAAGCAGCGCCTCGAAACCTATGGCCTGCAGCCCTCGTACGGTCCGAAGAACATCCGCTCGGGTCCGGGCTTCATCACCAAGGACAATCTCGACAAGGTCGTGAAGTACGCAGGTCAGTACCGCTAAGCATTTTTCGTCAGCCACGCGCGGCGAAGGCTAGCATCTTCCGATGCCCATCGCCTCTCGCCAGCCTCGCCGCGCGCCATTCACCGTGTTGCTTCTACTGCAAGGCAGTCGCTTGCGGGGAATGCGCTCGGGTATTTGAGCCAAAGCAGACGTGAATGCGCCTGCCACGGCCGATCGCCTTGCATAGGACCAGCGTAAGGCGCTAAAGCACCAACTCTGGTCGATACAGGAGACATCATGGGTGTAGCCGGCAAACACTTCCCTTCGCACGCTCCGGAAGGCGGCGCGCAAGACGCGCCCACGCCGCAGCCAGGCGCCAGCGATGAACGCGTGCGCCGCGAATCGTGGTTCGGCCATCTGCTCGGCCGCCCCGAATTCGCCGCGATTTCCGGCACCGTGCTGGTCTTCGCCGTCTTCGCGATCGGCGCGGGCGGCTCGGGCATGTTCGACCTCGACGGCGTGATGAACTGGTCCCAGGTCGCCGCCTACCTCGGCATCCTGAGCGTCGGCGCGTGCCTCCTGATGATCGCCGGCGAGTTCGACCTCTCCATCGGCTCGATGATCGGCTTCGCCGGCATGATGGTGGCGATCCCCACGATGTATTTTCACTGGCCCATCGCGCTTTCCATTCTGTTCGCGTTCGTGGGCTGCACCGCGCTCGGCGCGCTCAACGGCTACCTCGTGATGCGCACGCGGCTGCCTTCGTTCATCGTCACGCTCGCGTTCCTCTTCATCCTGCGCGGCCTGACGCTTGCGCTCTCGATCATGTTCGCCGACCGCACGATCGTCTCGGGTGTGGGCGACGTGGCCAAAGCCGACTTCGTGACCAACCTGCTCTTTCACGGCACGGCGTTCAAGGGCCTGTTCGTGGCGCTCGCGCATATCGGCATCGGCAGGATGCTCGACAACGGCCAGCCGCTCGTACCGGGCGTGCCCAAGGTGATTCTCTGGTGGTTCGCGCTCGTCGCAATCGGCGCATTCGTGCTCGCCAAGACGCGCTACGGCAACTGGATTCTCGCCGTGGGCGGCGACGCCAACGCCGCGAAGAACGTGGGCGTGCCCGTGAAGCGCGTGAAGATTTCGCTCTTCATGCTCACCGCGTTCTGCTCGTGCCTGTTCGCCGTGCTGCAGGTGTGCGACATCGGTTCGGCGGCCGCCGACCGTGGGCTGCAGAAAGAATTCGAAGCGATCATCGCCGCGGTGATCGGCGGCACGCTGCTCACGGGCGGCTATGGCTCGGTGATCGGCGCGGCATTCGGCGCACTCATCTTCGGCGTCGTGCAGATCGGCATCACTTACACGAACATCGATTCGGACTGGTTCCGCGTGTTCCTCGGCGTGATGCTGCTCATTGCCGTGCTCTTCAATCACTATGTGCGCCGCCGCGTCGCGCAATCGTAAGCCGGAGGCTCAAATGTCCGATATTCAAACCACCGCAGACGGCGACACGATTCTCTCGCTCGAGAACGTCAGCAAGTATTTCGGCAAGGTCATCGCACTGAACGGCGTCACGCTGCGCCTGAAGCGCGGCGAGGTGCACTGCCTGCTCGGCGACAACGGCGCGGGCAAGTCCACGCTCATCAAGACGCTCGCCGGCGTGCACCAGCCGACCTCCGGCCAGTATTTCGTGGACGGCAAGCCCGTAACGTTCGACTCGCCGAAAGACGCACTCGATCTCGGCATCGCCACCGTCTATCAGGATCTCGCGCTCGTGCCGCTGCTCTCGGTCGCGCGCAACTTCTTCATGGGCCGCGAGCCGCAAAAGAAGCTGTTCGGCTTCATCAACGTGATGGATCTCGATGCGAGCGCGGCGATCGCGAAGGATCGCCTCGCCGGCATGGGCATCAACGTGCGCGACCCGCATCAGGCCATCGGCACGATGTCGGGCGGCGAGAAACAGTGCCTCGCGATCGCACGCGCCATTCACTTCGGCGCCCGCGTGCTGATTCTCGACGAGCCGACCGCCGCGCTCGGCGTGAAGCAGAGCTTCAACGTGCTCAAGCTGATTCACGCCGCGCGCGCCAAGGGCATTTCGGTGATCTTCATCACCCACAACGTGCACCACGCCTACCCCATCGGCGACTCGTTCACGCTGCTCAATCGCGGTCGCTCGCTCGGCACCTACACGAAGGACACGATCAGCAAGAACGAAGTGCTCGACATGATGGCGGGCGGCGCGGAGATGCAGAAGATGATCGCCGAACTCGACGGCGCGACTATCTGAGCACGAGCGCACGGCACAGCACTCAACAGGAATACACATGGCCCTGACTCATTCAACCCCGCCCCCTTCCACTCCAGGCCGCTTCGCCGCCGGCCGCAGCCGCGACATCGTCTGCCTCGGACGCCTGGGTGTCGATCTCTACGCCCAACAGGTGGGCGCGCGACTCGAAGACGTCTCCACCTTCGCGAAGTACCTGGGCGGCTCCTCGGCGAACATCGCCTTCGGCTGCGCGCGTCTTGGCCTGAAATCGGCCATGCTCACGCGCGTGGGCGACGACCATATGGGGCGCTTCCTCGTCGAAACGCTCACGAGGGAAGGCTGCGACACGAGCCATGTGCGCGTGGATCCCGAACGCCTCACGGCGCTCGTGCTGCTGGGCCTGAAAGACCGCGACACGTTCCCGCTCATTTTCTACCGCGAGAACTGTGCCGACATGGCCGTCGATCCGGGCGACTTCGACGAAGCCTTCATCGCCTCCGCGAAAGCGCTGCTCATCACCGGCACGCACTTCTCGACCGAGCAGGTAAACCGTACGAGCCTCACCGCGCTCGAGTACGCGCGCCGCAACAACGTGCGCACCGTGCTCGACATCGACTACCGTCCCGTGCTCTGGGGCCTCACGGGCAAGGCGGACGGCGAGACGCGCTTCGTCGCGAGCGAAGGCGTGAGCGCGCATTTGCAGCGTATCCTGCCGCATTTCGATCTCGTGATCGGCACCGAGGAGGAGTTCCGCATTGCAGGCGGCAAGGAATCGCTCGTCGATGCGCTCAAGCGCGTGCGCGAAGTCACGGGGGCGACGCTGCTCGTCAAGCGCGGGCCGCTCGGCTGCCAGATCGTAGAGGGCGCGGTGCCCGCCTCGATGGACGATTTGCCGATGCAGCGCGGCGTGGAAGTCGAAGTGCTCAACGTGCTCGGCGCCGGTGACGCTTTCGCCTCCGGTTTTCTTTCGGGCTGGCTGCGCGATGCCTCGCTCGAGGATTGCGCACGCTCGGCCAACGCGTGCGGCGCCCTCGTCGTCTCGCGGCATGGCTGCGCGCCCGCCATGCCGACGCCCGTAGAACTCGACTACTTCCTGCGCGAAGCGGCAGCCGACCCCGTGCGCATGCGCCGCCCCGACCGCGACGCGACGCTCGCGCGCCTGCATCGCGTCACGCCCGCGCGCAAGCGGCACGACGAAGTGCTCGGCTTCGCGTTCGATCATCGCAACCAGTTCTTCGACCTCGCGCAGCAGACCGGTGTCAGCGAAGCGCGCATTTCGTATCTGAAGAATCTCTTCGTCGAGGCCGTGGCGCAGACCGAGCGCACGCTCGGATTGCAGGGACGCATCGGTGTCCTGATCGATGACCGCTACGGCCAGGATGCACTCAATGCCGCGACCGGCCGCGGCTGGTGGATCGGTCGCCCGGTCGAGTTGCCGGGCTCCGTGCCGCTCGTGTTCGACCATGGCCGCTCGATCGGCACGACGCTCGCGTCCTGGCCCATCGACCACACAGTCAAGTGCCTCGTGCAGTTCCATCCCGACGAGCCCATCGAACAGCGTCTCGAACAGGAGGCGCAGCTGCGCGCGCTCTACGACGCCACCCAGGCGAGCGGCCACGAACTGCTGCTCGAAGTGATTCCGCCGAAGCTTAACGGCAAGCCGAATGCGCCCGATACGGTCTATCGCGCGCTCAAGCGGCTCTACAACATCGGCCTCTATCCGGAGTGGTGGAAGCTCGAACCGACGGGCGCCGCGCAATGGCGCGAGATCGACGCGCTGATCGCCGAGCGCGACCCGTATTGCCGCGGCGTCGTGCTGCTTGGGCTCTCCGCGCCGATCGAACAGCTCGTGGAGGGCTTCCGCGCGGCATCCGCCTCGAACACATGCCGGGGCTTCACAGTGGGCCGCTCGATCTTCTACGAACCGAGCCTCGCCTGGCTCTCGGGCGAAATCGGCGACGACGAAGTAATCTCCCGCGCGCGCCGCGCCTTCGAAACGCTGATCGGCGCGTGGCGCGCCGCGCGCACCGAGGTTCAAGGCGCGCACGACAATCATGAGGAGAAGGCGGCATGAATCAACGCATTGCTCCTGGCGACTACGCCTCGCAGGATAGCGCGCAGAACGCCGCGCCCGCTGCGCACGCAAGCACCGTGCGGCTCACGGCGGCGCAGGCGCTCGTGCGCTATCTCGCTGCGCAGCGCGTGGCGAGCGAGGACGGCTCGGGCCGCACCGAACCGCTATTCGGCGGCGTGTTCGCGATCTTCGGTCACGGCAACGTGGCCGGCATCGGCGAGGCGCTCTATCAGCATCGGCACGAACTGCCCACGCTGCGCGCGCACAACGAGCAGGCCATGGCGCACAGCGCGATCGCTTATGCCAAGGCGCACTTTCGCCGCCGCATGATGGCGGTGACGACCTCGATCGGACCGGGTGCGACGAATCTCGTCACGGCGGCCGCGCTGGCGCACGTGAACCGCTTGCCGGTGCTGCTGTTGCCCGGCGACATTTTCGTGTCGCGCGAACCCGATCCGGTGCTGCAGCAGATCGAGGACCTGCACGACGGCGGCCTCTCCGCGAACGACGCGCTGCGCCCAGTATCGCGCTACTTCGACCGCATCGTGCATCCCGCGCAACTGCTCACGGCGCTGCCGCGCGCGCTGCGCGTGCTCACCGACGCCGCGCTCTGCGGCCCGGTCACGCTCGCGCTGCCACAGGACGTGCAGGCCATGGCGTGGGACTACCCGGCGAGCTTCTTCACGCCACGCCTCGTGACATTCCACGCACCCGCGCCCATTCAGACCGAGATCGATGCGGCGCTGACGCTGTTGCATCGCGCGAAGCGCCCGCTCATCGTGGCGGGCGGCGGCGTGCTCTATTCGCGTGCCTCGCAGGCCTTGCAGACGCTCGCGGCCTCGCGCGGCATTCCCGTGGCCGAAACGCAGGCGGGCAAAGGCTCGCTCGCATGGGACGATCCGCTCAACGTCGGCGCGCTCGGCGTGACGGGCTCGCCCGCCGCCAACGAACTGGCGCGCGACGCCGACTGCGTGCTCGCCGTGGGCACGCGCTTGCAGGACTTCACGACCGGCTCGAACTCGCTCTTCGCGAACGCACACGTGCTCGGCGTGAACGCCAACGGCTTCGACGCACTCAAGCGCGACGGCCTCGCCGTGCAGGCAGACGCGCGCCAGGCACTCGCCGCGCTCAACGACGAGCTGATCAACTGGCGCGCCGATGCGAACTGGACCGCGCGCGCCCAGCGCCTCGCCAGCGACTGGCGCGCGAGCATCGAGCGCCTCACGCACACGCCGCAGGAACGCAACTGCCTGCCCTACGACGCCGATGTGATCGGCGCCGTGCAGCGCTCGTCGAATCGTTCGTACACCGAAGACATCGTCGTCTGCGCGGCCGGTACGCTGCCCGCCGAGCTGCACAAGCTCTGGCGCGCGGGCCAGCCCGGCGCCTATCACGTCGAATACGGCTATTCGTGCATGGGCTACGAGATCGCGGGCGGCCTGGGCGCGAAGCTTGCGCGCCCCGATCGCGAGGTCATCGTGATGGTGGGCGACGGCAGCTATCTGATGATGAACAGCGAGATCGCCACCTCCGTCATGCTGGGCGCGAAGCTCATCGTCGTCGTGCTCGACAACCGCGGTTATGGCTGCATCAACCGGTTGCAGCAGGCTTGCGGCGGAGCGCCGTTCAACAACCTGTTCGACGACTGCGCGCAAGGGCCGCTCGGCGCGCCGCGCATCGACTTCGCCTCGCATGCGCGCTCGCTCGGCGCGCAGGCCGAGCACGTGGCGAACGTCGCGGAACTCGAAGCGGCGCTGCAACGCGCGCGTGCTTCGTCGCGCACTTACGTGGTCTGCATCGACACGGACCCCGCGCGCACGACCGAGGAAGGCGGCTGGTGGTGGGAAGTCGCCGTGCCCGAAGTGTCCACGCGCCCTGCCGTGCGCGAGGCGCGCGAGCGCTATGAAGAACAGGTCGCGCAGCGCAGCGGACGCGCGCAAGCCAGCGAAGACGAATCCGGCAACGCATAACGCTTCTGACGACACAGACATCGAGGAGCGCACATGAGCGCATTTGAAGCACGCATCGGCATCAACCCGCTGTCGTGGATGAACGACGACCTGCCCTCGCTCGGCGGCGAGACGCCGCTATCGCAGGCGCTGACCGAGGGCCGCGAGATCGGCTACGAGGGCTTCGAGCTAGGCAACAAGTTTCCGCGCGAGCCGCAGGCGCTCAAGGCGCTCCTCGCGCAATACGATCTGTCGCTCGTCTCCGGCTGGTACTCGGGCATGCTCGCGCGGCGCAGCGTCGAGGAAGAGATCGCCGCGGTCGAGAAGCATCTGGACCTGCTCGCGCAGAACGGCGCAACGGTGATGGTCTATGGCGAAGTCGCCGATTCGATCCAGGGCGCGCCGCGACCGCTCTATCAGCGCCCGCGCTTTTTCAGCGACAAGCAGTGGGACGACTACGCCACGCGCGTGGACGCCTTCGCGCGCCATACGCTCTCGCGCGGCGTGCGGCTCGCATACCACCATCACATGGGCGCCTATGTCGAAACGCCCGCCGACGTCGACAAGCTGATGGCGCGCACGAGCGACGCCGTGGGCCTGCTGTTCGACGCGGGCCATATGACGTTTGCAGGCGGCGACCCGCTCGCCGCACTCGACAAACACATTGCGCGCGTGTGCCATGTGCACTGCAAGGACGTGCGCCCGGCCGTCATGAAGCTCGCCCGCAACCGCAACTGGAGCTTTCTCGACGCCGTGCTCGCCGGCGCGTTCACCGTGCCGGGCGACGGCGCCATCGATTTTCCCGCGATGATCGCGCGCCTGAAGCGTCACGGCTATCGCGGCTGGCTCGTCGTCGAAGCCGAGCAGGACCCCGTGATCGCACCGTCTTACGAATATGCGCAAAAGGGTTACCGTACGCTGCGCACGCTCGTCGATGCGCCGGACACCCCATCGAAGGAGGCAGCATGACTCTGCTGGTCAAGGCCGCGCGCGAAGGCCAGACGATCGCGCGCGTCACGCCCGACACCGCGGGCTGGCGCTATGTCGGCTTCGCCGCATACCGGCTCGAAGCCGATGAACTCGTCTATGTCAGCGAGCCCGATCGCGAGAGCTGCATCGTCGTGCTCTCGGGCGCGGTGGATATCGAGGCAGGCGGCGAGCGCTGGTCGAGCCTCGGTTCGCGCGACAGCGTCTTCGAAGACGCCGCGCCGTATGCCCTTTATGTGCCGCCCGGCGTGAAAGCGACGGTGCGCGCCAAACGCAATGCCGAAGTGGGCGTGGCGAGCGCACCCGCCAAAGGCACGCTGCCCGTTCGCCTCATCGAGCCCGCGCAGATGAAGCGCTCCACGCGCGGCAAGGGCGCGAATACGCGCTACGTCTGCGATATCCTGCCGCAAGACGCGCCAGCTGAATCGCTGCTCGTGGTCGAGGTGCGCACGCCTTCGGGGCATTCGTCGAGCTACCCGCCGCACAAGCACGACGCCGATCGCTTGCCACACGAAAGCGCGCTCGAAGAAACCTACTATCACCGGCTCAATCCGCAGCAGGGTTTCGCGTTCCAGCGCGTGTACACCGACGCGCGCGATCTGGACGAAACGATGGCCGTGGAAAATCACGATGTCGTGATGGTGCCGCGCGGCTACCACCCGGTCGTCGTCCCGTATGGCTACGACTCGTACTATCTAAACGTGATGGCCGGCCCCACGCGCGAATGGCACTTCCACAACGACCCGGCACACGAGTGGATCATCGAGCGCGACGCGAAATGACGCGACCATAAAAAAACGCCGCGTGGAACCACGCGGCGTTTTTCATCGTGCCCGCAACGAGCAACGAACGGCAAGGGCGTCAAGCCAGCCGGAATTTGCCGACCAGCCGCTTGAGCACCTTCGCCTGATCGTCGAGCGATTGCGCAGCCGCAGTCGCCTCTTCCACGAGCGCCGCGTTCTGCTGCGTGCCGGCGTCCATCTGCGTGACCGCGCGGCTGATCTCCTCGATGCCCGAGCGCTGCTCGCGCGAAGCCGCCGAAATTTCGCCGATGATGTCGTTCACGCGCCGCACGGCCTTCACGACTTCGTCCATCGTCGAACCCGCGTCCTGCGCCAGCGTCGAGCCATTGGACACGCGCTCGACCGATGCGCCGATCAGCGCCTTGATCTCCTTGGCCGCCGCCGCGCTGCGCTGCGCGAGGCTGCGCACCTCGCCCGCCACCACGGCGAAGCCGCGCCCATCCTCGCCCGCGCGCGCCGCTTCCACGGCGGCATTGAGCGCGAGGATGTTGGTCTGGAACGCAATGCCCTCGATCACGCCGATGATGTCCGCGATGCTCTTCGCGCTGTCGTTGATCTCCTGCATCGTCGCGACCACGCGCCCCACCACCGAGCCGCCCTTCTCCGCGATTGCCGAAGCGTTGCCCGCCAGCGTGCTGGCCTGTTCGGCGTTTTCGGCATTCAAGCGCACCGTGGACGTGAGCTGTTCCATGCTGCTCGCCGTGCGCTCGAGCGCCATGGCCTGCTCTTCGGTGCGGCGCGACAGATCGAGATTGCCGGTCGAGATTTCGCCCGAGGCGGAGGCGATCGCCTCGGCGCTCGCGGCGATTTCGGCCACCGTGGTCGAGAGACCCTTCTGCATGTCGCGCAGCGCGCCCAGCATGCTCGCCGCGTCGCGTGCGTGAACCGTGACGGGCTGTGCGAGATCGCCGGCCGCAATGCGGGCCGCGATGGCCTTGGCGTGCGCGGGCTCGCCGCCCAGTTGGCGCGCGATGCGGCGCACGACCCATTCGCTCACGAAGAACGCGAGCACGAACATGGCCACCGTCGCCACGGCCATCATCACGAACGACGACTTGAAGATGAACTCGGCCTTCGCGAGGGTCGCCTTCGCGGCCGTGCCGCGCTGCGCGACGAGATCGTTGACGAGCGTTTCGAGCTTGCCGGTCTCCACGAGCAGCGAGACGTCCTGGGTGCCCACCTGCCAGCTCATCTGCGAGAGATCGAGCGGCTGCTGCTTCACGAGCGTCACGAAGTCGCGCAGATGGCCGCTCCAAGCCGTGGTCGCATCGGCGAGCTTCTTTTGCAGGGCGAGCGCGTCGCCGCCCTGCTCCTGCGCGTATTGCTGCAGCTCGCTCATGCCGCGCTCCAGCGCGCCGAGATCCTTGTCGATGTCCTGACCCAGTTCGTCGCGCTCGCGCGCCGTGGTCGCGGTGAGCAGCATCTTCTGCGCGCGGCTCGCGCGCAGCACGTGGCCGCGCGCCTCCTCGGCGGCGCGGCTCGCGACGTAGCCCTGTTCGTAGATCGATTGCGTCGAGCCGTTTAGACGGCTGATTTGCGCGAGCGAAATGGCGCCGATGGCGAGCGTGCCGATCAGCACCAGCGCGAAGGCGAGGCGCAGTGTGGCCTTCACGGAAAGCCGCGAGCTGCGCGTTGCCGCACCGGCGCCCCCCGTTTTACGTTGCTGCGCGTTCGCCGCGCCGCCTGCCGGATCCTGCGGCACGAAGCCCGCGTGCCTGCCGCCTTGCGATACTGCTTTCATTTTGGTCTCCAGCATTGTTGTCAGGCTCAGCGCCATCGTTCCTGATTTGCGCTACGCCTCAACCCCGGTCTACGGCACACCGACGCGCATTCTTTAACGCCTTCGCGCGCGGGTGCGGCCCGTATTCCAGCCCCGTTTTGCGCTCCTCGTGGGCGCGCATATCGGCGGTTTATACACGGCCAAAATGAGATGCCAAAAATCCCGCATCAATTTTGAGTATTCGCTCCGGCCCCTTGCGGCATTGGGCCGCAGGGTGACGGCGCACCGCCCGTGTCCGATTCTCGACAAATCTTGTCCGTACAGTTCGAGCAAGACACATTACACTGCGCTCATAACTCTTATACATGTCCTTTCATGCCGTCGCCGCTGCCCGCCTGGCGTGGTGCCCGCTGAATACTCTCTGCTGCTACCGACAACATGGAAACCAGTCTCGACAAGCGCGCCCTGCCGGGCGCCGCCGCGGGTTCGTCCGCGGCCGCTTCCGCCCCCGCCGCGGGTGCGGTGCAACGCACCGTCTATTCGGTGCTGGGTGCGATCAGCTTCTCGCACCTGCTCAACGACATGATCCAGTCGCTGATCCTCGCCATCTACCCGATGCTCAAGGACAACTTCTCGCTGTCGTTCACGCAGATCGGTCTCATCACCCTCACCTACCAGATCACGGCGTCGATGCTGCAGCCACTGGTGGGCTTCTTCACCGACAAGCGGCCGCTGCCATACTCGCTGCCCGTCGGCATGGGCTTCACGCTGTGCGGCCTGCTGCTGATGTCGGTTGCGCCGACCTTCGGCGTGCTGCTCGTGGCGGCCGCCCTGGTGGGCTGCGGCTCGTCGGTGTTCCATCCCGAGTCTTCGCGCGTGGCGCGCATGGCGTCGGGCGGGCGTCACGGTCTCGCGCAATCGCTTTTCCAGGTGGGCGGCAACGCGGGCACGTCGCTCGGGCCGCTGCTCGCCGCCGCGATCGTCATTCCGCACGGCCAGCGCAGCATCGCGTGGTTCTCGGCGGCGGCGCTCGTCGGCATGGTCGTGCTCACGCAGATCGGCCGCTGGTACAAGGCCCATCCGGCGATGAAGAAAAAGCGCGCCGAGGTGGCGCAGGTCACGCTCTCGCGCAAGCGGGTAGCGATCGCCATGGGCGTGCTCGTGCTGCTCGTGTTCTCGAAGTACTTCTACCTCGCGAGCATCAACAGCTACTTCACGTTCTATCTGATCGACCGCTTCCACCTCTCCGTGCAGGCCGCGCAGATCCATCTGTTCGTGTTCCTCGCCGCCGTGGCCGCCGGCACCATCATCGGCGGCCCGGTGGGTGATCGCATCGGCCGCAAGTACGTGATCTGGGTCTCGATTCTCGGCGTGGCGCCGTTCACGCTGCTGCTGCCCTACGCCAACCTGTTCTGGACCGGCGTGCTCACGGTGATCATTGGCGTGGTGCTGGCTTCGGCGTTCTCCGCCATCCTCGTCTATGCGCAGGAGCTGATTCCGGGCAAGGTGGGCATGGTCGCGGGTCTCTTCTTCGGCTTCGCGTTCGGCCTCGGCGGCATCGGCGCAGCGGTGCTCGGCCAGCTGGCGGATGCGACCAGCATCGGCTTCGTCTACAAGGTCTGCTCGTTCCTGCCGCTCATCGGCATCCTCACCGTGCTGCTGCCCGACGTGGAAGGCAAGCGCGCGAAGAAGACCGCGTAAGCTAAGCGGCGCAGCGGCATCACTTTGCCGCTCGGTAAAACGGCCGGACGCCCCTCGGGGCTCCGGCCGTCGTTCGTTGTGCGCCTGCACACGCTTTGCCTCGCCGCGACTTCGTACTAGGCTTGTGGTTGGCCGCCGCCGCCCGCCAGCCAGCCCCTTCGGCCCGGCGAAAGGCGGCGCTTTCGAGACGCCCGCGCGCGAGGTTCGACATGCAACTGTCCACGGTAGAGATCGAAAAGCCCGAAGCCACTAATTTCATCCTTGGCCAGACCCACTTCATCAAGTCCGTCGAGGATCTGCACGAGGCGCTCTACGGCACGGTGCCGGGCATCCAGTTCGGCCTCGCGTTCTGCGAGGCGTCGGGCAAGCGGCTCGTGCGGCGCTCGGGCACCCAGGACGCGCTCATCGAGATGGCGACGCAAAACGCGTTGCGCATCGCGGCGGGTCACTGCTTCATCATCTTTCTCGGCGACGGCTTCTTCCCGATCAACGTGCTCAACACGATCAAGGCCGTGCCCGAGGTCTGCCGCATCTTCTGCGCCACCGCGAACCCCACGCAGGTGCTGATCGCGGAAACCGACCAGGGGCGCGGCATCGTCGGCGTGGTGGACGGCATGCCGCCGCTGGGCGTCGAGGCCGAAGACGACGTGCGCTGGCGCAAGGACCTGTTGCGCGCCATCGGCTACAAGGCCTGAGCGCCGATGACGACGCTGGGCGCGGCGATCGAGCGGCAGACGGCACACGCGCTCGCGTGCGGCGCGCTCCATCCCATCGAGACGGCGCATACCTTCATCGACGATGGCGGCATGCGCTTTTCCGTGCGCGTGGCCGAGAATCTCGCGCGCAAGGAGGCAGCGCGGCTCACGCCGCAGACTCCGACTGCGTCTGTTCCGCAGCCCCCGCGCGATCCATTCCTGCCTTACGAGCCCGATCTTTTCGTCGGCGACCTCTCGCCCACTCACGTTGCGCTGCTCAACAAGTTCAATGTGATCGACCGCCATCTGCTGATCGTGACGCGCCGCTACGAGCCGCAGGAGGCGCTGCTCGACGCGGCGGACTTCGCCGCACTGATCGCGGTGCTGCGCGAGATCGACGGACTCGGGTTCTACAACGGCGGCGCGGCCGCGGGCGCCAGCCAGCCGCACAAGCATTTGCAGATGGTGCCGCTGCCGCTCGCAGGCGATGCGCCTCATATGACGCCGCTCGAAGCGCTGCTCGGCGGCGCGCAGGCGGTCCACGGCGCGCGTCCCATCGCGATCGTGCCGGGGCTCGCGTTTCGCCATGCATTCGCGCGTCTCGATCTCGGCCCCGAGGCCGGCACAGCGGAAGATGCCGCGCATGTGGCACTTGGCTGCTATCGCGCGCTGCTGGACGCGGCGGGCGTGCCCGCTGTCGACGTGGGCGGCGTCGCGCATCAGGGCGCGCCCTACAACCTGCTCGTCACGCGCCAATGGATGCTGGTGGTGCCCCGCACGACGGAATGTGTCGAAGGGATTTCGGTCAACTCGCTCGGCTTTGCCGGCTCGTTCTTCGTGCGCAATGCGGCTCAGCTGCAGACGCTCGCGCAACTCGGCCCGATGACGGCGCTCGAACGCGTGAGCGTGGCGCGTTGAGGCGCTGAGGCGTCTTGCCGACCGCGTCTAGCCGACCCCGTCTAGCCGACGACGAGCGGCTCGAGCGCCGCGCACAGCGCGTCGGGTAACGCGCTCACGGGCCGGCGCGTCTCGCGATCGACGTAGACGTGCACGAAATGCCCCTGCGCCGCGGGCGCATCCTCGCCTTCGCGAAAGAGTCCGACCTCGTAGCGCACGCTCGACGACCCGAGACGTGCAACGCGCAGCCCCGCCTCCACGCGCTCCGGAAACACGAGCGGCGCGAAGTAGTTGCACTGCGTTTCGACGACGAGCCCGATGGTCGTGCCGTGCTCGATGTCGAGCGCGCCCGCGCGGATCAGATACTCGTTCACCACGGTGTCGAAGTAGCTGTAGTAGACGACGTTGTTCACGTGGCCGTAGACATCGTTGTCCATCCAGCGTGTGCCGATCGGCAGGAAATGACGATACCCGGAGCGGGCGACGGTGACGGGTCGGTTCATCGAGGAGATCCAGGGAAGGCGTGGCAGGAAAGCGTCGCGCGGCGCGCGGCCATCACTGGCCCGGACGCTCGACGAACTCGAACGGCAGGCCGCGCCGGCGCATCCATTCGCCGAGCGCCTGGCCCGTGCCCGCGCGCCACGGCCGCAGCTTCGCGGGCTCGACGAGGCGGTATTCGAGCAGTTCCGGCGAGAGCGCGATCGTGCCCGACGCCTTCACGTGATACGCGATGATGAGCTCGTTCTTGCGGATGAACTCGTACACGCCAATCAGTTCGACGCTCTCGGCGCGCAGCGCGGTTTCCTCGTGCACTTCGCGCGCGATGCCCTCCTCGGGCGTCTCGCCGTTTTCGAGAAAGCCGGTAATGAGCGCGAACATGCCTTCGGGCCAGGCCGCGTTACGGGCCAGCAAAATGCGGCCCTCGTACTCGACGATCGCCGCCACGACGGGCAGCGGATTGTTCCAGTGGACGTAGCCGCAGGCGTGGTCCGGGCAAGCGAGACGCACGCGGCCGCCTTCGTGGGCGGGATCGGCGCGCTCGGTCAGACGCGTGGCGCAGCGCGGGCAAAACTGGTATTCGCTCATGGGGGAAAAGGCAGGGTCGATGGCGCTGGGAACCAGCCGCGCGGCCCGGTGGACACGCTCGCGGCTCGCGCGAAAGCGTCCATTCTAGTGTGCTATCAGCGTCCGCGTGCGGCCTCGCGCGTATGCCAGGCCCGCCAGACGAGCCCGATTGCGCCGGCCACGAGCGCACCCGCCGCGAGCCACAACGAAGGCGAGAACGAGCCCGTCGACGCCGCGAGCGGCGCGGCCACGAGCGGCCCCGCGATCTGCCCGACGCCATAGGCGGCCGTTGCATAGCCCATCAGCGCGGCGGCATGCTCGCCGCGCAGCAGACGCGCCTCGCGCATCGCGAAGAGCGTGATCGCCGTGAACGGCAGGCCGATCAACACGCTGCCGAACGAGAAGCCCGCGGCGTTGGGCCAGATGATGCCGAGCGCGATGCCCACGGCCTGCAGCACGTAGGCGCCCGCCAGCATCAGGCGGTTGTCCCAATGCAGCGGGAGGCGCGCAGCCAGCAGCGCGCCGGCGATCAGCGCTGCGCCGAGCATCGGCCAGAACAGGTCGGGCCACGCCGAGCCGGGCAGCGCATGGCGTGCGATCACGGGCAGGAACGTCGCCGTGATGATGTAGCCGAAACCCGGCACGCCGTAGAGCAGCACGAGCCAGCAGGCGTCGGCGCGGCGCCCTTCGCGCTCCACGTGCGCGACGCTTGCCGCGGCACGTGCGGCGGGACGCGGCGCAAGCGCGCGCCTGTCTTCGCCAAACGTCGACCAGACGACGGCGGCGAGCAGCGCGCTGATCAGCCCGAAGCCGATCCAGCCCGTGCGCGCGCCGAGACCGCCGGCCGCGCTCACGAACAGCCCGGTCGCAATGATGCCGACGCCGGGACCGGTGTAGATCACGCCGCCCCACTCGTTCGCGCCGAGCTGCGCGAGCCGACGCAGGCCCCACTGCGAGGCGAACACGAAGGTCCACGCGCTCACCGCGCCCGCCACGAAGCGCACCACGGCCCAGATCCAGAACTGCTGGGTGAGGCCCATCGCGAGCGTGAGGAGCACCGTGACCACGAGGCCCGCACGCACGATCTTCGCGGGCGCCATGCGCAGCGCGACGCAACTGATCGCGCCCACGAAGTAGCCCGCGTAGTTCAGCGAGGCGAGCCAGCCGCCGTGACGCAGGTCGAGCGCGCCGCCGTGCAGCATCAGCGGCAGGAGCGGCGTAAAGGCGAAGCGCCCGACGCCCAGCGCAACGGCAAGGGACACCATGCAGGCCAACGCCGCACGGCGCCCGGCATGCGGGCGGGGTTCGGAAACGTGGACGGTGCCGGGGACGTAGTCGTTCATGAGATCAGCGGATTAAGCAACTGCCTACCATCGTAGGCGATTCCATCGTTCACTAAAAATGAATTATCATGAATCGTTGCATCCCGAGGAGAGAACTATGGACCTCGCCGAACTGGCGATTTTCCGGGCGGTCGTACGGGAAAACGGCGTGACGCGGGCCGCCGCCAAGCTCAACCGCGTGCAGTCGAACGTGACGACGCGCATCAAGCAGCTCGAAGATCAGCTCGGCACGCCGCTCTTCACGCGCGAGGGCCGCCGCCTGATTCTCACGCCCGCTGGCGAAACCCTGCTGCCCTACGCCGAGCGCCTGCTCGCGCTCGCCGACGAAGCGCGCCATGCGCTGAAGGCCGGGCGCCCGGCGGGACGCCTGCGCCTGGGTACCATGGAGAGCGCCGCAGCAAGCCGTCTGCCCGGCCCGCTCGCGCACTATCACCAGACGTGGCCCGAGGTCACGCTCGAACTGGAAACGGGCACGACCGGCACGATGATCGAGCGCCTGCGCGAATACGCAATCGATGCGGCGCTGATCGCCACGCCGCTCGATGGACTGCCGGACCCCGAGGTATTCGAGCACGTGCCGGTCTATCGCGAAGAACTCGTGATGATCACGCCGCGCGGCCACCGGCCGATCCGACAGCCCGGCGATATCGCACTCTCCACGCTCGTCGCGTTCGAACGCAACTGCGCGTATCGCGCCTATGTCGAGCGCTGGTATGTGGAGCATGGCATCCGGCCGTCACGCGTGCTGGAACTGGGCTCGTATCACGCGATCATTGCGTGCGTGGCGGCGGGCGCGGGGGTGGCCGTCGCGCCGCGCTCGGTGCTCGAACTGCCACGCAGTGCCGACGACGTCACGATTCATTCGCTTGGCAAGCTCGGTCAGATCGACACGCTGCTCGCCTGGCGGCGTGGCCACTATTCGCCTGCGCTCGGCGCGTTGAAGGCAGCGCTGCTGGAGGATGCGCAACGCACGGGCAGCATGGCGGCGCCATTGGCGGCTGAAGCGGTAGCCACGCCTGCAGGTCTTCACGCCTGATAAGCCGCGCGGGAAACAAAAAGGGCTGCCCTCACGGACAGCCCTTCTTCGTCACAAAGCGGCGTTCACGCCGCGACGCGTCGTATTACAGCTTCGCTTCGACCCAGCCCTTCACGCCGGCGAGCGCGGCCGGCAGGTTGGCCGGCTCGGTGCCGCCTGCCTGCGCCATGTCGGGACGGCCGCCGCCCTTGCCGCCGACCTGCTGGGCGACGAAGTTCACGAGTTCGCCGGCCTTGACCTTCTTGCTCGCCTCGGCGGTCACGCCCGCGATCAGGCTGACCTTGCCGCCGTCGACAGCCGCCAGCACGATCGCCGCGCTCTTGAGCTTGTCCTTGAGCTTGTCCACGGTCTCGCGCAGCGTCTTCGAATCGGCGCCATCGAGCGTCGCGGCCAGCACGTGCACGCCGTTCACTTCGATGGCCTGCCCCACGAGCTCGTCGCCCTGGCTCGAAGCGAGCTTCGACTTGAGCGCGCCCAGTTCCTTCTCGAGCGACTTCACCTGGTCCTGCACCTGCGCGATACGCTGCGTCAGTTCCGAAGGCTGCGCCTTGAGCGCCGCCGCCGCCGCGTTCACGCGCGCATCGAGCTCCTGTACGAAGCGCACGGCGTTGTCGCCCGTGATCGCTTCCACGCGGCGGATGCCCGCGGCCACGCCGCCTTCCATCACGATCTTGAAGAAGCCGATGTCGCCGCTGCGCGTGACGTGCGTGCCGCCGCACAGCTCGCGCGAGAAGCCGAGGTCGAGCACGCGCACTTCGTCGCCGTACTTCTCGCCGAACAGCGCCATCGCGCCGCCCTTCACCGCGTCGTCGTACGACATCACGCGTACGATGCCGGGCGCGTTCGCGAGCACTTCCGCGTTGACGATCTGCTCGACGCGGCGGATCTCGTCGTCCGTCATCGGCGCGTTGTGCGCGAAGTCGAAGCGGGTCTTATCCGCGTCGACGAGCGAGCCCTTCTGCTGCACGTGCGAACCGAGCACTTCGCGCAGCGCCTTGTGCATCAGGTGCGTGGCCGAGTGGTTGCGCGCCGTGCGCGCGCGCAGGATGGCGTCGATTTCCGCCTTCACGACGTCGCCGACCTTGAGCGTGCCCTGCTCGAGCGTGCCGTGGTGGCCGCTCACATCGGCCTGGACCTTGAGCGTGTCGGCCACGGCGAAACGGATGCTCGCGTTCGAGATCACGCCCTGGTCGCCCACCTGGCCGCCCGATTCCGCGTAGAACGGCGTGTGATCGAGCACCACCACGGCGTCCTGGCCCGTCTTCACTTCGGTAACCGATGCGCCGTCCACGTAGAGTGCGACGACCTTCGCGTCGTCGAACGCGATTTCCTCGTAGCCGTGGAACGTCGTCTTGGCGCCCGAGTATTCGAGGCCCTGGGTCATCTTGAACTTGCCTGCCGCGCGTGCCTGCTCGCGCTGACGCGCCATCGCTTCGTCGAACGCCGGTTCGTCGACCGTGACGTTGCGTTCGCGGCAAACGTCGGCCGTGAGGTCGAGCGGGAAGCCGTACGTGTCGTGCAGCTTGAACGCGAGTTCGCCCGAGAGCGTCTTGCCGCCCTTGGCTTCGAGGTCCGCGAGTTCGGCTTCGAGAATCGACATGCCGTGCTCGATGGTCTCGAAGAAGCGCTCTTCTTCCTGGCGCAGCACGTCCGTCACGCGCTGCTGCGCTTCGGCGAGTTCCGGGTAGGCGGCGCCCATTTCCGCGACGAGATCCGCCACCAGCTTGTGGAAGAACGCGCTCTTCTGGCCGAGCTTGTAGCCGTGGCGGATCGCGCGGCGCACGATACGGCGCAGCACGTAGCCGCGGCCTTCGTTGCCGGGGATCACGCCGTCGACGATCAGGAACGAGCACGCGCGGATATGGTCGGCAATGACCTTCAGCGAGTTGTTCGTGAGGTCGGGCGTGTTCGTTTCGCGCGAGGCCGCCTTGATGAGGTTCTGGAAGAGATCGATCTCGTAGTTGCTGTGCACGTGCTGCAGCACCGCGGCGAGACGCTCGAGACCCATGCCCGTGTCGACGCACTGCTTGGGCAGCGGCGTCATGTTGCCCTGGGCGTCGCGGTTGAACTGCATGAACACGAGATTCCAGATCTCGATGAAGCGGTCGCCGTCTTCTTCAGGCGATCCCGGGGGGCCGCCCCAGATTTCCGGGCCGTGGTCGTAGAACACTTCCGAGCACGGGCCGCAGGGACCGGTGTCGGCCATCTGCCAGAAGTTGTCGGAAGCGTAGCGCGCGCCCTTGTTGTCGCCGATGCGGATGATGCGCTCCACCGGCACGCCGATTTCCTTCGCCCAGATGTCGAAGGCTTCGTCGTCTTCCTTGTAGACGGTGACCGTGAGCTTCTCCGCCGGCAGCGCGTAGACCTTGGTCAGCAGCTCCCAGCAGTAGTGGATCGCGTCGCGCTTGAAGTAGTCGCCGAACGAGAAGTTGCCGAGCATCTCGAAGAACGTATGGTGACGCGCCGTGTAGCCGACGTTCTCGAGGTCGTTGTGCTTGCCGCCCGCGCGCACGCTGCGCTGCGCGGTCGTGGCGCGCGAGTACGGGCGCTTTTCGGTGCCGAGGAACACGTCCTTGAACTGCACCATGCCCGAGTTGGTGAAGAGCAGTGTCGGGTCGTTGCCCGGCACGAGGCTCGACGAGCGCACGATCGTGTGGCCCTTCGATTCGAAGAACTTGAGGAATTTCTCGCGGATGTCGGCGGCTTTCATGGCGTGCGTTGGGTCCTTCCTGGGGCGTACGGTGCTGAATCTTTGTCGTGGTCGCGCCCCGGGGCCCACGTTACTCGCGAAAACCCCGGTGCTGAATCGAACGATTATACGGGATCGTCGCGCGCTCGCGGCGGCGCGTCCGGCGTGGTTTGCATGGGAGCGACAGGGCGCGCGGCGACACGGCGGGTCAGGCGATTTTGTTCCGCACTGCGGAACTTCGTACCGAATATTGGCCCATGCCGCGGCTTTTCGCTTACCATGGGCGGCATCGGCCGGCGCACCACGCGCGCTCGCGGCCCGCCTTAGAACGACATTGGAAGACACAGCATGGGCGCTCTCAGCCATATCCGCGTACTCGATCTCACCCGCGTCCTCGCCGGACCGTGGTGCGCACAGACCCTCGCCGACTTTGGCGCCGACGTGATCAAGGTGGAGCGCCCCGGCGTCGGCGACGACACGCGCCACTGGGGCCCTCCGTATCTGAAGACGCCCGATGGCGAGGACACCGTCGAGGCCGCCTACTACCTCGCCGCGAACCGCAACAAGCGCTCGGTGACGGTGGACATCGCCACGCCCGAGGGACAGCGCATCGTGCGCGAGCTCGCTGCGCAAAGCGATGTCGTGCTGGAGAACTACAAGGCCGGCCAGTTGAAGAAATACGGCCTCGACTATGAGTCGCTGCGCGAGGTGAGGCCCGACCTCATTTACTGTTCGGTCACCGGCTTCGGCCAGACCGGGCCCTACGCCTCGCGCGCGGGTTATGACTTCATCGTGCAAGGCATGGGCGGCTTCATGAGCATCACCGGCGAGCGCGACGCGCTGCCGGGCGGCGGCCCGCAAAAGGCGGGCGTCGCGATCGCCGACCTCATGACCGGCATGTATTCGACCATTGCCGTGCTGACGGCGCTCGCGCACCGCGACCGCACGGGCGTGGGCCAGTACATCGACATGGCGCTGCTCGACGTGCAGGTGGCGATGCTCGCGAACATGAATTCGAACTACCTGGCGAGCGGCAATCCGCCCGCGCGCTGGGGCAACGCGCATCCCAACATCGTGCCCTATCAGGCGTTCCAGACTAGCGATAGCTGGATCATCCTCGCGGTCGGCAACGACGGGCAGTTCCGCAAGTTCGTCGAGGTGGCGGGCCAGCCCGGGCTTGCCGACGACGAACGATTCGCGACCAATCCGGCGCGCGTGCGCCATCGCGACACGCTCGTGCCGATCGTTGCCGATCTGATCCGCACGCGCACGAAAGCCGACTGGATCGGCGCGCTCGAAGCCGCAGGCGTGCCGTGCGGGCCGATCAACAACCTCGCGGAAGTGTTCGAGAACGAGCAGGTGATCGCGCGCGGGCTGCAGGTGGACGTGCCGCACCCTTCGGGCGGCACGGCGCGGCTGGTGGGCAACCCCATCCGCATGAGCGAGACGCCGCCGCGCGTGGCGAGCCATCCGCCCACGCTCGGCGAGCATACCGATGCGGTACTGCGCGAAGTGCTCGGCTACGGCGAAGAGCAAGTGGCGGCGTTGCGCAGCAAGGGCGTGGTGTAACCGCAAGGTGCCGGAGCGGCCGCTTGGCCTTAGCCGCCCTGTTTGCCCATCGACATCAGCCACTCCAGCCCCTGCGGCCAGTCATCGAGCCCGCTATCCGCATTGATGTGCCCGCGCGCGCCGATCTCGATCCAGCGGCTGCCCCACGCCTTCGCGCAGCGCTGCGAAAACGCAACGCCCCCATACGGATCGTCGCCGCTGGCGACCACAACGCTTGCGAACGGCAGCGCCGCCAGCGGCACCGGATCGAAGCCCCGCGCGTCGCGCGGAAATTCGGGACCGTGCGGATCGGGTAGCGCCACCAGCAGCGCGCCGGCCACCTTCGCGCATGTCGCCGCGCTCGCGTGATGCGCAGCCCAGTGCGCCACGGTCAGGCAGCCGAGGCTGTGAGCGGCGAAGCGCACGCCGGCCGGCGCGCGTCGTACGGCAGCCTCCAGCGCCGCGCACCACGAGTCGCAGTCCGGGTGCATCCAGTCGGGCATCTGCACCCGTGCAAAGCCCGCATGCGCGGCTTCCCAGCGCGTCTGCCAGTGCCCCGGCCCCGAATCCATGTAGCCCGGCAGCACCAGCACAGCCGTTTCGCTCGTCGTCACGTTTCCCCCTCGCTTGTTGTGGTCCGCGCGACGATCCGGCACCGGGACTGGCACGGCGGGTCGCGTCAGGTAGAATGGAAGACACCATCGGGTGCCCAGTTACGCGCTTTTATCCTTTTGACGGGCGCCCTCGAACGACTCCCTTTTCGCATGAATACCGAACGTAAAGACGCCGACCGCACGGACGCGCCTGCGGCATCCAATTTCATCCGCAACATCATCGACGACGACAACCAGTCGGGCAAGTGGGCCCAGCGTGTCGAAACGCGCTTCCCGCCGGAGCCGAATGGCTATCTGCACATCGGCCACGCGAAGAGCATCTGCCTGAACTTCGGCGTGGCGAAGCGCTATGGCGGCGTGTGCCACCTGCGCTTCGACGACACGAACCCGGAAAAGGAAAGCGTCGAGTACGTCAACTCGATCATCGACGCCGTGACGTGGCTCGGCTTCGAGTGGAAGAAAGAGGACCAGGAATACCTCTTCTACGCGAGCGACTATTACGACAAGCTCTACGAGTTCGCCGAACTGCTGATCCAGCGCGGCAAGGCCTACGTGGACAGCCAGTCGCCGGAAGAGATGCGCGCGAACCGCGGCTCGGCCACCGAAGCCGGCAAGAACTCGCCGTTCCGCGATCGCTCCGTCGACGAAAACCTCGACCTCTTCCGCCGCATGAAGGCGGGCGAATTCGAGGAAGGCGCGCATGTGCTGCGCGCGAAGATCGACATGGCGTCGCCGAACTTCAACATGCGCGATCCGGTGATCTACCGCATCCGCTTCGCGCATCACTACCGCACCGGCGACAAGTGGTGCGTGTACCCGATGTACGACTACACGCACTGCATCTCGGACGCGCTGGAAAACATCACGCATTCGCTGTGCACGCTCGAGTTCGAAGACCATCGCCCGCTGTATGACTGGGTTCTCAATGAACTGGCCGACGCCGGCGTGTTCACGCGCCCGCTGCCGCAGCAAATCGAGTTTTCGCGCCTGAACCTGACCTACGCGATCACGAGCAAGCGCAAGCTGCTGCAACTGGTGACCGAAGGCCACGTGGAAGGCTGGGACGACCCGCGTATGCCGACCATCGTCGGCGTGCGCCGCCGCGGCTTCACGCCCGAAGCGATCCAGCTCTTCTGCGAGCGCATCGGCGTGACGAAGGTCGATTCGTGGATCGACATGAGCGTGTTCGAAGGCGCGCTGCGCGACGACCTCGACGACAAGGCGCCGCGCACAGCCGCCGTGCTCGACCCGCTCAAGCTCATCATCGACAACTATCCCGAAGGCCAGAGCGAGGACTGCACGGCCCCCGTGCATCCGCATCATCCGGAGCGCGGCCTGCGCACGTTCCCGATCTCGCGCGAACTGTGGATCGAGCGCGAAGACTTCAACGAGACGCCGCCGAAGGGCTATTTCCGCCTGTTCCCGGGCAACAAGGTGCGTCTGCGCTATGGCTTCGTGATCGAATGCACGGGCGCGGACAAGGACGAGAACGGCAACGTGATCGCCGTGCACTGCAACTACTTCCCGGACAGCAAGTCGGGCACGGATGGCGCGAACAACTACAAGGTCAAGGGCAACATTCACTGGGTCAGCGCAGCGCACGCGTGCCCGGCGGAAGTGCGCCTCTACGATCGCCTGTTCCGCGAAGAGCAGCCCGACGCAGGCGGCCGCGACTTCCTCGAAGCGCTCAATCCGGATTCGAAGCGCGTGGTGCAGGCGTATCTGGAACCGGGCGCACGCGACGCAGCGCCGGAAGACCGGTATCAGTTCGAGCGCCATGGCTACTTCGTCGCCGACCGCTACGATTCGAAGCCGGGTGCGCCGGTATTCAACCGCATCGTCGGTTTGCGCGACAGCTGGGGCAAGTAAGGCTCGCGCCGCGCTTGCTGCCGGCAACAAAAGGCCCGCACGGATTCGTGCGGGCTTTTTTCATTTCGGCGGCTGGCGCGTCTCAATCGAAACGCCGGCTCACAGTCTGCGATGCAGTTCCGCGAGCGAGAGCGACATGCTAAAGAGCCGCGCGAGACTGCGGCTCGCGTAGCGATCCACTTCGCCGGGCACGGTCCAGCGCCAGGCGTCCATTTCCGGAATCATCACACCGTCCTCACGGCGCGGAAACAACGACACGCAAACGCAACGCGTGAGGTCGAGTTCATCGGCGCTCGCACGCGCGGCAAAGAGATGCAGATCCTTGTCGCGCCGGTACACGTAGCGCCCGAGATCGACGAGGCGCGGCGCCGCAACATCGATGCCGGTCTCCTCGACCATCTCGCGGCGCGCGCTCTGCGATTCGCTCTCGCCAGGCTCACCCTGCCCCTTCGGAATGTCCCAGTGATTCGTGCCAGTTGCGTGCGCGAGCAGCACTCGGCCTTCAGGATCGAGCAGCACGATGCCGCACGAAACGATCTTGCCGTTCACTGCGCGCTCAGTGCTGCTTCTGGAAAACCCAGGCGCCTTGGCCCGTGCGGCAGAAGTGCGGACGCAGTGTCATCGACTGGCCCTTCGCGTTGATGACGACCTCGGTATCGCGGCACGTCTTGTCGCCTTCCTTTTGCGTATTCGACGGCGTGATGGTCGAGGTGATGCGCGTGCCGTTGCGCGAGCCTTCGTTCGACCATGACGCGCTCTCGCCATCGGCCTTGCGCTCGACGGCATCGCGCACGGCGTTCTGGAGCGAGCTGTAGTCGGCCTGGGTCATGAACGACATGGGCGTGTTGTTCAGGAAACCCAGGTTGGCGGCGTGCGCGCTACCCATGCCGACGGCGACAAGGAGCGCCGCGCCCAGGGCGCTCAGCGTGTGACGGGTTCGGGGCATGCTGGACATTGTGTGTTCTCCTCGGCGGACTGAACGAATCGACGAAAAGCATAACACGCGCCCTTTTTTTCGGCTCGCCCAGCAAGGCCGAACGCGCGCAGGCGGCCGGGTCCTTTTCGGATTGATCCGATGGTGCAGGAGAAAGGCGATCACTACGATGGCTGCCTCGCTCACTTACAGCCCATCCGGTTTATCCGACATGACTTACGCCATCGCATTGAGGGGCTTTGCGGTCCTGCTGGCCCTCATCTGCGTTGGCTTGATGTCTTTCGTCGCGCACTACACGCACACGCCGAAACATCAGGCGCGCGGCCCGAACTTCACGTTCCGTCCCGAGCACGTGCCGCGCTGGCCGGACGCCACCGTGCGCATCGGTACGGTCGGCTTGCTCGCGTCCTTCCTCGTGCTCACCGGTGCCTGCCTGCTGATCGCGGGCGTCTGACGCCGCGCGCCCAGTTCACACTCAGTTGATGCTCAATGCGTGCCCGGTTGCCAGCCGTCGGTGAGCGTATCGAGAAACGCAATCACATCCTTGATTTCGGCGTTGCTGAACACCGGCTCGTCGCCCGGCTTGCGATCGAACGGCGGATCCGTGTTGAGATTCACCCAGTAGCGCTGCGGCAGGTCGTCGAACTTCTGCACCCTGCCCTTCACCACCGGATAGAACTCCTCCGGATTCGTGTCGCGCCGCGCGTAGAAACGCAGCACGTCTTCGAGCGAGTGATAGATGCCGTTGTGGAAGAACGACTTCTTGAGCGCGACGTTGCGCAGCGTCGGCGTACGGAAGAGCCCGCAAAATTCCGCGCGGTGATCGAGGTCCGTGCGCTCCGGGCCGCATGCGCCGAGATCGAAAAACTTGCGGTCGTGATTCACGGCGAGCGCGCGGTTGCGCGGCACGCCCACGGCGATCAGACCGAAGTCGCTGAACTGCGGGGGCGAGCCATCCTTTGCGCGCTGGCTGATATGGCAGCTCGCGCAGTTGCCCTTCTTCTCGTCGTTGAAGAGCTGCAGCCCGCGCAGTTCGGCGGCGCTGAGCGTGGCCCTGCCGGCCAGGTACGCGTCGTACTTGCTCGTGTACGGATAGAACACTTCGGGCGACTGCTCGAAGGTCTCCAGTGACTTCAGTACTGCCTTGAAAGTCGCATCGTCGTCGGCGAGGGCGCGCGCGCCGAAGGCCTCGCGAAACGCGCCCGCGTAGGGCGCCGCGCGCACCGCTTCGGCGACCTTCCGCGGCGAACTCGCCATCTCGAACGTCGAGAGCAACGGAATGCGCGCCTGGTCCGAGCCCCGATCGACGCGGCCATCCCACGTGAGGCCGCCGGTCGGTCCGGCATCGACGCTTTCATCGCCTTCGTCGTCGGAGTCGTGATAGTGCTCGGCGAACGCCGGCACCGCCTGCAGATACTTGAGCGTCGGCACGGCGCGCATGCCCTGGCGTCGCATGTCGGCGCCGCCGATCTGCACATCGAGCGAGTTCGTCGGCGTGAACGCATGGTCCGGGCTGTGGCACGACGCACATGCCAGCTTGCCCGAGCCCGAGAGCGACGGGTCGAAGAACATCTGCTTGCCGAGCGCCGTCATGCGGCGCACCTGCGCATAGACCTCGGCACGCGTCTGCCCGCCTTGCGCCGGAGCGGCGATCTTTATGAGCTTCACGCCCTGTACGGCGCGTGCGTTCGCATTGGCGTCGTGCGCGCGCGAGGCGCTGCCGGATGCACCTGTCGTCGCATCAGCGTCGGCGGAAGCGGACGTGCCGCCGTCGCATGCCGCCAGCAGCATCGACAGCCCCGCCGCCACCACGAAGCGCCCCGCGTGGCGGCGCGCGCCGCCGTGCGATCGAGCCCGCGTCTGACCTTCCGTTCGCGCCGAACGACGCGCCAATCTACGCAACATGCCTGGTCCCCGAAGCTTGAGCGCGGCGCGCGCGTGGTGGCGCGCCGCTGCAGTGCGAATGCCGATGCGCTCAGCCGCGCATCGAAGTCGCGAAAGCGTATGTCAGGGATGTGACGCTCCAATGACATGACGTAAGACATATGTCATGCAATCAAAGGCCGCAAAAAAGCTAAATGTAATTTTTTACATATCGCTGTCAAAATCCGTTGCGACACTGCGCCTCGCCCGAAGACCGGTGTCATTCGCGCCGGCCTCCATGCGGGCCCCCAACGCGAGAGAGAAAAATGATCAACAGAAAATGGTTCTATGCCACGCCGATCGCGGTAGCGGCGTCGGTATTGGCCGTCGCGGCTTGCGGCGGCAACGACAGCAGCAAGCCCGGCCTTTCGTCGGTGAAGAACATCGTCGTGATCTACGCGGAAAACCGCAGCTTCGACAACCTCTACGGCAGCTTCCCGAACGCCAACGGCCTGCAGAACGTGAGCGCGCAAAGCGCGCAGCAACTCGATCGCGACGGCTCCGTGCTGGCCACGCTGCCGACCGTCTGGAACGGTCTCACGCAAACGGGCGTCACGCCCGTCGTGACCGCGGCGATGACCGAGAACATGCCGAATGCGCCGTTCGCCATCGACGACGCGAAGGGCTACAACGTACCGCTCTCGGTCACGACGCGCGACCTGTATCACCGCTTCTACGAGAACCAGATGCAGATCCACGGCGGCAAGAACGACATGTTCGCGGCCTACGGCGACTCCGGCGGTCTCGTGATGGGGCACTACACGACGAGCGCCGAAAAGCTGCCGCTCTGGAAGCTCGCCCAGCAATACACGCTCGCCGACAACTTCTTCATGGGCGCGTTCGGTGGCTCGTTCCTCAATCACCAGTGGCTGATCTGTGCGTGCACGCCGTACTACGCGAACGCGGACACGAACCCGGCCAAGCCGACGATCTCGACCGTGGACGCCGATGGCGTCTCGCTCACGCTCGCATCGAACTCGCCGAAGTCGGCGCTAGATGGCGTTCCGAAATTCGTGAAGTCGGGCAACCTGACGCCGGACTTCTACGCGGTCAACACGATGCAGCCACCGTATCAGCCGAGCGGCAACGCAGCGGCTTCGGGCGGTGACACGAACCTGGCCGACCCGTCGAACGCCTCCACGCTGCCCGCGCAAACGGCGCAGAACATCGGCGATCTGCTTTCGAACGCGGGCGTGACGTGGGCGTGGTACAGCGGCGCATGGGGCGCGGCCGTGAGCGCGGCACAGAACAGCACGTCGGGCGTGATCTACGGCGCGAACATGACGGCGCCGAACTTCCAGCCGCACCACCAGCCGTTCAACTACTTCGCGAACTACGCGCCGGGCACCGACGCACGTGCGAAGCACCTGCTCGACGGCGGCATGGACGGCACGGAGTTCATCAAGGCGATCGATGCAGGCGCGCTGCCTGCCGTAGCGTTCTACAAGCCGCAGGGCAACCTGAACGAGCACGCGGGCTACACGGACGTGGCAAGCGGCGACCAGCACATCGCGGACGTCATCGCGCATCTGCAGAAGAGCCCGCAGTGGAACAACATGGTCGTGGTCGTCACCTACGACGAAAACGGCGGCTTCTGGGATCACGTTGCACCGCCCAAGGGCGACCGCTGGGGCCCGGGCTCGCGCATTCCGGCGCTCGTCATTTCGCCGTACGCGAAGAAAGGTTACGTCGACCACACGCAGTACGACACGACCTCGATCCTGCGCCTCATCACGCGCCGCTTCTCGCTGCCCACGCTGCCGGGACTCGCCAGCCGCGACGCCGCGCTCAAGAGCAACGGCGCCCAGCCGATGGGCGACCTGACCAACGCGCTCGACGTCAAGCTCTAAGCGCGCGACAAGCTGACAAGCTGACAAGCCATCGGACCATCGATTGCCGGATGTTGCTCATCCGGTTTTGCGGGCAGCCCTCGGGCTGCCCTTTTTATTGCGCCACGAATCCATCGTCCCTTGCACGCACGATGCGCCGGCGGGGCGCGGAACCGCGACGTTTGACCACGGATCCTACGCCGCAAGATGCACTACCTTACAGATTAATTACTGCACAAATCTTGACGGAGGTCATTGTGAAATACGTCGAATCGACTCTCCTACCAGGCGAAAGGATCGTCTGCGAGGGACACCCCTGCTTCTGGGCGATGGGTCCGCGTATCACACTGAGCCTTTTGCTCATGGTTTGGGGCGTGCTCATCGGCACCATGGGGACCTCGCCGCTCGCAGCGGTGAGCTTTTTTGCCGCAGGGCTGGGTCTGTTCGGCGCGTCGCTGCTCGCCTGGTGGACGACGGAATTCGCCGTGACCAACAAGCGCGTGGTGGCCAGGTTCGGCGCGGTGCGCCGTCACACGGTGGAGTTGACGCTCGCGAAGATCGAGAGCGTGCGGATCGAGCAAAGCCTGATCGGCCGGATATTCGACTATGGCTCGCTCGTCGTGGGCGGCGGGGGCCTGATCGCTACGCCGATTCCCGGCATTTCGAACCCTCACGAGTTTCAACGCATGGTTTTTCTCGCGCAGGCGGCCGAGGAGCCGGTGCCTTTGCGGCTCGTGGCGTGAGGGTTTGAATCGGCCTGCATTCGTCGTGTGTGAAAAAGCAAAAAGCCCGGCAGTGAAGGCCGGGCTTCTTGTTTATTTGATCTGGCGCGCGACAGGAGGGGCTCGAACCGGCTCCCGAACACACTTTCAGCACACTACGACTATCGAGAGTAGCCGCAATGGCGAAGCTACAGGACCGGTTGCGAATTGCACCCCGCTCGCTTACCCTCCCAGTTCATAAAAACGCGCCGGTCCCGAGGCGCATACAACGATGAGACCATCCATGAAACGGCCACAACACTTCAAGCGCCCGATAGTCGCGGCGCTGATTGCTATGGGAGTAGGAACTTGCACCGCGTATGCGGCTGACTCTCCGGCGGACCCCACGTCCGAGGAAGAATTGAACCTTACGAACCCATCGACTGACCGTGCTAGCAGCCTGGGCGACTTCTGCTTTTTCTCGCAGCTCCCGCCCTCCGATCAGAAATACAGGGTCGTCAAGAAACTGAAGATCGGCAAGGGCACCTATGGAAGTGTGGAAGACATCCTGCCCAAGATGGCCGCATACGCTCAGTCGAACGGCGCCGATGCAATCGTTGAATACACGGGGAGTCAACGCTTTGGCTTTTGGCCGTGGCGTATGGTCCGCCCGGTCGTGCGCGGAGTCGCTGTGCAGTGGATCGATCCGAAGCCCGTGACGTGCGAGTCTATCGGCGGCACCACGTTGAGCACCATTCTCTCCACGGGTCAGCGGCCCGCAAATTAGCGAGGGAACGGGAACCCGCCGAACTGGATGGCGGGCAATTCTGCGAGGCTTTGGCCCGAATCTTCTATTGCTGCAGACCACGCTGGCACGGTACTCGACGTGCTCAACGTACTGCGCGCGGCTCTGGGTTGACGATATCGGGTTAAATGGCGGTTACCCGAACGCCAGACAGCAAAAAGCCCGGTCACAAAAACCGGGCTAAGTGCCTGAAAACACTGGCGCGACAGGAGGGGCTCGAACCCCCGACCCTCGGCTTAGAAGGCCGATGCTCTATCCAGCTGAGCTACTGTCGCGTGAACGTGCGCAAGGCCGCAAGCGGGCCTCGCGAAGACGGGGCTGGATTATACCGCGATCGCCTCACGCGGTCGCGCCTCGCTCATGACGCTTGCCAAGGGCCTTCGCGCCTAAATCAAACCGGCTGCTGATGCAACGCGAACCAGCCAAGGAAAATCGCGCCCGCGATCAGGCAGTACGCACCGAACGATGCGAGGCGCCCGCGTCCCTCGAAATAACTCATCAGGAACTTCACGCTCAGCCAGGCCGCAATACCCGTGAGCACGCCGCCAACGACCGCAGTCATCAACTGATCTCGCGCGTGAAAGAGCTTGGGCAGTTCGAGCACGCCAGCCGCGAAGATGATCGGCGTGCCGAGCAGGAACGAGAACTCCGCAGCCTTTTCTGCCGTCAGGCCCGCTGCATTGCCGGCGATCATCGTGAGGCCGCTGCGCGAAAAGCCGGGAATGAGCGCGCCGATCTGCGCGAGGCCGACGAGAAAGGCCTGCCGGAACGTGAGTTTCTCGGGCGGACGATGCGCACGGGCACGCTGGAGGCGATCGCCGAACCAGAGCAGCACGCCATTGACCATCAACGCAGCCGCGACGATGCGCAGATCGTGGAAGATGGCTTCGATGCGTTTTTCGAGCACGAGGCCGACGATACCCGTCGGAATCGTACCAATGATGAGCGCCCACATCATGTGCCCGTCGTCGTTCTTGCGACCGCCCAGCGAGGCAAAGAAGCCGCTGATCAACGCGACCCAGCGCTCGCGGAAATACCAGAGCAGCGCAACTGCGGTCCCCAGGTGCAAGGCGACGAGGAACGGCAGCAATTGCGGCGCGTGCTTGTCGATGTGCATGCCGAACAGCGCCGGCACGAGCAGCGTATGGCCGAGGCTGCTCACGGGAAACAGTTCGGTGACGCCTTGCAACACGCTCAGGAAGAATAGAAACCAGAGACTCACGCGCGGATCCTCGTAATGGTGGTGTAAGGGGCCGGACCGTTGCGGAGCCGGTGCGGCAAAGCGCACCGATTATGCCTGGGCCGTATTGCAGCGCCAAGCTTGAAGATGGATTTGTCAGAAAAGTTACTGCGCCGCAACAAAATTGGCTGCGAATGCAGGGATCCTGGCGCGAACGTGCGTGTCGCGCTCGCGGGAATCAAACGAGGGGGACGGAACGCGGCGCGATCAGCGCGCCATCTTGTAGAAGAAATAGGCGCTGCTACCGACAAAGAGGCTGAACAGAGCCATGCTCATTGCCATTGCGAGGTCCATGGGGAGGTCTCCTGCGAAAATGCTCTGTGCGCCACCGCACGGTCATGCGGATTATGCTGACTCTTGTCCGCCAACGACACCCACGCTTTCCCGACGAGGGTTTTCACGCATGAGAAAGCGGCGCAAAATCCGCCTCTGTCCGGCGCATCCGCGCCACCCTTCTTCCACCCACTCCAGGCCCGCCCATGAACGCCCATCCAGAACAGGACATCCTCACCCTCACCCGCGGTGCCTCGACGCTGCGCTTCGCGCCGTGGGCCGGCGGCCGTTTGCTCTCGTGGCTCGTCGGCGGCCAGCCGGTCATCGTGTGGCCGGAAAATGCGAATTGGGCCGAGCCGGCACGCGTGCGCGGCGGCAATCCGCTGCTCTTCCCCTTCCTTGGCCGCCATCGTGTCGACGGCCAGATCGGGCGCTGGCGCGACGCCCAGGGCGTGGTTCGCGATCTGCCGATGCATGGCTTCGTGCGCGATCTGCCGTTCACGGCGCAGGTCGACGACGATGGGCACGGCCTGCAAATGACGCTCGTCGACTCCGACGCCACCCGCGCCGGCTACCCGTTCTCCTTTCGCCTCGAGGCGGTCTACCGGCTGGCCGACGCGCATACGCTCGACGTGACGCTTGCGGCGACCAATACCGGCCAGGATCCGCTTCCCTGGTACGCGGGCCATCACTTCTACTTCGCCTTGCCCCACGCCCAGCGCGCGCAGACGACGCTCGACCTGCCGGCGAGCCAGCGCCGTCATCAACTCGCGGACGGTTCGATCAGTGCGCCCGAACCCGGCAAAGCGCAATACAGGCTCGACGACGCAAGCATCATCGACCGCTTCCATGTGCTCGAGCCAACGCCGCCCGCCTCGCCGGTGCGCTTCGTAGCGCCGGGACTCGGCCGCGCGGTGACGATCGACCTGAACCGGCCCGGCTCGCTTCCCTGGTACGCCGTCACGACGTGGACGGAAGCCGCGGACTCCGACTTCTACTGCGTCGAACCCTGGCTTGGTCTGCCCGACGCGATCCACAACGGGCTCGGCCTGCGCTGGCTCGCACCGGGTCAAACGGAGACGGCGACGCTGCGTATCGGCGTCGAGACGCTCGGCGGCTGATCGCGCGCACCGGCGCCGTGCTGGGCCGGCGCCGGTATGGATGCTGCCGCCCGCGTCAGGCATTCGTCAGGCAAAACCCCAGTTGCGCTGGCAAACCCGCTAAAATCAGGCGTTTTGCCAGCGCGGCGGATCGTGGTCCGTCGAGGCAAGGTCATGCGAGGTTCAATGTTGGCACCAGGAATCAGACGGATTGCATGTGCGGCGCTCGTTGCGCTGCTCGCGGCGTGCGGATCGGCTCCGGTCGGCCCCGGCTTTTATCGCGTGGAACGCGGCGACACCGTGTACAAGATCGCACGCAGCAATCGCCAGTCCGTGCAGAACATCGTGCGCTGGAACAATCTGTCGAACCCCGACGCCATCGAAGTCGGCCAGGTCCTGCGCGTAGAGCCGCCCGCCGGCACCGCGAGCGCCCGCACCGCGCCGCGTAGCGCAGCGACTGCCCCGCGCGAGAGCGCCGACACAACCGATACGGCATCCGCGCCTTCGTCCGCACCTTCGGCGGCGGCCGCCCCGTCGATTTCGCTCGTCTGGCCGACCAGCGGCCAGGTCATCCGCAACTTTGACGGCCGCAACTCGAAGGGCATCGACATCGCCAATGCGGCCGGCACCCCCGTCGTCGCCGCGGCGCCCGGCACCGTGGTCTATGCCGGCAATGGTCTGCGTGGCTACGGTAACTTGCTGATCATCAAGCACAGCGGCGATTACCTGACGGCCTATGCGCACAATCAGGCGTTGTTCGTGAAGGAAGGCCAGAGCGTCGCGCAAGGGCAGAAGATCGCGGAAATGGGCAGCAGCGACAACGATCGCGTCATGCTGCATTTCGAGCTGCGATACCAGGGACGCTCGATCGATCCGACTCGCGAACTTCCCGCACGTTGAGACGGGCCGCTACGGCCAGCCAAATCAATGGACGAAAAAAAGCCCGGCATGGCGCCGGGCTAACGGGGGTTTGGCGCATATCGGCAAAGGACCGGTTTACCATGCGCCGAATCGCAATCTATCAACGCGCTTCCTGCGGCGCAATCACTTAATTAGCGCGAAAATGTGCTACGGCGCACGGATTATGCGTCGCATCACTTTTCAGCAACGAATGAGGACGCCGAATCAACTGCTGCGGGCCATAAGATCGGACGCATCAGTGACACACATCGACAAGTCGTCAATCGGCGAAAAGGCTTGCTGGACGGCCCGATCAGGCTAAAGAACATGGTTTTGGCGAGGGGGTTTGCAAGCCGGAATCGTCGGTTTAAAGCATGGTATTTTTCGCATTTTCGAGGCAGCCGGCTTTAGTGTGCGAGCGCACGCAACTATGCATTTATCCGGTGTGGTGTACAAATTTGAAACACCAATTCGCACCGTGCTTAGCTCAGATGTTTGCTGATTTAATGTGGCTTATTGTCTGTATTTTGGCGTCGCAAGCCTGGATATCGACTTATTAATGTGATTAATACCGCGGATCCGCCGTTCGCCATCGGGCCGCCGGTCTGCTGGCAGACTATCGTTTATAGTATCGGCCGCAACGAAATTCCAATCACCATGACTATCGAAGACGCCAACCCCAGTCCGACGTACGCCAGGCTGCTCGGCGAAACCGCCAAAATCGACTGGCAGGATCTCGAACGTTTCTTCGCGCAAGGCAAGTTGCTGAGCGTGGCGCGCGACCTCGACCTCGTCAGCGTGGCAGAGGCCATCGCCAACGACGACAGTGCGGTCGTCATGCAATGGCTGTCTTCGGGCCTCGTCGCCCGTATGCCGGCGGAAACCGCAGCCGATTACGCGGCACGCAAGCCGGAGTTGTGGGCGGTCGTCGTCTCGCCCTGGGTGTGCGTGCAGGAACGCGCTTGAGCGGCGCGGAAGCCCTGCCCGACCAGCGAGGCTGGCATCGACGCGTGCTGACGCTCGCGTTTCCCATCGTCCTCGCCAATCTCACGCAGCCCATCCTCGGCGCCGTCGATACGGCTGTGGCAGGCCACCTTGGCAGCGCGGCCGATCTTGGCGGCGTCGCACTAGGCGGCCTGTTCTTCAACTTCGTGTTCTGGGGTTTCGGCTTCCT
The DNA here is from genome assembly GCF_040965695.1 of Paraburkholderia sp. BR10937. NCBI lineage: Bacteria > Pseudomonadati > Pseudomonadota > Betaproteobacteria > Burkholderiales > Burkholderiaceae > Paraburkholderia > Paraburkholderia sp. BR10937. The sequence goes on from NZ_JBFRCL010000045.1 coordinate 67,612, forward strand.
GCGCATGGGGACGACGGGACTCGTCGCACAGGCCTACGGCGCCCGCGACCTCCCCGCATTGCGCGCGAATGTTGTGCGCGCCCTGCTGCTCGCATTCGCGATCGGCGCCGCGATCCTGCTGATTCAATCGCCCTTGATCCACTACACGCTCGCGGCCATTGGCGGCAGCGCAGACGTGCAACGCAACGCCGGGGTCTACTGCCTTGCGCGTATTGGCTCTGCGCCTTTCGCTTTGGCGAACTACGTCGTGCTCGGATATCTGCTCGGCACTCAGCGCGTGCGCATTGCGCTGCTTTCGCAGATCTTCATCAATCTGACGAACGTCATTGCGGTGCTCGCCTACGTGTACGGGCTGCGGTGGGGCATCGCCGGGATCGGCGCGGCGACGGCTACGGCAGATACGCTTGGTTTTGTCTTCGGCGCCTGCGTGCTGTGGAGGCTTCGTCCTCGCGGGCTCGCGCCGCTCGCGTTGCAAATTGTGCTCGAGCCAGCAGCGCTCAAACGCCTCGTCGCGATCAATCGCGATATCTTTCTGCGTACGCTTTGCCTGCTGGGCTCGTTTGGATGGTTCGCGCATCTGGGCGCGAAGCAAGGCGACGCGATCCTTGCCGCGAACGCCCTGCTCCTCAACTTCCAGACCTTCATGGCCTACGGTCTTGACGGGTTCGCCCATGCAGCCGAGGCGCTGGTAGGCGCGGCGATCGGCGCAGGTAATCGCAATGCGTTTCGCCAGGCCGTGAAGATCAACCTGTTCTGGGCAGCGCTGGGCGCCTTCGGTTTTTCTCTGGTCTATTGGGCCTGCGGCCCGTGGATCATCAGGCAGCTAACCGACCAGCCGTCAGTGCGTGCCGCCGCCCAGGCATTCCTCCCATGGGCCGCGCTTTCGCCGCTCATCTCCGTTTGGGGCTTTTTGCTGGACGGCGTGTTCATCGGCGCAACGCGCACACGCGAACTCATGCAAGCCATGGCGGTGTCGCTGGCTGTGTTTCTGTGCGCGTCATGGGCGCTGGTTGGGCCGCTCGGCAATCACGGGTTGTGGATCGCCCTGCTCGTCTTCATGGCCGCGCGCGGCCTGACGCTCTCGCCCTTGCTACCGCGCATCAGCGGCGCGATCGTGCCGGTGTCTGTGCAGCTGCGCTGACAGCGCTCGCGCCGGCAGTCGGCGCTCTTACTTAGCAGGCGGCGGGTTGTCGATCATCATCGGCGGCCGGTCGTCGGTCGGCACACCGTGGTAGTCGGGCGGATCCTGCGGCGGGGTGCCGTGGCGGTGAGTCGTTGCGTTTTCGGCACACGCCGAAAGCAATGCGGCCATTGCAAGGGCCAGATAAACACGGTACATCGCCTGAAATCCTTTCTTAATAGTGATCTGAGCGGCGCGCCGGCCAGGTAGCGAAGCGGCTGCACTCGCTATTTTTTCCGTTGCGACACTGTTCTAAGATACGGACATGGCTGCAATCGACAGGAGGCTGCCATGGATGCCGAAACTATTGCGGGTCTGATCGGTCTTGCTGTGGGTCTGCTGGTTCTGCTTGGGCTATCGATCTTCGAATCGCGCGCCTACCGGAAAGAGCACGACGGCGAAGGCATGATGCATCACTGGCTGGCCGAGCATCACGTGCTCGACCGGGTTCGCCGCAGGCACTGAACCCAGCGCCGGCACCGCGTCGGCGCGCCCCTTGCCTGAATCTCACCGCGGCCAGTCGAGCTGGCCGTGAGGTGGTTTTGCTGCGTCGTTCAGTGAACGACCAGCTAGCCTTTTATTTCCCAGCGCCCAAACGCCAGAACCCCGGTGCTCTTTCGGAGACACCGGGGTTCTGGACGTACTGCATGAGGAGCCTGACGATTACCTACTTTCACACGGGCAATCCGCACTATCATCGGCGTGGAGCTGTTTCACGGTCCTGTTCGGGATGGGAAGGGGTGGGACCAGCTCGCTATGGTCATCAGGCATG